>JAHIRQ010000116.1 GCA_018818645.1 Bacillota bacterium
AACAATTTAAGTGCTTCAGCATATATGACAGAATATGAAATTAAAAAAAGAGCAATTGGACCCATCTATCAGCTCATTGGAAAGGTAGAAAAACATGTTAAAGAAGGTTTATAAGGACTTATTTGATCTTGAAGGTACAAGTGGTTATGAAAAAGATATTAGAGCTTATATGAAAAGCTATATGGAGAAATTCCCAAATTTTTCAATTGAAACTGATCGCTTAGGTTCAATTTTCGCAGTAAAAAAATCGAAATTACTGAATGCACCAGTTGTTATGGTTGCAGGACATATGGATGAGGTTGGATTAATCGTCGTTGGTATCACTGAACTTGGTATGCTAAAGGTTCAACCAATCGGTGGATTAAACGGAGAGGTTTTTATTTCTCAAGTTTTAAATATTCATACTAAAAATGGTGTGATTAAAGGTGTGATTGGAGCAATTCCACCTCACCTAAAGAAAGAACAAAACACTACTTTTCAAGAACTGGTTTTGGATATTGGAGCATCTTCAAAAGAAGAGGTCATCTCTTATGGTGTCGCTCTAGGCGATATGGTCTTATATGACAATCCATTCGCTTATACTAAAAATCCTAACCGTGTTATCTCGAAAGCAATCGATAATCGCTATGGATGTGCACTCGCTTTGGAAACCATTCAAAAATTTAATGATATCGAATTACCCTTTACACTTATTTGTGGATCGACAGTTCAAGAAGAAGTTGGACTTCGTGGTGCAGAAACTTCCGTCAACTTTTTCAATCCTGATGTCTTCCTTGCCTTGGATGCATCTCCAGTCAATGATGCTCTTGATAAAGATGCACTTGGTGGCTTAGGAAAAGGATTTTTACTTAGAATGTATGATCCAAGAAATGTTATGCATCAAGGCTTACTTGATTTTTTTATCAAGCTTGCTAAAAAGCATAGAATTGCCCATCAATATTTCGTATCGATGGGAGGAACAGATGCAGCAAAAGCATTAGATCTAAACCGTGGAGTTTTAGCAACGACAATTGGTTTACCTGCAAGATATATTCATTCTACAGCAGCAATGATGGACTTAAGAGACTTAGATGCAGCAAGAAAAATGTTATTTAAGGTTCTAGAAACACTTACCCCAGATTTAATTATCAAATTAAAGGAGAGTAACTCATGAACAAAAAATTAGCAAACGGTGTTGAAATGCCGATGATAGGACTAGGAACTTTCCTAGTTGCTGATGGTAAAAGTGCTTATGATACAGTCCTTCATGCTCTACATGTTGGCTACCGTCATATCGATACTGCACAAATGTATAAAAATGAAGAATCCGTAGGACAGGCTATCAAAGATTCTAAAATACCTAGAAAAGAGATCTTCATTACCACCAAACAACGTGGACACTCAACAATACCTAAAATGAGAGCACAATTTGAAGAATCTTTAGCAAAGCTTCAAACCGATTATGTCGATCTCTATTTAATTCACTGGCCAAATCAGAATAAAGAGATCAATCAACAAACTTGGTCATTCTTTGAAACGCTCTATCTAGAAAAGAAGGTAAGAGCTATTGGTGTATCGAATTTCACAAGATCTCATTTAACTGACCTCTTTGAAACAGCGACTATTAAACCAATGGTCAACCAGGTTGAATTGCATCCTGGTTTATCACAAGCACCTTTAAAGAAGTACTTAGATTCAGAAGGCATTGCTATTGAATCTTATGGTCCTTTAATGAAAGGTGGCGTATTTGAAGGTATTTGGGGAGAAGCAATCGGAGAAATCGCTAAAAAATACAATGCATCTATCCCACAAATCATCTTTGCATGGGGAATTGCACGTGGTGTAATTATGATTCCTAAATCTGTAACACCTGAAAGAATAGAAGAAAACTTTAAATCTAAGGATATTGTTTTAGCAAAAGAAGATATTCTTGCAATTGACGAGTTAAACCGTGGAAAGCGTGTTTATACGGACCCAGATAATAGTCCATGGGGACCTTTTATAGATTAGATCCAAAAAACAATCTTCGGATTGTTTTTTTTGCGAAAATGAATAGAAAAGAATAGAATCTTAACACTTTTTTAGAAATATGATCATGATTAATCTCTCTTTTTTATCATTTTGTTGATTAAGTGTTTGAATCATTATATAATAAAAGTACTTATGGGACCCGAAGTGGCCTAAAAAGGAGAAAAAAATGGAAAGAGACAGTATTAGAGATTTAACACTTGCATCGGTATTTGCAGCGATTATTCTTGTGATGACATTTGTTCCTCAAATTGGTTATATAACCATTGGAGCAACTGCTTTAACATTAATTCACATCCCTGTATTAATTGGTGTTTTTTTATTGCCAAAGAAGTATAGCCTAGCGCTTGCCTTATTCTTTGGAGTTGGTTCATTGATTCGCGCATTTACACCTACAGGTCCTCTAGACACTGCATTTGTAAATCCATTGGTATCAGTGCTACCTAGACTCTTATTTGTTTTAGCAGCAATCTATATCGTTGAATTATTTAAAGTCATAGAATCCAAGGTGAAGCATGCAGATATCTATATCTTTGGAATAGTTTCTTTAATCACTTCATTCGGTATTTATTATGCAGGTCAAGCAATTATTACCTTTTCTGGATGGAATGCTGATCTGATCACTATCTTATTCCTGTTCATCAATGTTGGCTTTATTACGGGATATTATGCTTTTATTAAGAAAACAAGTGATCAAAGAATTTTAATACCTTCCACTTTAATTCTAGCAACGTTTATTCATACTGTATTGGTTTTAACTGCACTTGTAGTTTTCGAAAGAGACCTAGTTTTAACATTGATTCCTTCTGACCAAATATTTAGTTTAGTCGTTTCAATCGCTGTTACTAACGGTCTTGTCGAAGCTATTCTAGCAGCATTTATTGGCACACCAATATTACTAGCACTACATCAACTTAAAGAAAATCAATAGAAATGAGTGATGACATGATACTACTTTTTGACGTGGGAAATACCAATATTTCAATCGGTATTTCAGATGGAACAACCATTATAGACACCTTTAGATTGAACACTGAAGTTCAAAAAACCTCAGATGAATACTGGCTATCGATTAAGAATTTATACGATATGAGTCAAATCAAATCCATCGCAATTTCTTCAGTCGTGCCAAGAATTACTGAGAAGCTAAAGGAAATTGCTGCAAAGCATTTCAAAATCGAGCCATTAATTGTTGGCCCTGGTGTCAAAACAGGATTGAATGTCAAAACAGACCATCCAAGAGAAGTTGGTGCGGATTTGATTTGTAGTGCGGTCGCAGTCGAATCTATTGCTTCACCTATTTTAGTTGTAGACTTAGGTACTGCAATTAAATATATTTACATCAAAAATAAAACCATTCTTGGAGTCATCATCACTCCAGGTGTTGGAATATCAATTAAAGCACTTGTAGGAAATACTGCATTACTACCAGATATCGATATCGAAGTCCCAAAAAAGGTATTGGGTACAAACACAATAGCATGTATGCAATCTGGTGTGACCTATGGAGTTGCAGCACAAGTTGATGGCTTGATTGAACGCATTCGTGATGAGGTTAAAGAGGCTTTTGATGTGATCTTAACCGGAGGATTATCCCAAACGATTGCACCACTTTGTAAGCATCCTTTAACACGTGATCCTGATTTAGTCCTAAAAGGACTGCTATCGATCTTTAACCGCAATGAAAACAAGAGTAAATAACCAGTAAATTCTGGTTATTTTTTTTATTTTTTAAAATAATATTATATAATAACTACAGGTGATAATTTATGTCTTATGAAAAAAGATACCAATTTTGGCTCAATCAAAAGGATCTTGATCCAAATTTATTAGAAGAGCTAATCCAATTAAATGAAGAACAAATCGAAGAGGTTTTTTATAATGACCTTTCTTTTGGCACAGGTGGACTCAGAGGTTTAATGGGTGTTGGTACCAATCGTGTCAATGTTTATACGATTAGAAAAGCGACCTTAGGGTTCGCTAATTATTTATTAAAGAATAGTAAAACTAGTGGTGTTGCTATTGCTTATGATAATAGACACTACTCCAAGGAATTTGCAAAAGAAGCAGCAATGGTTTTGGCTGCGAAGGGGATTAAATCGTATTTATATCAGAGTTTAAGACCTACACCGATGCTATCCTTTGCTGTTCGTTATTTTAAAGCATCTGGTGGAATCATGATTACAGCATCTCATAATCCTAAAACGTATAATGGCTATAAGGCATATGATGAGACAGGTGCACAGCTCAATCCCTTAGATGCTGAACAAGTTATCGAAGAAATTTCAAAAATTGATAATCCTTTTGAAATCGATTATGTTGATAATGATTTCATCACCTATATCGATGAACAATTCGATCAAATCTATTTAGAAGAAGTCGAAAAGATTTCTATATTGGATGTTGAAAAAAAAGTTAAGATAGTTTATTCTCCACTTCATGGAACTGGTGGACCAATCATTCCTGCATTTCTCAAAAGTAAGGGCTATGATGTTTACCCATATGCGCCACAAATGATTGTTGACCCAGCATTTTCAAATACCTTGTCATCCAATCCAGAAGAAGCTGATGCCTATATAGAAACCATTCGATATGCTAAAGAAATCCATGCAGAAATTGTAATGGTCACAGACCCAGATGCAGATCGACTTGGAATTGCAGTCAAGCATGAAAATCAATATGAACTACTATCTGGTAACCAAACCGCTGTCATCGAACTTTATTACATCCTTTCTCAAAAAAAGAAAAAAGGAATACTTCCTAAAAAAGGCTTTGTATACAAAACCAATGTAACCTCAGACTTAATTGAAGTCATTGCTAAATCTTATTCCATGACTGTAGAAACGACATTAACTGGTTTTAAGTTTATCGGTGAAAAGGCAGAAAAGAATTTAGATAAAGGAACCTATGTATTTGGTGCAGAAGAATCCTATGGCTCACTCGTCAGTGATTTTGTGCGCGATAAAGATGCTGTTCAAGCGGTTTATCTTTTAGCAGAGATAGGAAATTACTGCAAGATGAATCAAATGACTTTAGTGGATTATTTAAATGAAATTTATAAGCAATATGGATATTATTATGAATACACAAAAAGTATCACTCTACTTGGTTTATCAGGATTAGAAAAAATCAATCAATTGATGAGTTATTATCGAAAAAACCCACCAAAAATCAAGGGTAAGAAGCTTTTATCCTATGATGATATCGAATATGGAATTCATGTTGAAAATGGCGTAGAGAAAGAACTAGACTACCCTAAATCGAATGTATTGAAATATTACTATGAAGATCATACATGGATTGTATTTAGACCAAGTGGTACAGAACCAAAAATGAAAATCTATTTTGGAACAAAGGGAAAGTCAATGGATGAAGCTATGAGCTTTATTCAGATTTTGTCCGAACAAATAAAACTAGAAATCGAATCTTTATAAGGAGGAACTATATGTTTAAGGAAAGAAGATTATCATATTTAGAAGGTGTAGCTCCACGTACTTTATCCCTATTTTTCTCAGGCAAAGCACCTCAAAAATCTAGTGATCAACATTATTTATTTTCAGTCAATAGAAACTTTTTCTATTTGACAGGACTTGATCAAGAAAACGTAGTCTTATTACTTGCTAAAGGAGATAGTGAATCGAAGGCTTATTTATTTATTGAGCCAGTAGACCCTGTCAAGGCATTATGGGATGGCGCAGGCTATACCTTTGGTGAAGCCTCAGATGTATCCGAAGTTGAAGTCACTGACATTAGAGATATTTCAACACTAGATACTTTTATCGCTCAGCTTTTATCAACCTCAAGACGCGCACTTTTTGGCTTCATCGAAACTATTTATCTTGATTTGGAGCGTTTGAATGAACATACTGAAGACACAAAAGCAATACGCTATAGCCAGTATTTAAAAACACTATACCCACATGTTTTATTAAAGACCAATCAAATGATGCTTGCTGAGCTTAGAACAGTTAAAGATGATTATGAAATCACTCAAGTGAAGAAAGCTTTATCAATTACTGAAGAAGGCTTAAATCAGATTATGCATAAAATGGCACCTACTAAGTTTGAATATCAATTGCAAGCTGAGTTTAATTATGTGCTCAATATGCACCGTACAAATACTTCATTTGACACGATAGCTGCTGGTGGTAAGAATGCAACAACACTTCATTATATCGATAATGATTCAAAGATTAATGATGGTGATTTGGTATTATTTGATTTAGGTGTTGAATACAATCATTATTGCTCAGATATTACTAGAGTTTATCCAGCTAATGGAAAATTTAACCCTAGACAAAAGGAAGTTTATGAAGTTGTACTTGATGTTAATAAAAAAGCGATTGAATTCTTAAAGCCAGGAATTACCTTAAAGGAATATAACGAATATGGAAAGAAGCTACTCACTGAAGGTGCTAAGAAGCTTGGTTTAATTCGTGAAGATGATGAAATCAATAAGTATTATTATCACTCTTTAGGTCATTATCTAGGTCTTGATGTCCATGATGTCGGTAACTATTCGAAGCCAATTCCTGAAGGAGCTTTAATTACTGTCGAACCGGGATTATATATTGCTGAAGAAGGCATCGGTATTCGAATTGAAGATGATATCGTTGTAATGAAATCAGGAAATATCAATTTAAGTAAACATATTATTAAAGAAGTCGATGATATCGAATCATTTATGAAAAAATGAACAAGGTGATTTGCTGGGAAACCAGTAAATCATTTTTTTTAGAGTGATTTGCTGGGAAACCAGTAAATCATTTTTTTTAGAGTGATTTGCTGGGAAACCAGTAAATCATTTTTTTTATAGTAATTTACAGATTTCCTCTCTACTATAGGGCAGGAGGAAATAACCATGAAAAAATTTATATTTTTATGCATATGCTTCATGATTGGATATCTTATATCTTTTGAAACGCGTGCTGGGACCAATTATACATCCTTTGAGTCTATCACCTTAACAGAAGGGAAACTATTAGAAAACTTTACCAAGGAAGACTATAAAAAGTATTACAAGGAGGTTGATCAAAGAAAATTTAGTGGATGGAGAATTTATAAAGTCAGTTCAAATGTTAAGGTATCCTATATCTCTGAAACACTTTTCTCTTATTATAATGATGGCTTTACTGCAATATCCTATGACTATAGACTTGATCGAAAGGTTTCAACGAAGCTTGGATTATCCGCGACTGGTTCAATTGGAATGAAGGGTGGTACTGATAAGAAAGCGTTTAAGAATAATTTAGAGGGCTCCTTAAAGCTATCTAGTGATTATTTAATTTCAACTGAAGATAAGGAGACCTTTGATATATCCTTAAAGGTCGACCCAGGGACTCAAGTGGATTTATATACATATGGTGAAGGAAAGCTAACCAATGGTGTTGGTGCTTATTATTATTTTTGGATTCGCACACAGCGCGGTGGATTTGAAGTCTTTGTTGTCACGACTGAATACCAACGATTGGAAAAGAAACGTATATGAAGCATATCTTAACTTACTTTTCTATTTTACTAATAGCTGTCATGATGGTTTTAATTATTAGGAGTAATGAACCTAAGATTTCACCTAAAATTTTAACCGTGTCAAAGTATTACTCCTATCTTTATGATAGTGATCAAAAAATATCAGTTCCAATCTATTTAAATATCGATAACCATCCCTTATCGTTAATGGAAAGCTATGCACATACATTCATTTCAAATGAGAATGAAACGAAAAAGCTTGAATTTGATTTATATAGAGTTGAAAAAATGGGAATGGAAACCTATTTGAATGAGCCGTATCAGCTCTATCATCTTGTCTTTATAATGCCTTATCTAGCAACAGATTACTATATTGAGGACTGTTACTTGAATATAACTCTTTCTAATGATCAACAGATATTGGTCTATATCGGAAAAATGAGTTTACTTTATATAAATAGTGATTCAAACCTTCTGGATTGGACATCACTATCAGGAATCAAGAAAGAAAATTCATTTCTATCAAGACTTAGCGAAATTCATGTTCGTTTTTCTACACTAAATAATGAAATTGAAAGTATAAGAATAGGTAATGATTTGGAGGTAACATTCTTAATTGATGACCATTTATTAGTCATTCAAATTCCTGATGAGTCATATCTACTAGATAATGTCCCTATTATCATTACATTTTCAAATACAGAAATCCAAGGTATTATGAATTTTAAATATATCAATGATTACCAAATCTTAAAGGAGAGCGGACCGCTCATCAACTCATATGCTATTGATCAAACTTGACTGCGCAGGTAAGAAGTATTTAGAGAAGAAGTTTACACTTGAAATTAATCAAAGTGATTTTATTTTAGTGAGTGGTGACAATGGAAACGGAAAAACCACACTCATTCAGCTCATTCTAGGCTTTATACACCCTGATTTTGGCTTAGTTGAATCCAAAAAACTCAAGATAGGCTATCTACCTGAAAAAGCGATGTTACCACTATTTATTAAGGTTCTACCTTACTTAGAAACCTTAGCAAAAATCAAAAAAGGAAAGCTAGATACAGAGTTAATACTCGCATTCAACCTTCCAATCTTAAAAAGTATTCATGAACTATCTAAGGGTAATCAACAAAAATTAGCGATTATTTCTACATTTCTTGGAAATCCTGACTTAATTATCCTTGATGAACCCTTATCTGGACTAGATTTAGAAAGTACTCTCATTCTAAAAAAGCATATTCTTAAAAAGAAGGGTGAAGGGATGAGCTTTATGATTTCGACACATCAACCTGATTTATTTATGGATATGGCATCTATTCATATCACCTTATGATTTCATACTTATACATCCATCTCTTTGATCAAAAGAAAAGAAGAATCTTCATGATATCACTTTTGGTGATTGTTTTATTGATGATTTTCTTTTTATATACAAAAGATAGTGTAGCAGAGCAATTGCTATTTCAAACCTACCATAATCTTTACTATCATTTAATCATGAGAAGGATTGTTTCCTTTTTAATGCCTTTTTTCGTGACTGTTATCATGATGGATCACGATCAAGCATATTTAAAACCTATCTATGCTTATTTCGGTAGAAAAAAGGTATTAATCAGCAAAATTGCTCTCTATCTGCTAATCATGACTTGGATTTATCTAGTGATTGGTATCATTTATCATATTCTTCCATCGATAATGACTTCATATTATATACTGAATACAGATACGATTCCTTTTTTGATCCATATTTACCTAGATGGTCTCATTCTTTCTATTTTTATCCTATGGGAGGTTAAGGATAAACATAAGGCTTTCGCAATATTCATTCCTTTATTTTATACGCTAGTCGGTTGGTTATATGAAGATTATCAAATAATCATTATTTATTATCTCATTCCCTTCTATTCTTCTTATTTTTCAAGTTTTACCCTTGCATATCTATATAAACTGTGTTATATTTTATTAGGACTAGCAATTACTACCAAGTTGACGCTTCATGAAGAGATTAAATAGCAGTAAAGAGTTGACTTTGAAGATAAAAATGGTATAATCTAGTAGTAACAATTTAGTGAAAAGAAGAGGTACCCTCTCGCCTGATGGACGAATTCATAGGCAAAATGTCACAATTACTTTAATTGACATTGACAAGTGGGTGCATTATGTACACACTTTTTTCTTTTCAAAAACTTAGGAAACGGAGGTGGACTGCATTAGACAACAAGTAAGACCAAACAAATCTACTGAATTAGTAAACGAGAATATTCCAAATGTAGAACTATTAGTCATTGACGAAACTGGAACCAAGGTAGGAATTATCAGTCGTAGAGAAGCTTTATTTCTCGCGCAACAAAGAGAATTCGATCTTGTAGTTGTTTCTCCTGAATCAAAGCCAATGGTAGCTAAACTTATGGATTACTCCAAGTATCGCTATGAACAGCAAAGAAAATTAAGAGAAATCAAGAAAAACCAGCATATCGTTGAAATTAAGGAAATTCGTTTAAGCCCAACTATTGACACGCACGATTTCGAAACTAAACTCAAACATGCGTTAAAATTCCTAGAAAAAGGCGACAAAGTTAAGGTTAGCATACGTTTCTTTGGTAGAATGATCACACACAGCGAAGTCGGAAGACAAGTGATCGAGAAATTTATTGAGGCTATCGGCACTCATGCTACGGTTGAATCAAGACCTAAGATGGACGGTAGAAGTATGATAGCGATGTTATCGCCAAACAACCCATTATAAGAAAGAAGGACATGTATCATGCCAAAACAAAAGACACACAGCGGATTAAAAAAGAGAATTAAAGTAACTGGCACAGGAAAACTTATGCGCGGTCAAGCGTATACAGGCCATTTAGCTGCATCAAAAACAACAAAACAAAATAGACAATTAAGAGGCGAAACAACGGTTCACGCGTCAGATAAGAAGCGTATCAAGTCATTGATTTCGAACTTATTATAACGGAGGGACTATAAAATGCCAAGAGTAAAAGGCGGAACAACTGCGAGAGCACGCCGCAAAAAAATATTAAAGTTAGCTAAAGGCTACTTCGGTTCGAAGAGAACATTATATCGTACAGCTCATGAACAGGTTATGCGTTCATTAAGCTATGCTTACAGAGATAGAAAGCAAAAGAAGAGACAATTCAGAAAGCTTTGGATCCAAAGAATCAACGCAGCTGCTAAGATCAATGGAATGAAGTATTCAACATTCATTCATGGTTTATCACTAGCAAATGTTCAAGTTAACCGTAAGATGTTAGCTGACCTAGCAGTATTCCAACCAGCAGATTTCACACTTTATGCTGATTTAGCTAAAAAAGCATTAAAGGGTGACTTACCTAAGGTTGAAGTCAAGGCTGTTAAAGCTGAACCAAAAGTCGAACCTGCTAAAAAAGTTGAACCAAAAGTTGAAGCAATCGATTACTCAAGCTTACTTGTTAAAGACCTTAAGGCTTTAGCAAATGAAAAGGGTATTGAAGGCGCAGATAAAATGCTGAAGGCTGATTTAGTACAAGCTTTATCAAACTTAAAGTAAAAGTCAAAAAGAGTGGAAAATTCTACTCTTTTTTTGTATAATAAATTCATGGGGGTCTTTGAATGAAAAGACGAATTGCAATAGCAGGATCACTTACAATTTTGATATTTCTTACCATGCCAATCGCTTTGATTTTACTCAATCTAAGAGGTCAAGGCATTTTTATGATATCAGCCATCATTAGCTTAGTCTATGTGGGTGTTTATGTCTTTGGTGGTGTACCAAAAATGATTGTCGCGTTTATCTATGGATTCGTGACATTCATCTTTTTGTTTCTTTTATCAGAGCCATATCATTTACCCTTTATCATTATCGGTACGCTACTTTTTGTATTAAATCCATTATCAAGCTTTGAAAATTATTTAACTACAAAAATGAAGGATGAGGATGTTCTACCGATTCGTTTCTCGATTCGAGGTTCATATTGGCCATTTTTCAGCTATCAGAAGGAAATGAAGAATTTCTATCATCTACCTCAAGCTCGAAAGCTCTATACCAAAAAATGGTATTTGCATACTAGACAAATTGTGATGCTAGGTCTTGTAACGTTAGGAATCTTCTTATTCATATTAGGGATTAATAACATTGCTAACTCACTCAATGACTTCAGTTGGTTTAATTTCTTCGTTTTCTATAATGTCATCATCGTCTTTGTCCTAGCATTCTTTCTTTTCAAAAAAGGATTTACTTCGACATTTAGAACATTTGTTCTCTCCTTATTCTTACCTATTATCTATTTGATTTTTATTTCGAATTTCCCAAATCCATTAAAGTTTAGCTTGGCTGGATCAATGTTTATCATAGGAATTGTTGTTGGTATCGTAGAACTCACAAAGTATTACCAAAGAGTTGCTTATGATTCCTATCATTATTATGATGTTGATTTACAATTAGAAGTGTTCGCGAATGCCTTATTTGAACCTCTTGTATATAATGAGTCTTATACGTATTGCGGTCATTTTCAAATCAGAGTAAAACCTGAAACATTCCAAAAGCATTTTCACGATATCTTGGTTTATGCGAATATATTTAAATTTATCATTACTGCATATGCTTATGGAAATGAAATGGTTCATCTCTATGCAGATTTCCATTTCAAGCACACAAAACGTGCAGAGCAATTTAAGACTTATCTTGAATCAAAGTTTAAAATGCAAGTGATGACATCCTTTGAGGTAGATCCAAATAAAGAACTTTATGAGAAGAATTTCTTCCATAGACCCAATTACATCATTGCGAGAGCTCAAAGTCTAGCAGGACTCTTAAAGGAACTAGAAATTAAGACAAAAATCATTATTTCATTGATTGTTTATTTCGAGCTAGAAGAAGAGCTAGAAGCATTTGGTGAAGATTTTGATTACGTGACTCTTGATGATTTATCTGAAGAAGATTATTTAACTGTTCGTGTTGATATTCCTTCAGTCAATGTTGATTATATGATTGAATCTAAAATAAGAGAAGTTCTATTGTCACTTTTGATCAATCACGGGAAATTTGTACGTATCTCTGTTTATTATTAATCAATTGACTCTATAAAACAAAAATCCGTTATTTCATAACGCTTCCAATCTTGGTAGCGTTTTCTTTTTTCTTGACTTTCAGAGGATTAAGTGATAAATTGAAGGTGAACCTAGGAAGCAGCCGTGGAACCCAAAGTATATTTATTGGTGTTAAAACGATATGGGTGTGAAAGCCGATTGAATTGGAATCCCGAAATATCGACAAGGTAATACCGCCGTAGAACAAATTCGTTCTCACAGCTTTCTAGGCTTTTATTTTGCCAAAAAATATGCTATAATTTGACTAATGTAGAGTTAGGGGATAGAAAATGAAAAAAGAATATGAATTGCTAAAAAAATTATCATTATTACCAGGTATTCCAGGTAATGAAAAAAAAGTGAGTCAATTTATCGCATCTGAAATCAAGGACCATGTCAGTCATCTTGAATATGATAACTTAGGATCAGTAATTGGAACCAAAGGTAACAAGGGACCAAGAGTCATGATTGCAGGCCATATGGATGAAGTTGGGCTTTTTGTTACGCAGATCACTAAGGAAGGCTTTGTTAAGTTTCAAACCTTAGGTGGTTGGTTCTCACAAGTTATGCTTGCTCAAGTATGGGATATTCACACCAAAAAAGGTGTTGTTACTGGTGTAACAGGTGTCAAGCCACCTCATATCATTCCAGCAGATAAAAGATCTGTTGCACTTGCAATCGATACTTTCTATTTAGATTTAGGCGTAGATTCTAAGGAAGAAGCTGAAAAACTAGGTGTCGAACCTGGGAATATGGTGACTCCACGCGCTGAATTTGCAGTTTTAGGAAATGAAAAATATCTTTTAGGTAAAGCTTGGGACAATAGAATTGGTAGTGCAGTCGTGATTGAAGTCTTAAAGAGATTGGATCAAAGTCCAAATCAACTCTTTGGAACGTTTACCGTTCAAGAAGAGGTTGGACTTAGAGGAGCGAAGACAAGTTCTTATATTGTCGCACCTGAAATCGCAATCGCAGTTGATACAGGTCTCGCAAATGATGTTCCTGGTGGAGAAGCTTCAGAGCAATCCCTAGGTAAAGGACCTCAAATCTTGTTATATGATGGCGGATTGGTTCCTCATCAAGCGCTTAGACAGTTTGTTATTGATGTTGCGAAAGCTGAAAAGATTCCTTATCAAGAAGCATTCATTGTTGGTGGTAGAACCGATGCAGGTCATATGCATTTAGCACATAAAGGAGCTGCTTCATTATCCATAGGAATACCTACCAGATACATGCACTCACACACTTCCATTATCCATTATGATGATTATGAAAATACAATTAAGCTAATGCTTGCAGTTATTCAAAAGTTAGACCAAAAAACAGTAGATCAGATATTATCTAATTAACACTCTCCGGAGTGTTTTTTTCTTGCAATCATTTGGTCACTCCTGTATAATACAGTTGAGCGAACACTCAACTATAGGAGGTACCAATGAAACCATGTGACGTGAATTGTAATTGTACAATCTTTCATCAAGATGTATTAAATGATGTAGAGTCCAACTTATATAACGACCAAGAGTTTAGTGATTTAGTAAACTTATTTAAAATATTTTCCGATATGACAAGAATTAAGATTCTTGAAGCGATTAAGGATCATGAGCTCTGTGTCTGTGATTTAGCTTATTTATTAGGAGTATCCAAAAGTGCAATTTCGCATCAAATGAAATATTTAAAAACATATCAACTCGTGAATAGCACAAAAAAAGGAAAGATGGTTTATTATCGTTTAAATGATGAAAATGCTAAAGAAATCATTACTCACGGATATAAAATCATGAAAGGAATTCATCTATGAAAAGAGAAACGATTAAAGTATCGAATATAACCTGTGCACAATGTGCAAAATCGATAGAGTCTTATTTTGGTGGTATGGAGGATGTTGACGCGAAGGTGTTGGTAACATCCAAGAAGGTTATATTTAACTATGATGAAGACAAATTTGATACGGATAAGCTTGGTGATCATTTAAGAATTATTGGTTATTACCCAATATTTAATAATGAGCAACAACAAAAAGCGAAAAGAAAAGATTCAATTGATTTAATTCTAGCTTTTGTTTTAACCTTTCCATTACTATGGACGATGTTTGTGCATTTAGGAATACCTATTGATGTACCAGAAATCTTAATGAATGGGTATGTTCAGTGGGCAATAGCCACTCCAATCCTATTTTTTGTAGGTAGAAGATTCTTTCAAGCAACCTATCATCAAATCAGAGGAAAAAACCTTGGTATGGATGCTTTGGTCGTCCTTGGGACAAGTGCAGCCTATATTTATTCAGTTTATACAACCTTAACCTATGATTCACATGCAGGTCACGCAATGCCTGATTTATACTTTGAAACCACTGCAGTCATTATCTTTATGGTTCTTCTAGGTAATTTCTTTGAAAACAGAGTCAAAGAAAAAACCAGTGATGCCTTGCAATCCTTGATTTCACTTGGTGCGAAGGAAGCTCGTATTAGAAAAGATGGTAAGGATATCATGGTTCCAGTCGATGATGTGAAACCTGGTGATATCATGATTGTATTAGCTAACGAAAAGATTGCCTTAGATGGAATCATTATCGATGGAAAGAGCTATATTGATGAAGCAATGATTACTGGTGAACCCATGCCAGCATTTAAGGAGACAGGCGATAAAGTCATCGGTTCTACGATGAATACCGTTGATACACTTGAAATTAGAGTCACAGCTGTTGGTTCTGACACCATCTTAGCTTCGATTATTCAAACCGTTGAAGACACTGCTTTAATCAAGCCTAAGGCTCAACGAATTGCTGATAAAATAGCAGCTCTCTTCGTCCCTGTGGTTGTAGTTATTTCAATTATTGTTTTCTTTGTTTGGTTACTCGTTGTTGATGGAGGTCACGCTGCATCTCATGCATTCGCACCAGCGATTGCAGTATTGGTCATTAGCTGTCCTTGTGCTTTAGGTTTAGCAACTCCAACATCGATATCAGTTGGTAGTGGAATAGCATTTAAAGAAGGTATTTTATACAAGGGTGGAGAATTCTTTGAAATTGCGAATAAAATCAACGCAATTGCATTTGATAAGACAGGAACACTGACGAAGGGTCATCCAGAGCTATCTGATTTGGTTGGTGATGAAAATACTTTAATCTATTCTGCATCGCTAGAAAAACATTCCAATCATCCAATTGCTAAGGCAATTACAGATGCTTATGATGAAGACTATTTAGATGTTTCTGATTTCCAAGTACTCCTTGGTAAAGGGATTAAAGGAACAATTGATCACAAGGAAGTTTATGTTGGTTCACCTAACTTAATGAAGGAACTGAAGCTAGATTTATCTGCCTATGATTACGAGACCTATTTAAAACAGGGTAAAACCGTATTCTTTACTGCAATTGATATGAATATCGTCAATATGCTTGCTGTAACAGATCCTATTAAAGAATCAGCAAAAGGTGTCATTGATGAATTAAAGAGAAGAAATATTACGCCTTATATGATTACAGGCGATCAAGAAATTACTGCAAGATATATCGGGTCTATTCTAGGTATTGATCACATCTTTTATGAGGTACTCCCTCATGAAAAGGCTGAAAAGATACTAGAAATTCAAAAAGAAGGGAAAATTGTTGCATTTGTTGGTGATGGTATCAATGATGCACCAGCTCTAAAAATGGCAGATGTCGGCTTTGCAGTAGGTAGTGGTTCAGATATAGCAATTGACACCTCAGATGTTACACTGATGAATCTTGATTTAGGGCTTGTCATTAAAGCTATTGATTTATCGCTTGCGACATTAAAAAATATTTATCTTAACTTTTTCTGGGCATTTTCGTATAATATAGTTATGATACCTTTAGCAGCAATCGGACTTTTAAATCCATCACTCGCTGGTATTGGTATGGGATTCTCTTCAATTATGGTTGTTTTGAATGCACTGAGCTTAAAATTATTCAAATTTAAAAAAATAGAAACTAAGGAGATATAAACATATGAAAGTCAAAGTATTAGATATGACATGTAATCATTGCGTGATGAAGATTCAAAAAGCTTTACTCATTGAAGGAGTAAAGGCTAGCGTTGAACTTTCAAGTCACGAGGTAACATTTAAGAAAGATGAAGACCTTGATAAGGTCAAAAAGGCGATAACTGAAGCAGGTTATACTGTCACAGTATGAGAATCATAGGTGGAAAACATCGCGCAAGAAAACTCATGCGCGTTGGTAAAATCACAACTAGAGAAACTGCGGACATGGTCAAAGAGTCTATCTTTAATATGATAGGTGGTACCTTAATTGGTACCACCCTTGATTTGTTTGCTGGTTCAGGAGCTTATGGACTTGAAGCGTTAAGTCGTGGTTCTAATCTGGTTTATTTTGTTGATTATGATAAGGATGCAATCAAGACCATAAAGAAGAATGCCGAAACCTTAGGAGAACTCGACAATGTCATTATCGAAATGAAAACTGTTGAAAGATTTCTAAAAGGAATTCCTGAAAATTTGATGTTTGACCAGGTTTTTATCGATCCACCCTATGATATGAATATTTATGAAGAAGTCATGATCGCACTGCATGATCATCTTTATGTAGATTCACTCGTTATTTGTGAGTCAAGAAAAGATGTGATTTTACCAGAGTTGATTTTGAATCTTGAGAAAATCAAAGAAAAAGTCTATGGAATTAAAAGAGTTACAATTTATGAAAAAATAGAAAAAAGATAAAAAAATACTCCAGTTGGAGTATTTTTGTTATTTCACAATTTTTTCCTTGATAAAATCAGCAGTCCCATTTCTATTTTCTTGAAAAGATACCTTCTTATAGTGATATTT
Organism: Bacillota bacterium; assembly: GCA_018818645.1. GTDB lineage: Bacteria > Bacillota_I > Bacilli_A > Acholeplasmatales > Acholeplasmataceae > Peloplasma. Next base: position 17,371 of record JAHIRQ010000116.1, read on the forward strand.
TTCGAAGTGTTCTAAATGATCTCGATAGGGTAATGAACGAATTTCAGTAACGACCTCATCCTTCATATCGATTCGATCCCCTGTACCAATCCAATAAAGATAATGTTTTTCGTATTTCTTATCCTCTAAAAATAGAGTAGCTTCACCAATAGCATCAACAATATACATTTCATTTTGATAGAAATCTTTTATTTCTACCTTAAGTGCATTTTTAGGAATATCATATTCGTAAATGCGTTCTTTATTTCTACCAATGAATAATATAACTTTTTCTAGTTTTATTTTCTTAACAGTAATGAAAATATATATACCGAGTCCTAGTGAAACAATACTGACTGCCAATATTAAATAATTAGATTCTTCTAAAATAAAATATGATAATAAAGCCATAATAACCGATAAGATAATCACAATGAGACTTGATATTTCAGTAAGTCTCTTTGTTTGAATGTCCGTTGATAAACTCTTTAATTTTCTTCTTCGAACACGAGCAAATTTAAACCCACCAGTGAATGTCATGAATAAGAAGAATGCAAAAATGGTCGATCCAGCACCTGATAAAAAGAGTAAGATAATTATATCTATTTCAAAGCCTTGTGTAAATGCACTGACTACAGAAATGATATCAAACAATAACATTAATACTAAAATAACAAGCGATATTTTTCGTCTTCTACCAAATATCATGTATAAAAAATAAGCGAGTATAAATGTGCTAACTGAACTGAAAACAAAATCAATAAATAAATCCATGTTGACCCCCTTCAAATGCCTTCATGTTTTCAATTATAATGAAATTGTGTGAATATGTCAAACTCTCTTCTTTCTACTTGTAATTTATAACTGTTTCAAGTAAAATAATGATAGCAAGCGAGGTGTATGAAAATGGAATGGTATTTCGTATTATTAATTGGAGTTGGAGCATTACTACTTGGTGGCGTGTTAGGTTTCTTTATCGCTCGTACTTGGTTTAAGAAGTATTTAGAAAAGAACCCACCAGTCAATGAAAGAATGATTCGTGAAATGATGAGACAAATGGGAAGAACACCTTCTGAGAAGCAAGTTCGCCAAATTCTTTCATCCATGAATCAGTATAAATAAGTACGCATAACAATTTAAAATGACATATTTAGGTATGTCTTTTTTTCTAAAGGAGATCTGAAAATGGACTTAAAAGAAATACAAAGAATTATCAATATGATTTATCATCATGGAAGACCACTTGAAGAAGCTAGAGTAAAACACCTATTATTTGGTGGTGAATCCAAGAATGTTATCCACGAGCTAAAAAAATTTCAAAATCCTGATGGAGGATTTGCTCATTCATTAGAACCTGATCTTTGGAATCCGAATTCCTCACCAATTCAATCTTTTGTTGCAATTACAATATTAAGAGAAATTGAATTTGATGTTAACGAACCCATGGTCAATTTACTGGTAAACTATTTAGAGGAGTCTTTTGATGAAGAAAACATGAGATGGCCTCTACTCTATAAATCCAATGATGACTTTCCTCACGCTCCTTGGTGGAGCTATAGGGATGATGAGAAGGGATTCAACCCATCAGCTACAATTGCTGGATTCATCTTAAAATACACAAATCCTTTAAATAAAGCGTTTAAATTTGCAAATAAGGTAGCCAGACAAGCGATTGATTTTATCAACACAACCACAGAAAATATCGAAGTACACGAGCTCAAGTGTTTACTAGATATGATGAATGATGTTTCTGAACTATTTAAAAACTATCCTGCATATAAAGAAGCGAAGACAAAAATGATTCTTCATATCGATAATATTTTAGAAAAAGACTCATCAAAATGGTTTACGGATTATGTGGTTAAGCCATCAGCTTTAATTAAAACACACCCTTCACTTGGTTCAGATGTATTCTTTGATCAAATGCTAATTGAATTGGATTTAGCGATGCAGCATCGAAATGATGAAGGAATCTGGGATATCACATGGTCATGGGGAGATCAATATCCTGGTGCAGCAAAAGAAGCAGCATTTATATGGCAAGGAATTATCGCCTTTGAATATTTATACTTAATGATTAAATTCGGGTTATTGAAATTAGAAAAAACAGAAGATAATCAGCCAATACTTATCGATTAATCAATGACAAAAAAATAACATCAATTAGGACAATCCATACAATTGGGATTGTTCTTTTTTGATATTTTAAAAGTCTTATGAATCACATTATTTTCAAAAATATGAGATAACTATTTTCATATATTTACATTCAATGACATTATAAATCATAACACATCATAATCGCGCTCTTGACATAAACCTTAAATGAAGTATACTAGAGGTACCATATCTTTGAATGAAACAAAAAAATATAGAATCATACTTACGGTATTTTTATATGTTTTTAAAAATTATCTTAGAAAGGGTGATGATATGAACTACACAATTTGTACTGATTTTCCTAAGGAAATGCTACTGAAGCCTGAGGGACCATGCTTATCCATTTACATGCCGACACATCGTTTGAAAATGGATCATAAACAAGATATTATCGTATTTAAAAATCTTGCTAAGGAAGCGAAATTATCGCTAGAACAAAAGTATACAGATCGAGACATTAAACCACTGCTCAAGTTACTAAAAGATATGGAGGAGGAGGTTGATTTATGGAACTATTCCTTAGATGGGCTCGCTTTATTTGCCACATTGGATGAAATGATTATCTATAGACTTGAAAAAGAATTTCAACCGATATCGATTGTATCTGATAGTTTTCACATTAAACCTATGGTAGAGTTCTATCAAGCGATAGAAACATTTCAAATACTTGCACTTGAAGCTGAATCATTTGCTCTATATCAAGGTAATCATTTGGATATAAAGCCCATGGTATTATCAGAGGAAGTCGAAACTACCTTGAAGGAAGTATTGGGTTCTCAACATACTGAAGACTATCAAACGCATGGAGTTTATGGTGGTGCTTCTGATGGCTCTACTTTTCATGGTCACGGTGGAAGATCAGATGAGGTCGAAATCGATCGCGCTAAATTTTTCAAACATGTAGATCGCTTTGTTTTAGAACAAGTTTCTAAACAAGCTAAACTACCGTTAATTTTAGTGACCCAAAAAGAACATCATGCTGATTTTAGAAACCTATCCAATAATCCATATTTGCTTGAAGAACGTATTGAAGGCTCATTTAATGATTTTAAGGAAAATGAGATCAAAATGGAGCTCAAAGATATTAATGATCAAAGATTTGATCTCTTAATCAATCAAGATAAAGAGCATTATCATAACTTAAGAAATAAGGGTTTAAGTTCTGATCAATTCATAGATGTTTTAAAGGCAGTTCTCGCTTCAAGAGTGGAAACGCTATTTATAGAGAAAAATAAAATAATCCCTGGTCAAATCGATTTCAATACACAGCAAATTATCCAAAGTGATCTGGATGACCCAAAAACTGATGATCTTTTAGATGATTTGGTTCAACATGCTTATCAAACAGGAACAAAGGTTTATATACTGGATAAAGACAAAATGCCGACAGAATCTGGGGTTGCAGCGGTATTTAGATACTAGATAATTAGGTTAAATTTAAAAATAAAAATAAAAATAAAAATTGGATCTCGATTGAGGTCCAATTTGATTTATATAAGATGGGATTTTAAACTACTTTTTCTTTAGATTTTGGAACGAATTTATTCTCAGTTCCTTCTCTCAATCTTCTATAATTGGCTTTATGCCTGATTAAAATCAGAATTGCAAGTAATGTCACAACCACTAAATCCATAATTCGAGTTGCTAAATTAAAGTTTTCAACATGAGAAACCAAGAATTCAAAGAAAACTCTAAAAATAAAATATAATAACGCAGACATTGCTGCAATCGTTGATGATATCGATACATAGCGTGTTGCAAAAAAGAAGATAAAGAAAATAATGATAACACTAACAGCTAGCCAAGGTTCGATAGCAAAAATCATTCCTGCACTGGTTGCAACTGCTTTCCCACCTTTAAAATTGATGTAAATAGGGAAAACGTGACCTAAGACTGCAATAGCTCCATATAAACTTGAAATGTTAATATCGTATTGACTGACTAGATAAAGACTTGGATCATTGATGAAGTAAACAATCATAATGACGAGTGCACCCTTTAATGAATCAAATATAAATGCAAATACACCATATCTAAACCCTAAAACTCTTACTGCATTTGTAGCTCCTGTATTTTTTGAGCCAAATTGTCTGATATCTACATTTTTGAATACTTTTCCGATAATCAATCCACTAGGAATTGATCCTAGGAAATAAGAGAGTACCATCAGTAATCCAATCCATAAATATGTCATATTAACACCCCATTACTTTAACATTATATCACGATTGATTTGAATGTCAAATTGATAAAGAAAACATAATCAAACGTTGTAGTTGACTATATTTTTTGGTATAATGAAAGCATACAAAAGTAAGTGGTGATGATGTGAATAATACAAACAAAACGTATGATGAAAAATCGATACAAATACTAGAAGGTCTTGAAGCTGTACGAAAAAGACCCGGAATGTATATTGGATCAACAGACGCAAAAGGGTTACACCATCTCGTTTGGGAAATCATTGATAATGCAATTGATGAATCCTTATCTGGTTATGGAAATGAAATAACCCTAACAATTAAAGCAGATAATTCGATAGAGGTTTCTGATAACGGTCGTGGAATGCCATACAAAATGCACTCCTCAGGAAGACCAACAACAGAAATCATTTTTACTGTTTTACATGCTGGTGGTAAGTTCTCAGATGCTAGCGGATACAAAGTATCCGGTGGCTTACATGGTGTTGGATCATCCGTGGTCAATGCCTTATCACAGTTTTTAGAAGTAACAATCTATAGAGATCAAGGAATATTTAGACAAAGGTTTTCAGATGGTGGCTCAAAAATTAGTCTTTTAGAAAGAATTGGCGATACTAAAAAGACTGGGACTACGGTTTGGTTTAAACCTGATCCAAAGATTTTTTCAACAACTTTATTTATATATGACTTGATTAAAGAACGGATGAGAGAATCTGCTTTTTTAATCAAAGGTCTTAAGATGAACTTGATTGATCAGAGAAAACCTCAAAAGGAGTCATTTAAGTATGATGAGGGTATTAAAGCCTATATTGACTTCCTAAATAAAGATAAAAATGAGCTTCATGAAACATGTTTAATTGAAGCTGAGTATTTAGTTGGAGAAAAGAAGAAAAAAGCAATCGAAATTGAGATCGCTTTACAATTTTCTACAAGCTATACTGAAAACATTATATCTTTCGTTAATAATGTTAGAACTAAGGATGGTGGAACCCACGAAATTGGGTTTAAATCCGCTTTAACAAGAGCAATGAATGATTATGCGAGAAAGTATAGTATCTTAAAGGATAAAGATCCTAATTTAGATGGTTCCGATATCCGTGAAGGATTGACTGCAATCCTCTCTTTAAGAATACCTGAGGATGTTTTAGAATTTGAAGGTCAAACCAAGGGTAAACTAGGTACACCTGAAGCTAGAAATGCAACTGATTTTGTTGTCTATGAACATATGACAACCTACTTAGAGGAAAATAAAGCAATAGCTAGCCAAATCATTAGTCGCGCTTTATCTGCACAGCGTGCAAGAGATGCTGCAAGAAAAGCAAGAGATGAAGCAAGAAATGGTAAATCTAAACAGAAAAAAGAAGTAACATTATCTGGTAAATTAACCCCTGCACAGGGTAAAGATAAGAATTTGAATGAACTATTCTTAGTCGAAGGTGATTCTGCTGGTGGTTCTGCGAAACAAGGAAGAAATAGAAAGTTTCAGGCAATCCTACCACTTCGCGGTAAAGTCATTAACACAGAAAGAACTGCACTCGATACGATATTAAAGAATGAAGAAATTTCAACCATCATTTATACAATAGGTGCTGATTTTGGTGCTGATTTTGACTTAAAGAAATGTAATTATAAAAAAGTCATTATCATGACCGATGCCGATACCGATGGTGCTCATATCCAAATTCTTTTATTAACATTCTTTTTTAGATATATGCGTCCTTTAATTGAGGATGGTAGATTGTACCTTGCACAACCACCACTCTATAAGATTACACGTAAAAAGGGTAAGAAAGAAGAAACGAATTATGCATGGAGTGATGAAGAGCTGAAAGCTTTAATCGATGATTCTCCTTATTCGATTCAACGCTACAAGGGCTTAGGTGAAATGAATTTTACCCAATTATGGGATACAACAATGAATCCTGAAACAAGAAGTCTCATTCAAGTGACGATTGATGATTTAGCAGCTTCTGATAAACGTATCTCTGTATTGATGGGTGATGATGTTACACCAAGACGTGCATGGATTGAAGATAACGTTGATTTTGAAATCAGCGATGATTTTGACTTGCAGAAAGGGGTGGAATAATGTCAGATTTAAAGAAAATCAATGATTATATAGAGAAAATTATTGAAGCCTCTTTAGAGGACATCGTTTCAGAACGCTTTGCAAGATACTCTAAATATATTATTCAAGATAGAGCATTACCAGATGCAAGAGATGGGCTAAAGCCTGTACAACGTCGTATACTCTACGCGATGCAACAAATGGGAATGCTTCATAATAAACCATATAAAAAATCAGCAAGAATTGCTGGAGAAGTGATGGGTAAATATCACCCACATGGCGACTCATCAATTTATGATGCAATGGTTCGACTTTCTCAAAACTTTAAGATGAGAGTCCCTTTGATTGATATGCACGGTAATAATGGCTCTATTGATGGAGACTCTGCAGCAGCAATGCGTTATACAGAAGCAAGATTATCTAGAGCATCTGAAGCCTTATTAGGCGATATTGACAAAAGAACTGTACCTTTCGTTCCTAACTTTGATGATGAAGAATTAGAACCAGTTGTATTACCAGCAAAATTTCCTAATCTATTGGTCAATGGAGCTACTGGTATTTCAGCAGGTTACGCTACAAAAATTCCACCACACAACCTTAAAGAAGTGGTTGCAGCTACAATTGCTTACATTGATAATGAACAAATCACATTCGAAGAGATATCAAAAATCATTAAAGGTCCTGATTTTCCAACAGGTGGTATTGTTTTTGGCCATGCTGGAATACTTTCTGCACTAGAAACAGGTGCAGGAAAAGTCATAATCCGCTCAAAGACAGAAATCGAAGAAATGTCTAAGAGTCAAGATCGAATCGTTGTAACAGAGATTCCATTTGAAGTGAATAAAGCAGATCTAGTCAAATCCATAGATATGCTAAGAATCGATAAAAAAATCGAAGATATTTTAGAAATTAGAGATGAATCTGACCGTGAAGGCATGCGCATTTCTATTGAGCTTAGAAAAGGTGCTGATGCGCAATTTATCCTAAACTATCTCTTTAAACAAACCGATTTACAGGTTGCTTATAACTATAACATGGTAGCAATCTTAAACCATAGACCAGTTCTAGTTGGTGTAATTCCAATCTTAAAGGCATATGTTGATTACCAAAAGGATGTTATTACTAACCGCTCGAATTATGAGCTTGCAAAAGCAACAAAGCGTCAACATATCGTTTTAGGTTTAATTAAGATGATTTCAGTTGTCGAAGAAATCATCAAAATCATTCGTGCTTCTCAAAACAAGCAAAATGCGAAGGAAAACATTATGGCAGCCTTCGATTTTTCTGACCTTCAAGCAGAAGCAATTGTTACGCTACAACTTTATCGATTATCCAATACAGATATCCTTGCGTTAGAGCAAGAATCCTCTGGATTATCTGATCGTATCAAGGATTTAGAGCATATTCTATCCTCTGAAGCAGCGCTTCGTAAAGTCATCAAACGTGAATTAATTGAAATGAGTGACCTTTTAGGTGATGAAAGAAAATCTGAAATTGAAGCTGAAATAGAAAACATCAAGATTGATCATAAGGAACTTATTTCAGAAGAAAAGGTTATGATTGGTATCACCAAGGAAGGCTATATCAAACGTGCATCGACTAGAAGCTTCCAGGCTTCTCAAACAACAGGTCTAAAGGTTGATGACTCCTTGATATATCAAGAAGAACTAAATACATTAGATACTCTACTTATTTTTACCAATCTAGGAAACTACATTTTCCTTCCAGTTTATAAGCTAGACGAACAAAAATGGAAGGAC
>JAHIRQ010000117.1 GCA_018818645.1 Bacillota bacterium
ACTAAAAAAGAGGTTAGAAATGATTAGAATTCCAGAGATGATTGATTTTGATGCTTTGTATGCTTTTTATAAAGAGAAAACTATCCAAGAAGAAACTTTTGTTTTATTAAAACCATCTACTTTTAAAGACATCGTTGAACGCGGTTTTTTAGCAATAAAGGAAAGAAAATCTTCTATTTCTGGGTTTGTTCTAAGTCATTTCAAAGATAATCAAAGTTATATTACGATGTTATATGGTAGTTCAATCGATGATAAACATGCATTAATTCAGTTTTATGATCAAAAAATGATGGAATTCAATATCCATGAATCCTTCATTCATTTTTTTAATCCAGTTTCACTACCTTGGTATCCAATGAAAGATATTGTTCATCCTTGTTTTCAAGGTGTATTAATTGGTAGTGAAAATGATGAAATATATCAGAGTAACAAGTATTTGCCACATAGCATTCAAGATACCTATTATCGCAATCTAAATACATTTGAAATGCCCAATTCGATCATTGATCAATTAAAAGATAATCAAAAAGATGGCTATGAAATAGCTTTATATAATCCAAAGAAACACAAAAAGATACTTGAATTTGCAGATAACATCAATGCTCCACATTGGAAAAGTGTCATTTTAGAAAATATCAATAGTGAAAATCCTTTGCCACTTCTTGTCGCTTTAAAAGATTCTTTAGTCATAGGTTTCACAGGTCCTCTTCGTGTTGAAGAAAATGGTAGAGGTTATTTTGCTGGAATTGGAGTTTTAGAAGCTGAGCGTGGAAAAAAAATAGGAAAAACGCTATTTTTCATGCTTTGTCAAACATTAAAAAATATGGGTTCTTCCTATATGACTTTATATACTGGGAGAGATAATCCTGCAAGATTCATCTATTTGAGTGCAGGCTTTGAGATCTTAAAAAGCTTTTACACCATGAAAAAGAAATATGATAGTATTATTCTATAGCGTATTTCACCACAGCTTGTGCATGTAGCTTTAATGTATTCATCACTTCAATTTCTAAATCACTTTGCTTGATCAACAAGGGGAGTTCAGTACATCCTAAAATAACACCTTCTACTCCATCTTTTTGATGTTCTTTGATGATACTTAATAATCTATTTTTACTATTTTCTGATATAATACCTCGAATAAGTTCTAAATAGATGGTTCTATGGATGAATGCTTGATCGACTTTATTGGGAGTTACAACAGTTATCTGATCTTCTTTAAAGATATTTGGATACATATCGCTTTGCATGGTATAAAGTGTTCCTAAAAGTAGCACTTTTTTTATTTTCTTTTCTTTGGTGTAGGCAAGAGTAGATTGAACAATGTGAATGAGTTTTAATCCTGATCTTCTTTCGACTTCATCAGCAACAATATGCATCGTATTTGCACATAGCACTAAAAAGTCAGCACCTTGGTTTTTAAGTTTAATCGCTTCTTCAGTCAGTCGATTGGTAACTTCATCCCACATGTTTTTCTCTAATAAAACCTCTAACTCTGCATAGTCAAAGGAATACATAATGATTCTTGCTGAGTGAGAACCTTTTAGATGATTTCGAACACCTTCATTGATTTCCTTGTAATAATCTACGGTTGATTCAAAGCTCATTCCGCCAAGCATGCCTATTGTTTTCATAAAATAGCCTCATTTTCATTTTTAGAATTGATTTGATTTAGCTTTTCGAACACTAACATCATTTTATCTGGTATAACAACCATTTCTTTAATCTTTTGATAATCTAAATATGCATTTCTTAATCCATCAATCATCTTTGTTTCTACATGACTAAACTTTCTGATTTTATCAACACTTAAAATATTGTCATAATCAAAAAATGGAAAGAACGATCTCGCTTCGATTTGATGTTCATCGGTATCAACAAAAACAATTTTTGCTTTTTTACCCATAACATCCTCACAAAGATGAACCCATTCATCAAAATGAAGTGCTTTTTGATTTCCGACATTATATATCCCTGCTGGAATTCTATCGAATAATGCATCCTTGATTTGAGTTGCTAGATCGTTTGCATATACAAATTGAATTCTATTATTGGATTTAGGGATATAGATATTCATTTCCTCTTCAATCATCTTAAAAATCAATCTCTCTCTTAAAACATAGTTTTCTTCTCCGTAAACAATAGGAGGTCTAAGCATGATTAAGGATTCTTTTTTTATGATAGAAGATAAATAGCTTTCAGCCTCAATTTTATGCCTTGCATAATCTGCAAAGGGCGATTCACCACCTAATTCTTCGTCTTCCTTAAAGGGTGCGACAAGCTTTTCTATATTATAAACAGCACTCGAACTAATAAATACAAATTTAAGCACTTTTTCGATATGGATAGACTGAATGAGTATCTCCTCTTGATTTCGATTTAACCCTGAAACATCAACAATATAGTCAAAGTCATACCCCTTTAAAGCTTTTTTCATTTCATCTGCATTATTTCTATCCGCTATAAGTTCAGTGACCTTTGGGTCATTTAAAGGTTTATTGCCTCGATTTAAGACATAGGTATCCATTGCGTTTTTACAACTATCAACAACTCTTTTTCCTATGAAATAGCTTCCACCCATAATTAATAATTTTTTCATACTCACCTCAATATATATATTATATATAGTTTATCATCTTTTTTGCTTCTTTTGTTGATTTGATTAGAACTCATTTTTTCCCTTTATTTTTTTAGCATGGTATACTAAGTACATAAAAGATAAAGGATGTGAATCGTATGAAAATCGGAATTATTGGTTCTGGAGATGTCGGAAAAACATTAGCAGTTGCCTTAAATCAAAGAGGTCAACAAGTCATGCTTTCAAGTCGAGCACCTGAGTTATTAACTTCATTCATTGCTGAAAATGAAGGTATATTGGTAGGAAATCCTTTTGAAACAGCTAGTTTTGGAGAGGTCGTTATCAATTGCACACCAGGTTTAAAATCGATGGATGCATTACTACCTTTAAAACACGCACTTTATGATAAAACACTAATCGATTTATCGAATCCTTTAGTATTCCCAGATCAAACTTTATCGGTTGTAAATACTGATTCGCTCGGTGAACAAATTCAAAGACTTTTACCAGAAACTAAAGTCATTAAGACATTAAATACTGTCAATGCGAAAATCATGGTGGATCCATCACTTCTTGGAACACTGGATCATGTGATGTTTATATCTGGTAACAACTTTATCGCTAAGCAAGTTGTTACTGATATTTTAAAAGAGATCTTTATGTGGAAGCATGTCATTGATCTTGGTGACATTCGTGGAGCTAGAGCTCAAGAAATGCTACTTCCATTATGACTTAAGCTATACGAAAAGATGGGGAATGCTGCATTCAACTTCAACATTGTTAAAAAAGAAGAGTAAAAAAGAAAATGAGTTGTCCAAATTTTGGACAACTCTTTTTGTTATTGTTTGTTTTGACGATAGCACTCAATGATCTTTTGTGCGATATACTCATTATCTTCTAATCGATTTTGAACTCCAAATGAAACTCGAATAGTTCCAGTTTCTTCTATATCTTTTTGATGGATTGCTCTTAAGACATGAGAAGGCTTAATGTCAGTTGCATTGCATGCACTTCCTGTTGAAACATAAATATGTTCTTGATCCAGAGCGAAAGCTAAATCAAAGCTTCGAATATGATCCAATGAAAGACTCAAAATTCCTGGCAAGCGATTGAGCCCTATTTTTGGACCATTCAGCCGAATTCTTGGTAGTTTTTCTTTCAACAAATGGTATAAATTCTCAGATAATAGAGACAAATGTTTTCGATATGCATCTAAGGATTTAAATGATTGTTCTAATGCTTCAGCAAGTCCAATGATTCCAGAGACATTTTCAGTTCCTGAACGCATTCCTTTTTCTTGCATTCCACCATGAATTAGGTTTTCAATTTCAATGGAATCTTTCTTATAAAGCATCCCAATTCCTTTAGGACCGTAAAATTTATGTGCTGAGAATGTCATTAAATCAATTTCAAGTTCTCTGAGATCAATTTTTTGATTACCGATCATTTGGACAGCATCAATATGCAAAACTATATGATTCTTTTGACATATTTTTTGAATTGAATCAATATCTTGTATGGTTCCGATTTCATTGTTTCCCCATATCAAGGAAACCATCAACGTATTTGAATTGATAGTCATCTCTAATTTCTTTAGATCAATGAAACCTTCTAAATCGACACCAAGACGGTGAATCACATAACCTTTTTTCTCTAGATAATCACAAGTATGTATGGTTGCATGATGCTCAATTTGTGAGATAATAATCTCTTTTTTACTAGGATTTTTATCAGCATATCCTAAAATAGCCCAATTGGTAGCTTCAGTTCCACCTGATGTGAAAAACAATTCAGCAGGTTTACAATTGAGAAGTGTTGAAATCTTTTTTCTAGCTTCATTAATTGCTTTTTTAGCATAAGCTCCCATCTCATGGACTGAGGACGGGTTCCCGTATAAATCTCCTAAAAAGGGCTTCATTTTTTCATATGCAATTGGATTCAATGGTGTCGTAGCAGCATGATCTAAATAGATTTTTTTCATATCTACCTCTTGATGGTTAAATACATATCTAAAATATTTTCTATCTCAATAAAACCACAATCTACATTCAAATCAGAAAATTTCATCTCATTCACTTCAACACCCTTAAACTGCTTTAAAAAGCCATCAACTATTTTTTGAATAGCATAGGATTGATGAATGATGCAGGGTTCTTCATCATCAAAAAGCTCAACCGATTTTTTCTTGATAGCATCATATCGAATCGGAAGATTGACTGGATTTCCCTGAAAGAGAACTTCTTTATTTTGATTTGAAATCATTAATTTTAACTTCATTTCATACTCCTAAATCATGAAGAATAGATAATAGATTAAGATTGCTAAGAAGACAAGTGCATTGAATAATTTGATCCAGTGTAGTTTTTCTCTCATGAATATTGAAATGGATTGAATCGATTGTGTTTTATAGGCAAGTAGTGTGATGATGATTAAAGGTAGAACAAAAATCAGATTATAGATAGCGAGTAATATTAACCCTCTACCAATATTTTCAGAAAAGTGGATTAAATGTAGGATAGCTGTTAAGTATGCTTGTCCTGTACATAAGAATTCAGTAAATGAGATGATGATACCAATCGTGAATGTAATGACATAAATCATCTTACTGCCTTCATCCATTTTTTGAGTGAACTTTTCCATAAGTCTTCGATTAAACTTTTGAATTCCTTTTGGAAGTTGATTTTTTATTAAGTTATATTTCTGTAACATTGACACAACAAAATCATAAAAGTTTAATAGAAATAATACACCTGAAATTCCAATAATTATCCACGGTATCGTTTTGACTAAAAAGGATAAGAACCGTAGTTGAAACAAATACTGATATAAAATGGTACCAAATAAGAAATAACTGATAAAGATTGCTGAAATAAATGTAAACGCGACAGGTAATAGTATCTCTTTTTTCTTTGTAAATCCTAATAGAGAGATGAAAAGTAATAGCATTGCAATTGCACAAGGATTTACACCATCAACAAATCCCAGTAATACAAAGTAAACCAGAGAAAAACTACTAGGTGGTGCAACCATGATGTCTAACATTGGTATACTTTGAGAAATGTCTCTAATTTCAAAGTTATCGATTGCATTATTAATTGCTTCTCGTCCTGCAAAATATGTATCTCCTACAAATAAGATAGGGACTAATCCTTCATTTGCTGGAACATCAAATGTAAATTGATAATTTCTAAATGTTTCTGTATTTTTTGTATCATCCTCTAAAATGTATTTCTTTACAATTACACCTTGAGATTCAAGTCTTTCAAAAGCGAGATCAGTATCTTCTAAGTTTTGACACACAGAACAATATATTGAGCCAAAATATACAGCATCATATGTTTCTTCTGCTGCACTTATCGTTAAAGGACTAAATCTAATTAAAGACAGTCCCGTCATCAATAAAAATATGGTAATCCAATAAATTATTCTTTTCATCTTGTCTCCAATAATTGTTTTATTATGTGAAATACTTCATCTCATATTATAGCATGTTACCAAAAAATTAAAAACGAGAATTATATCTCGTCAATTGAATACCCTCTTTTTTGAACCATTTTAACAATCTCTTTTGGTGATATAATTTCCTGATCGTACTCGATTTCAACTGAATCTAATATGAAATTTGGATGAACATGCACTATTCCATCTAAGCATCTTAAATATATTAGTATTGGTTGACCACAATGCCCACAAGTGCAGCCTTCACAAGTTAATCCAGTCATTTTGTATTGAACTTTTTCCATATTACTTGCTCATTTCATGAACTATTTTCTTTACCAATGTCTGAAATCTTGTTTTCACTTCCTTAGCAACATCTAAAACTTCTTGATGTGAAAGCTTTTGAGGAAGAATTCCAGAAGCCATATTCGTTAAGCAGGAAATCCCTAAAATGTCCATACCCATATGAGATGCAACAAGTGCTTCAGGTACAGTAGACATACCAATAGCATCCCCACCAAGAATTCGAATCATTTTTATTTCTGCAGGAGTTTCATAGGATGGACCTGTCCACCATGCATAGACTCCTTCTTGAAGTTTAATGTCTAGTTCATTTGCTGCATTTTTTGCAACTTCTCTTAAATTTTTAGTATAAATTTCTGAAGCATCTGGGAATCTTGGACCAAATTCATCTATATTTTTCCCAATCAAAGGGTTATAAAATGTTAGATTTAAATGATCTGAAATCAGCATTAATTCTCCAGGTTTAAAATTCATATTGACAGCCCCACAAGCATTTGTCAATATCAGTTTTTTCACACCAAGCAAGCCTAATATTCGAACAGGGTAGGTAACTACATTAAGTGGATATCCCTCATAAAAGTGATATCTTCCTGATAATGCTGCTACAATTACACCATTTAAGTTTCCAATCACTAACTTCCCGCTGTGTCCTTCAACAGTAGGTTTTGCATAATGAGGTATGCTTTCGAAGGGTATTTCGACACTATCTGTCATTTCATCAGTCAGAGAACCCAAACCAGAGCCTAAGATTAAGCCAATTTGAGGTGTTAAAGTTGTATATTTTCTTATGTATGCTATCGATTCATTCATCATTTCTATTGGATTCATTTGTTCTCCCTATTTATGAATAAAATATTTTTTTCCTTAATTCTATTATACATGACATACAAACAAAATTAAAATAAACACGACCACAAAAGCCACATCTCAACAAAAGTAAGAAACCGATTTCCTTTTCTGTTTTTGTTGTGGTAAAATAAATATATGGACTTCATATTTGTCCAATGGAGGTTTCAATGATTAAGAAAATCATGTTATTTGTTTTAGCTCTTTCACTTTTAGTGCTCTATGCATGCAAAAGTGACCCAACTCCTGTCGAAACTAACGATCCAACGATAGTTATACCCCAAGAAATTAAATCTATTTCAGGTTTAGATGATATCACAGTCACTCAATATGATTACTTCAATCCTCTAGAAAATGTTCAAATCTTAAATGAAAAAGATGAGAATATTGCCTATTTGCTCAATGTTATTGGTCATGTCAATTATGGTCAAGCTGGTAACTATTCACTTACTTATGAAATGAACTATGGAGATGATACTTTAAGTGAAACTCGAGTAGTGAGTGTAAACCCTGGAACTATCACAAGAGAAAATGTATCCAGAAATCAAATCACAGGCACATCGGTTAATAAAAATGCTGGTTCATATCGAATTGGAAGTGCTTCAGATATTGATCATCCAATTCAACCACAACATCTAAATAAAGATTTATTAACTACTGCAGTTCCTTCAAATGGTTGGTGGACATCCTTACTCGCAGCAAACTATGGTGGTTCAAACGGAATTTATACGAATCCCCTTCGCTCTTCATTTTCAAATGAAGGTGTTGAAATCACAAATAGTGGTGCAGGATTTGTTCAGTACTGGAATCCTGATGGATTCAATACGATGGCAAACTTCTCGCTTGCTCTACCTGATATTCATGTTAAGACTTCTTCTTTAAACCTTGGATATCAAACACATGTTGTTGATTATAGTGATACAACTGTATCGGTAGCAATGCGTAATGTCTCCGATCCAAAAGATCAAATGGTAATGACATATGCACAGGGTTCTCCTTATATCTTTGCAGAAGTTGCCAACCCATTAACTCCTTATCTTACACTTGGAGCAAATGGTGTTGCAAGTTATGAATACTTTACTGTTGCAGGAAATCAAATCAACACTTCTACTTATACTGGTAGTGGTATTGTCATTAAATTTGTCCAAAAACATATTGGATATGAAACCTATCGTCCTGCTCAAGTAGGTCAACCTATCTATGGTGATCGTTACTTCTTAGTAAGTACACCTGATCAAACCACATTCAATTTAACTTCAAACAATCATCCACAAGGCTTACTCAATAAAATAAGTATGAATCTAGGTTCATCCAACTATTTTTCAGTTGCTGCTATCCAAGAACTCGATGAGGCTGAATTCTATCATCAACATGCTTATACGAAAACACTTTTAGGTGATGTATCCTATGATGTCAATCACGAAACAAGTATTGTCGAAACACATTATAATTTATCTACTCAACAATTAAAAGATGGAAACACAGAGGAACCCGTACAGTTTTTAATGCCTCATCATTATCAAAACAGTGATGCTGAGTTAACCAATTATGAATTTGAGACGATTCGTGGTTTTCTAAAACTAATGATTGGATCACATTTTAAAACAGAATTATCCTTCCACGGTTTATTACCAGCAATGACAGCTCCAACAAATTCTGAGTTCAGTGAAGTAAACATGGTATCCTATTTAGCAGACTTAAGTACAAGAACTGATATCAATGATCTTGATAACTTCTTAAATGATGAAGGTCCATATTGGAATTCTAAAGCAATTTATCCATTAGCTCAAGGAATTATCATTGCAGATCAAGTAGGAGATGAAGCATTAAAACAAACATTTATTGCTAAACTTAGATACGTATTAGAAGATTGGTTTACCTATAGTTCTGCAAATGATGATCGCTACCTTTACTATAATGAAGCATGGGGAACCGTCTATTACTCAAACAATGACTTTAATACAGCGAGTGAAATTAGTGATCATAGCTTTACACATGGTTATCTCATCTATGCATCAAGTGTACTTGCTATGTATGATGATACATTTGTTGCTGATTATGGAGATATGGTCGAACTCTTATTAAATGACTATATGTATCCAAAAAAGAATGATTATGATTTTGCTTATTTAAGATCATTTGACCCTTGGGCTGGTCATACTTGGGCTCATGGCTTTGGTACATTTGCTGAAGGAAACAATATTGAATCCTCGAGTGAAGCAATCCAATCCTGGGTTGGTGGCTATTTATGGGCACTCGAAAAAGGTGATGAAGAATTAAGAGATGCTGCAATTTATGGATTTGCTCATGAGTTAAGCTCTGCTAAAACCTATATGTTTGACTACTCAGAAACAGTATTTAAAGATAAGTACAGTCAATATGCTTCAGTAGCTGGGATGATTTGGGGCGGTAAATATGATTACGCTACATGGTTTGGTGCAAATCCAACATTCATCTACGGTATACAATGGCTACCAAATGGAGAATATATTTCCAATTATGCAACTACAGATTTTGAAAAAAATAGACTATCCGTGATCTATCAAGATTACTTATCAGCAAAAAATGGTACTATCGATACTTGGTATGCTAACATGTGGAGCATTCAAGCTTTACTCGATCCATCGCTAGCTATCTCTTTATTCGATGCAAATAAGATTCTTAATGATGACTATCCATCTGATTTATCACAGACCTACTATCTCATCCATGGTTTAAAAACTTATGGATCGCGTACAACTTCTTACACAATGCAACTCCATCCATATGTAACCTCTTCTATTTATATCAATGCAAGCAATGAGGTTTACGCAATGATTTGGAACGCTAGTGATTTAGAAGAAACGGTAGTTTTCGTGAGTTCAACTGGAGTCTTAGTTAGCAAAATAGTTGATGCAAAGAGCTTTACATCTGTTAAAATTGCAGGTTAATTCAACAAAAAATAAAAGGGCAACTCTCGTTTTGCCCTTTTTTGTTACCTATTCATTTTTTTGAAATACACGAACATAATCTATTTCCATTAAAACAGGTTGATTAAAGATATTAACATCTGGAAGTCTATTTCCATCAAAATTACCACCAACTGCAAGATTCAAAATGATATAAAATGATTGATCAAAAGGTGCAGGATAAGGATACCCTGTTGAAGACCAGTTTGATACCGTATAATAAAGTATATCATTTACATAAAATCTCATCATAGTTTCTTCCCATTCAACCGCATATAGATTAAAATCATTGATTGATTTTCCAGATGGAAAAGTGTATGTTTCTGATACATATTGGTTATCTGGCCAAGACCCTCCAAAATGGAGAGCACTTGATGATTCAAAAGGTAGTCTTCCTCTAGCTTCCATAATATCGATTTCACCTGAATTAGCCCAACCACCATAAACATTATCTTGTGGCATCAACCAAAATGCTGGCCATAAACCATCACCTGAAGGTAATTTAATGAGTGCTTCAAATCTACCATACTTTTGATTGAATGTATTTTTTGTCCATAATCTTGCTGATGTATAAAACTTTCCACCAAACGATTCATTTTTAGCCTGAATTTGAAGAATGGAACCTGTTACAGTGACATTTTCACTACGATAATACTGTTGTTCGTTGTTTCCCCAATTGGTCAATCCATAATCAGTACCAGTGCCTAATTGATAACCCCATTTATCTAAATCCAATCCATTGGTATCTGCTGAATCTTCATCACCAGCAAAATCATCACAAAATGTAAGTGTGTAACCAGTTAAATCAACATCACATGCTCCTAGATCAACAACTTCTAAAACGATCGTAATTGTAATCGTTGATTCAACAAGATTATCATCAGAATCTTTAACTTTATAGGTCAAAACATAGTCTCCGACTTCCATCAAAATGTTATCTTGGATAGGTAATCCCGATAACCCTAATATCTCAATCGAGTCTGTTAAATCACCATCTTCAGTATCTGTTGCAAGTACTGCTTCGTATGGATCAAAGAATGAACCCTTTTCAAGTGTTAAGTCTTCTACTCCAGTAATCACTGGTAAGTCCCCTAAGGTATCGATAACCGGTTTTACTTCACATCCTACAAGTATCAAGATGAGTAAGATACTCATTAAAATATATTTTAATCTTTTCATTTTTTCATCAATTCCTTTTCATAATCTTCTATTCATCAACATTCGACTTCCTTATTTTACACGAATTTCGATATTTTTATAGGATATTCGCAAAAATCATATATAATTTAAGTAACTAACCGATCGAAAAATCAAATCAAGCGAGGATTCTAAGATGAAAAATGACCCAATGATTCAAGAAGTCATGAAAAAAGCTTTAGAACATGCCCAAAAAACGATGAATGAGGATATCGGAGGACCTTTTGGTGCTGGTATCATTGATGAGAACGGAAAAATTATCGCTATTTCTTCAAATTCTGTTTTAAGGGATCATGATGCATCAGCACATGCTGAAATGAATGCGATTCGTATGGCAGGGGAAATCAAAGGCACACATGATCTTTCTGGTTGTACCTTGATTACAACCACTTATCCTTGTCCAATGTGTTTAGGGGCTGCTATATGGGCAAATATCAAGCATGTGATTTATGGATGCAACCCACAAGATGCAGAAAAAATTGGATTTAGAGATGATTTCATTTATAGGTTTATTCAAGACCATCAAAAGGATAAGAAAATATTATCTTTAGAACAGATGTGTCGTAAGGATTGCTTACCACTCTTTGAGGAATACAAAAAAAAGGATAAAGTCATTTATTAGCATTTCAAAAAAATGAAGCCAGCTCGAATGAGTTGGCTTCTTAATTTTTTACTTATTCCCCATCGTCATCGCCATTACTGCTTTTGCAGTATGGAGTCTATTTTCAGCTTCTTGATACACTATAGAATGAGGTCCATCAATAACTGAGTCTTCAACTTCATTTCCTCGATCTGCAGGCAGTGCATGCATGTAATACACATTTGGACTTGCTAGTTTGATCATATCTTCTGTACATTTCCACCCTTTATAGGATTCTAGTAGGTCATCGATAACTGCGGTGGATTGATTATTAACCCAACTACCCCAGTTTTTAGGGATAACGATATCTGCATTTCTAAATGCATCTTCCATATCATGTGTTATTCTAAATGATCCACCATGTTCAAGTGCATTCTTTTTAGCTTTCTCTATCGCCCAAATGGGTAGATCATATCCTTTTGGATAAGCGAGCGTGACATCCATACCATATCTTGGAAATAAAAGAATTTGAGTCAGTGGAACACTAATTGGTTTTTTATGACTCTTTGCGTATGCCCAAATAATGGAAACCTTTAAATTTTTTGTAGATGGACTAACTTCTTGAATCGTCATCAGGTCAGCCAATCCTTGCATCGGATGATAAAGATCACATTGCAGATTCATGATCGGAACGGTTGAGTTTGCTGCCATTTCTCTTAAATATTTGTTACCGACTTCCCAGAAACAATTTCTGCATGCAATTCCATGCCCATAGGAAGAAAGAATAACTGCTGTATCCTTTGCACTTTCACCATGAGAGATTTGCATCATTGAGGTATCTAGAAATGTTGCGTGTCCACCTAGATGGGCTAACCCAGCTTCCATAGAATTTCTTGTTCGTGTAGATTGCTCAAAGAACATTAAAAATGCGGTCTTATTGGTTAAATAAGGTGTTGGTTCATTATTTAAAAATTTTCTTTTGAGTTCTTTGGACACCTGTAATAATGTATCAATTTCTTCTTTCGTCCATTCCTCTAACGTAATAAAATGTCTTCCTTTAAAAAGTGGTTCCATGTTTTCTATTCTCCCTTGTTTAGACTATTTAGATATACGAGTGGTATTGCTGCATACATTGCACACGCTTCAATCAAATCCTTTTTATATGTCTTTTCATTTGGCGCATGTGCCTCTTCTTCACGTCCAGGACCAAATCCAATGCATGGTATTTGATATCTTCCCATAATGGATACGCCATTGGTTGAAAATGTCCATTTATCAACGACTGGCTTCTTATTGAATAAATGCTTGTAGCTTTCTACTAAAGACTGACAAACTACATGATTTTCGTCTAGTACCCAGGTAGGAAAATATGAATCTGTTGGGTAAACTAATCCTGTATAAGAAGGTCTTTCATAGGTATACATTTCGACCTTTGCTTTCGCTTTTTGAACAGAATCTAGAGTTCTAATTTCTTCTAGAGCAGAAAGATAGGTTTCACCTTTGGTTAATCTTCTATCAATTGATATCGTACAACCATCAGCAACTGCACATCTTGATGGTGAACTGAAGAAAACTTCACTAACAGTTAATGTCCCTTTCCCCAAGAAATCATCATGCTTCAATCGGTTGTTTAACGCTTGAACCTCTAAAAGAATTGGAGCCATTTTAAAGATTGCGTTATCTCCTCTTTCTGGAGCACTGCCGTGACAACTGATTCCAGATGTAGATACCTTAATCTCCATTCTTCCACGATGTCCTCGATATATTTGACAAGATGTTGGCTCAGTAATGACAACAAACTCTGGTTTTATTAAGTCTTTTTCTATAATATATTGCCAGCATAAACCGTCACAATCCTCTTCTTGGACTGTTGCAGTAATGAGTAATGTGTAATCATCTTCTAGTTTTAAGTCTTTAATAATCTTTCCTGCATAGACCATAGAAGCCATACCACCTTCTTGATCACTAGTTCCTCTACCACCTATCGTCGTTTCATCTTCATAGCCGATATATGGATCAAATGTCCAGTTTTTGATTTCACCTATACCGACTGTATCAATATGTCCATCCATAGCAATCAAGTGTTTACCGTGACCAATATATCCAAATAGATTACCCATCGGATCGATCGTCACTGAATCAAATCCCACATGAATCATTTCAGCTTGGATGCGTTCTATCACTTTTTTTTCATCAGAGGATTCGCTTGGAATTCTTACCATATCACGCAGAAATTTCGTCATATCCTTTTCATAGCCTTGAGCTTTTTTTAGTATCTCTTGAAATGGTATTTTGATCATATTTTTTTACCTCTTTTTTATATGATTAACTTATCATATGCTTCAATCTTTTGATATTCATCATCCCAAAATTTCATATGTCTCATCTGGTTTAAATAATCTAGAGAGTAGTTGAATTTTAACCAGTCATATTCCTTTTGTTTAAATAATCTTTCTTTTTTCTCCATCTGGCGAAGATCATCGATATTTTTTATATCTGCATTCAAAAAGATATCTTTAAACCATCTTCTTAAAACAAAATCCTGTACTTCTAGTTCTCTTCTTTCTAAATCCTCTATGACTGAATGATAGCGGTCAAATCCATCAGTAGCAATCGTCACTACATTATCATCTGGACCAAGATTTAAGTACTTAGCCATCTTAATCGCGCCAATGATATTGCATACTGTAGAAACCCCAAATAAGTCTTTCAGTGATTTCGCTTCATCTAATGAAACTCCAAATTCTTGCAAAACATTTGGAGCATCTTGGATAACCTTCAAACCTCTAACTGACTCTTCATCTTTGATCAAGCAAATAAAATCTGTTGTCAAGACGTTATGGATTAAGGTACACATCTTATCCCCAATACCTTCGATTCGATGCTGACCTCTTCCACCATTCATCAATGTAGAGCATTCATAGGGCTCTAATGCAGCAATTTTCGCTTCAGGAAAGATTTTTTTAATTTGATCTCCTGCACCTAAAGTTCCAGCACTTCCTGGAGCTGATGTAAAGCATGCGATTCTACCATTTCCAATTCCTTGTACAGCTTCAATCGCACTATGACCTGTTACATGGCGGTGAAAACGGTAGTTAGGAAGCAATTCGAATTGAGCAAGTGAGCGGTAATTTGGGTTTTTCTTGAGCTCATATGTTCTTTCTAGAGTCAGAATAACATCCGATTCAGTACCTGGGGTCAAATCAAGCTTCGCTCCATATTTTTGTATCCGATCATAACGTTCTTTACTCATATTATCAGGCATAATTACAATCGCTTCATAATTCATCAGATTGCATATATAAGATACACCTATGCCAAAATTACCTGTTGAAGGACCTAAGATGGTGTGTTTACCTGGAATGATTTCAGAGTCTACACAGCCTTCAATTAGAGTTGAATAGGCTGGTCCTACCTTATGTGATCCTGAAGGAAAATATGTTCCTAGCATCACAACGATATTGGCATCGACTCCTGTTAACTGCTTAGGTAATACAATTTTATTTACAACCCCTTGATCATTTTTCCAATTGATATTGAAGAGATTGATTGGGTCTAGTTCATTTTGTTTCGCATTTAATGCTTTTTTTCTAATTTTTGGATCGATATGTTCTGGATGAAGCATTTCATCATAGGTTGGTCCAAATGGTACGATTGACATGTTAGTTTTCTCCTTTTTCTTTCAAGTAATGCTCAAGTGCTTTAAAATCATTTTTGACTAAAACGGGTGGATTTATAGCTTTTTCTACACTTTTTGGATCCTTTAGACCATTACCAGTCATGATGACAGTTACGGATTCTATCGGTGATATGATGCCCAAAGTTACTGCTTTTCTTACTCCCGCAATTGCAGCAACTCCAGCTGGTTCACCAAATATCCCTTCCTTGGTTCCAAGCTTTCTCATATATTTTAAAATATCATCATCTGAAACACTTACCCAAGATCCATTTGATTTTTCAACTGCATCCCATGCTTTGACAGGATTTCTTGGAATACCAACAGAAATGCTATCAGCAATTGAATTTTCTTCTGCTTCAACAATTGATTTCTTGGTTTCAAACGCAGTCACAAACGGTGAACAACCACTGCTTTGTACCCCTAAAAGCTTTGGAATCTTATCAATTAAGCCCAGCATGTAAAAATCGTAGAAACCTTTATAAACTCCGGCGATGGTGCATCCATCTCCTACTGAAACTGCAACCCAATCGGTTGGTGAAAAATCCAGCTGTTCAGCAATTTCTAGTGCGACTGTTTTCTTACCTTCAACAAGATATGGATTGATGGCTGCGTTTCGATTATAGTATCCATAATGATCAATAGCTTTTTTTGAAAGTTCATAAGTCTCCTTATAGTTTCCATCGACCATTACAACATTTGAGCCATAGATAGATAGTTGATTGACCTTGCCAATCGGAGCTCTTTTCGGGACGAAAATAAGAGTCTTTAGACCCATACGTGCTGCATGACAAGCAAGACTTGAAGCTGCATTGCCTGTAGAGCTACAAGAGATTGTTTTATAGCCTTTTTCAATTGCTTTTAAAACTGCTACCCCACTTGCTCTATCCTTTAAGGATCCACTTGGGTTTTGTCCTTCATCCTTTATATATAGCGATTTAATTCCTACTGATTTATGAAGGTGATTCGCTTTATAAAGAGGTGTTCCACCTATTTTCAACATTTTTTGAATATGCTTATTTTCTATTGCCATCAGATGATGGTATCTCCACATAGAAAAATCAGGATTTGTTCTAAAATAACATTTATCTACAAATTTTCGCATCGCTTTGTAGTCATATTCTATTTCTAAAATCCCTTTTTCTCCACACGATGGGCAAGTATAAACAACTTCTAGTTCATTATAGATTTTGTTGCATAAAGTACATCGAAAATCTTTTACAAAATTAGCCAATTTCTTCCCCTCTATTCTATTTCAATATCGATTGTTTTGAATTGATTGACATCAAATAACCCTCGATCCGTGAGCTTTAAATCCGGTATAACAGGTAGTGCAAGAAAGGCTAAGGATATAAATGGATCATCGACTTCTTTGGCTAATCCCATCCCCTTAATCTTGTCCTTCATTCTTAAAAGTGTTTCCTGCACAAGAACTTCTGAGTGAGCAGTCATAATGCCTGCAATCTCAAGCTGTAAAAAGTCATCAACCTTACCATCTTTTACCAATACAATTCCACCTTGAAGTTCTTTTATTTTTTGAGCAGCAATCTTCATATCTTTATCATGAGAACCAACGATGATTAGATTATGAGAATCATGTGCTATAGTCATTGCTAAAGCTCCATTTTTTATTTGAAAACCTTCAACAAGCCCTAAACCAATTTTTTCTTTATACTTATGTCTTTCAATAACAGCTAGCTTTAATATATCTTGATGATCATCATAAAGAAATAATCTATCTTTATTTTGAACATCTCGAATTAAATCTTTGGTTGTAATATTGTTTTGAATTAGACCAATGACATGTACTTTATTGGACTTGAGTTTCAAATCAAAATTTAGGATTCGATCATCAAATCTAACTGTATTTGTAATATTTTTAGGAATATCATTATGAATATCGAATAAAGCTTTTCCATCTTTAGCAACAAGTTTTCCTTTGTGAAAAACTAGCTTTGGCTCTATTTTTTCTAGGTGGTCAAAAACAATGATATCTGCTTGTTTATTCGGTGCTAGTCCTCCTAAATGAGGTAGGTTATAGCAATTGGCTGCATTTAACGTTGCCATTCGGATTGCATCTATTGGATTTTGTCCATACTGAATCGCTAAATTAACATTAAAATTAATATGTCCTTCCTGCTCGATATCAAATGGATGCTTATCATCAGTGCAAAATAAAGTTCTATGCATATTTTCTTTGTTAATTCCTTTGATCAATGCACGGATATTTCTGGTTGCTGAACCCTCTCTTAAATGGACATACATCCCTCTTTTGATACGTTCAGTTAATGATTTTTCGATTGTGCAC
>JAHIRQ010000118.1 GCA_018818645.1 Bacillota bacterium
AGGATTCATGACGAATCTCTTTTAAACATGCCAGAAAACAGCTGGTTTTGATATGTTTTCCACAATGAGATGGCTAAGATAAAGAAAAAAGGACTGCTAAGTCCATGAAGAAAATTAAATCTTCATTTCGTTACAGCCCCCATGTTTGTGAATCGGATTCCTTATTCGTTATTTGTATTTATAAATGTTACTTTGTCTCCAACTATCCTTAGGATATTGTTATCGATATTGAGTCATGCTTTAACTCCTATTGTAGAACCTTCGGTAAGGTACCCTAGAACGCTTTCCATCAAACCATCTGTTAGGGTTACTGGGATCAAATCAGAATCTTTTTCATTTGGTCTTTTGATATCAATAGAAACAATTCTTGTTAGCTTGTCGAGTTTATTTACTCTTCCTACTAATATTACTTGGTTTGGTTATGACACATATTACCTAGATAAAGCTACTATAGCAAGTATTAGTATCCTTTACTATTCAATTTATCTGCTATAATTTTCTCTGCTTCTGAAAGTGTTGATTTCCCATGCATTTTATTGCTGAAGGAAATGTAATCATCAATGATGGATTCTATCTTGCTTTGATTGTCTTCAACAAAACCAATCGCTTTTTCTGTTGATCCAGTTAGATTTGATACCCATTCACTAAGTCGTTGAATGACAGCTTGTTTCTTCTCATCTCCAGCTAGAAATATCTCACCTTTCTGTTGTGCAATCTGATTCTTTTCCTCAACTATCATAATGAATTCTTTGATTGTCTTCTGCACAGTTTCATCAAACACGATACCAGTTGCTTTTGTTACTAAATCAGCAACTACTTCAGATGAGTTCTTAATGTCTTCTTTTACTTCTTTAATCACAGTAGACAAATTGCCACTTTCTTTAAACTTTGATGTGAAATAAAGAATAAGTGTTAAAACGTTAGATACGATTAATATTGTTTCAAGTGTTGTCATTTGGTTTTCCTCCTATATGGTTATAAATATTCACTTGCGAATCTTCTAGTCTTGATACACGATGTTCCAAAACATTGACATCCTTTTTTAGGGATTTAATATCTTGTCCATGCATTTCAAGTAGGTTTAGCATCTTCACATTTTGTTTTTCAATTCTTTGCAGATTAACGATGATTTCATCGTTTTTTGTTTTATTCTTTTTTTCTTGTTGACTGAACTGCTTAATCGTTGTGAGAATCACCACAACCATTGTCACAACCCAATAAATTAGATTTTGCATACGGAACACCTCTGTAATACTATCCCAGTCCACTTTGTATCATCTCATTTCGGTAATTTTCTAGATAGTCTAGTTGAGATTTAATTTCCTCTACATAATTTTGCGCTATTTCGTTATCCCAGTTATTTTTAAAGTCCATCATTTTTGTAAACCACGGCTCTTCAACAACTAACTCATACCTACCTGTTTTCTCATAATGGTCCACCATTCCTCTAATCCTAAAAACATGATAGTGTGATTTGAAGTTTGTGTTCACTTCAAACCGCATACGACCATATTCGAGTTCAGCTGCTATATGATTAATCATAAACTCTTTATCATCGTAAATTAATAGTTGGTCTAACGTTTCTTGGAATGATGGATTAATATAAATTAACGTTCTATCAATACTCATGACATTATCTGCCGCAGCTCTATGATAGGCGATAATCGATTCATCGAATGTTTGCCTTTGGATAAACCTATCTTTTGCGAAAACAAATAAATCATATTCCCCTAGTGTGAGATGTAAATTACCTCTAAATCCCTCTAAAACAACTGTGATATCTATATCACTTAATTCACTATCTAGTCCATAAGCGATTGAACCACCATAATAGATAAGGAGTATCTCCGTATTTGGAAACACTCCTTCAATCATTTTATATAGGTCACTCATTTGGTACCTCCTCTACCACTTCAGGTAAAGGTGGTTCAACCACATCGTAATCATCTACTGCATCCTCAAATCCAATGACATTTTGCTTAAGCCAATTATATCCCTCAACAATTGGATTCACATCTAAAAATTGATTAAAATCAGAGAATGGAATAGCGATATCTATTTCTTCAATCGGATCCTTTTGATTAGCTCGTGCTTCTTTGGATAAATAGGAAGCGACACATACTGTAATCTTTTTACTAGTGTAACTAATGTTAAATGCTGTGATTCTATGATAAGATGCACCTACTCCAAATTTCGTGTTTAAATCTTTAATAATTGCCATATGTATTCCTACTTTCTTCTCATTCTATAGATTGTCACTGAAATACTATCAGGTGAACCTACTGACATTCCTGGATTTATGTATAAAGCTCCTAAGTCTCCATATGCTGTGTGAACAAAATCTACCATTTTTATAGTGCCATCTCTTTGGCCAGAAAGTGTTGTCATACTTTTTCCATATGCAACCCAAACTTGAGTATCCACATAACTCGCTTTGAACG
>JAHIRQ010000119.1 GCA_018818645.1 Bacillota bacterium
CTTGAAACTATTATCTTGAATTATATTTGTTGGTTTCCAACTTGGAGCAATTACCAAAGCATCATATATAATATTTGAATCTAATCCAAAATTCATATATGCCATGTTTGAGACATTATATTTGTGTATATGGTCTAATATTTTCTTCATTTTCTCTTTCATCTAATCACTCTTTTCTTAAATTATATATTATAACATCACTCAATTTGGATACATATATTTATCCTGTCATGTTATTATCCGTTATCAATCTAAATAAAAAATAATTCTGTTCTTATACATAAACTTCATAAATTGATAGACCACTGCAAACTTACAGCAAAACCTAAAATAATTAGAGAATCCATTCATAAATACACTTATATCTTTCGCCTTCAAGATACATATCATTATCTGTAGGCAATTCTGCTATTTCAAGTAACTTCAACCCCAATTTTTCACATGTCTTTCTAGAAGGTGTATTGTTCGGAGTACACGTAATATAAAGTTTTATCATACTATGTAATACTGAGATTTTGAATTGATACCATTTTCTTGTACTTTATGTTCTTTGTAGTTATTTTATCATATTTGTTGATTCATGAGTCTAAACTGTATGGGAGAATGAATTGATACCATTTTCTTGTACTTTATGTTCCCTATATATTTTCAGGATGTGTTTTTCAAACATAGACAACTTATGCAAATATAATCATATAGGCAAGCATATTCCCAAATCCATGCAATATAACTGGTCCTACGAGATTATTGTATCTCTGGTACAGTAGTTGTGCAATAACATGAAACCCAAAGGAGTAAATCATCTGTACCCATACATAATCTATTGCTCTTCCAAAATCCCAAAATTGAAAAGCTAAAGCACTAAAAAAATGCATGAGTGAAAACATAAGACCAACAGTTGCAATTGAAAGCCATCTATTTTTAATTACAGATCTTATTCTCGGTGATAAGAATCCTCGAAATAATATCTCCTGATTCAAGGCATCTATCAAAAAATAATAGATCACATAATAAAAAAGTGTATGATTGACTTTGAAAATGATTTGATTTTTTACAATTAGTGAATAAAGAAGTGTCCCTATGAAGTAAAGTAAGCTAAGAGATAAAGCAAAATAGGTGCTTTTCATAAAATTCCTATTTGAAATTCCAATGCTACTTAATGATTGCTTTCTTAAATAAAGGACAATTAAAATAGGCAAAGCTACAACAATAACCCTTAGTAATCCTGAAATTATGACATGGCTCTCTGTGCTCACCCAGTCAACATTACTGTTATCATAAGCAACAATCGCTATATAAAACAAGAATAAAAACACAGCTAATAGACCATCAATTTTGCTAAATTGATTTACTTGCTTCATATAAGATTTATCTTCTTTTAGTAAGTCTATTCTAATCATTTTTTATTCCTACTCTAACTTGTAATTTACCCAATTCATATAAGAACTATATATTACTTTGCCAATTTGGAAATATGGCGAAGGAAAGGGGAACTTAAAAAAATCTCAAGTTGAGTTCGTACCAGGTTTCATAGTATTGACAATGGATTTGTAAAGAAAAGATTTTCAGCAAGACTCGCTTCTTTATATAGAACTAATTTTTCTAAGATTCAAACCAAACGGCAATAACAAATAATATAGATAACCCTATTATTAAAATATACACTGGAGCAATTACTTTAACAGAGATAATTGTAACTGCTAATAATGTAATGATAATATTTTGTAATTTTATACCAGATGCATATTTGCGTTTCGTCTTTTTTGGAATAAGACTGATAAACATAAGAACAGTATTAAAAATTAAAAGAACAGCTATGAAATACGCACTAATGGTACTTATATCATTCGTAATATTAAAATAAGAATCGGGAAATGACATCGGTATAATTTGAAATGCAACCAACCCAATACTTATCAATAATACAAAAATTATAATTCCACCAAGAACAATAAGTATTACATCTTTTCCTAATAATCTACGTGAGGCTTTTTCATCTATCAAAACTTCTGATGATCCATCATTTTTATACATATTCCCTCCCAATGTACTCTTTTGATATAATTTTAGCACTATAGTATAGTTAATGCAATTAGTAATTATTGAGAGAGGTTTCTCATGTGATTTACATCGTACTTTGCTGTATATTTTATTCAATAAAAAAGAGCTTTCATCAAAGACTCTTTTTCATTAAGGTATCAAAATTAGCACGTTGATTATTTTTTTTCAGAACCGAAACCTTTGTGGTCACTTAATTTTTTGTCTCTTACAATTCTCTTATCAGTTGTTTTTTTATCTGTAACAGTTTTAAAATAAGTATCTTCTTTTCTATCTCGTCTTGAATCAATGGCTACAGGATTACCTAAATAATCTAAAGTTTCAACATGTTCAAACTCAAATCCTGGACGCTTTCTTTTACCAACTCGTTCTGAAGATTTTCCTTTGTAACTCACACTGATATCAACATTGATCTCACAATTTAAACTAACATCAATGTTCTTAAAAAGTTTTTTAGAACCACATTTAGGGCAAGATTTTATATTTTCATCGTTTGAAAAAATATAGTTGCAATCTAAACAAGTAAAATCATATTTAAGTTTGTCTTTCATGATGTTCACCTCTCATGTATACAATATTTACTTTGATTATAAAATGAGTTAGAGAAAAATAGAATCTTCTGTTAGGCTCTTTTTCTTCAAAAATTGATGACACGGAGATGAAACTAGGCATCAACTTCACTAGGGGTTCTCTTAAGGAACAGTTTGCACCAAAGAACCATTAAGGACTGTCTGTTACTATGAAATGGGTACCTTTTCTTACCAAACGTGTTTCAATTTAAAAAGTTGGCACCATCTGAAATTGCGATTTTCTTTTAGTATAAAAACCTAAAATGTCGAACAATAGATTTCCTTGCTGTTGAGAATATAGTATTTTCACGTCTTGCTGTAACACTTTTCCTATTGGCGAAAGTAAATGTGTTACAAATGCTGAATAGCTGTTAAGATCAAATAAAATAATACGACGTAAGCCAAATGGGAGTTGGGTTTTAGTGTGATTAATATTATCCAAATTTAGATTTTTTCCACACCATAGTTATGTGTGTTTTTCCACTTTTATTAAGTTTTTCACAATTTGAGAGTCTTCACTTTGAACATAATCGAGTAAAATGTAACCCTTCACTTTGAACATAGTTTTTCATCTCAGTCGGCACTTTGAACTGTCGATTTCTATGCATTAATATGAAACGAATAGCCGTTCTTTGACATACACTTATTGGCTCTATTGAGCCATGCATAAACCATTCAAAAAGTCAAGTACAAAATTTACTATTTATTTTTGCCTTTACCCTTTAGATAGAACTGTCGGTTACTATGAAAGTCACTACTTTGAACATAAATTCTAGAAGTTTTATTCATATTAATCTCGATATGTGATATTTCAAATTACCTTCAATATTATATTCAAAATTACTGCTAACAATTAAAAAATCTCCTGCTTTTACTTTAGAGTTACCTAAAGAACCTTCGCCCTCTAAAATGGATATATAATCTCCAAATTGATGTGCTTTAGTTGAACTTACTCCTATATTATTAATTATTTCGAATGTGAAATAGTTGTTTTTGTGTTCTAAGATTAGTTTATTATCTGGAACTTTAATTACGTCCATTGATTTATTGATGTGTAATTCTCTTTTCACGCCTTTGTCTAGGCGATCATAATCATAAAGACGATATGTTATATCACTAGATTGGGATACTTCGAGTAAAAAGGTACCTGCACAAATTGCATGAACTGTCCCTGAAGGAATATAAAAATAATTATTTGGCTTTATATTATAGAAATTCGTGATCTCAAGAACATTCCCTTTTTCAATCATACTTCTTATTTCTTCTTTAGAGTTAGCCGAGTGCCCAATGATGATTTTTGTTTCAGGTTTTGATTCTAAAATATACCAACACTCTTCTTTTCCATTGGAGTTTTC
>JAHIRQ010000120.1 GCA_018818645.1 Bacillota bacterium
TTATCCATCAACTAAAACCTGCAGTCAATGTGGTAGAGAGCGTGATATCAAGCTATCTGAGAGAACATATCACTGTACCTGTGGACACGTGATGGATAGAGACTTAAATGCAGCAATTAACATTGGTGTTCAAGGTTTAATCAAATATGTAACCAAAGCGTATGGAACAGACGCGATAGCTTGGTAAATTAGCAAACACAAGTTTGTTTTACCCAAGAAGCCCCCACTTCTAATGATGTTCATTAAGTGGTGGGAGTAGTTCACCCTAGTAAGAAAACTGAATAATTATACTATATTTTCTTTATTTTTCTTATCACAAATCATAGGAAAAGCGTATAATGAAGGTGAAGGGAATAACCACTCATTCTGCAGCATAAAATGATGCTGTAAACTTGAATTAAACTACTGATTTGCATTCAAATTTCACACTCAAAATGCACTTAGTCTTTAGTCGTTTACACTATCATTTCAAACATATAAAAATCAGAACGAAAGTGAGGTGAAATTACATGCAAAACAAGAAACCAGCTCCAAAGGCTCCAGTTCAACCAGTTAAACCAGCTCCAAAAGCTCCAGCTCAACCTGCTAAACCAGTTAAGAAGTAATAACTCATTAGATGTTGATTGTTGCTTGAATTAAACTGACTGTAAAAGTGCAATCAGACTTAAAAAAACTAAACATACCAACATGCCAGCTCTTTCGAACTGACATGTTTTTTTGTTATCTCAAATTTGATAATTATTATAATTATATTTAGAAAACGTTATCATACAAGATTTACATACATTATGCGAAAATGGTCTAGTCAAAGTAGAAATAAGTGATATAATGAGGATGAAAACAACGATACCCAACATAAAGGAGTTCTATATGAATGCACATTCACAGATTACTAGTGAAAAGCTTGCTCTTTTTTATTTGCAAATAGAAAAGAACAAAACATTACCAGGTCCACTCATGCCGACGCTACATGATGCTCAGCATATTTTTGGTTATATACCATTATCAATTCAAAAGATTATTTCTAATGAACTTGGAGAAAGTATTGCAAAGATCAATGGAGTTGTTACTTTTTATGGTAACTTCTCAGTCACACCAAAAGGTAAAAAAACAATAGGTGTTTGTTTAGGAACTGCTTGCTATGTAAGAGGTTCTAAAAATATTATGGACACCATGGAAGATGAGTTGAAAATCAAATCCGGAGAAACTACGAAAGATGGAGAAATCACTCTTGCTGCAACACGTTGTATTGGTGCATGTGGGCTTGCTCCTGTATTTTCTGTAGGTGATCATATTTATGGGAATTCAAGTGTCTCTAAAGCGAAACAAGTGCTTAAAGAAATGAAAGAAGCACTAGAACATAAGGACAGTAAAAATGAAGCTTAGTGAAATCATTGAAAAATACAATTTCAAGGTATACACTCCTACACTGTTGAAAGAAATGGATCTCAATTATGCATTTTGCTCAGATTTAATGAGCGATGCATTAATCATTTTAAATTCAGTAACAGATGAAAGAATACTTGCCCAAAGTATGCTAATTACAGGGTTAACAACTAACCAGTCGATTCGTACAGCAGAAATGCTAGATGTCAATGTAGTTTTACTTGTAAGAGGGAAAATTCCTTCACTCAAAGTTGTTGATTTGGCAATCGAGTCTAACATCTTACTTCTATCCACAGAACAAACCATGTTTAATATGAGTGGTTTGCTATATAGTGATGGAATCAAAGGAATTTATTATAATCAACAATGGTAGCAAAAGAATATCAAATTATCGCTAAAAACTACGAGCTTGCTGGTAGAGCATCTAGTGATATTAAAAAAACCTTAAAAAATACAAATATTGATCGAAATTTAATGAAACGAGTTTGTTCTGCATCCTATGAAGCAGAAATCAATGTTGTGATTCATTCATTCGGTGGTTTTGCTACATTCCAAATGGATGAAACCAAAATCATACTTAATTTTATTGATGACGGTCCTGGTATTAAAGATATTGAGCTTGCGATGACTGAAGGTTATTCTACCGCAACTGAACTTGACCATTCGAATGGTTTTGGTGCTGGTATGGGGTTACCCAATATAAAGCGAATTGCAGATGTAATGGATCTTCGATCTGATCATTATGGGACCCATCTCAAAATCATCTTTTATCTTGGAGGTGGTTTCAATGAAGGTCAGTGATTTGATTAGCAGTGATTATGAACTACTTACAAACCTAGAAACACTAAGTAATACATTTGAAGGAGTTTATCAAACAGATTTACTCAGTGCTGCAATCAAAAGTGCAAAGCCAAATCAAGGGCTAATCACTTTAATATCGCACGTGAACACAGTCGCTTTGGCAATGATGATTGACCTTTCGTTAATCATCGTTGCTGAACATAGAAAAGTAACACAAGAAATGATTGATAAAGCGAATGAAGAGGGAATTTGTATACTATCTAGTCATTTGAAATCTTATGAGATCGTTATTGATTTACATAAGAGAGGTCTCATATGATCTACTATTATGATTTACATATCCATTCTGTTTTGTCACCTGATGCAGATACCTTAATGACGCCCAATAATATATTCAATATGGCAAATTTAAAGGGATTAAACATTTTATCAGTCACAGATCACAACTCATTAAAACAACTTCCAGTATTATATGAAATATCGAAAAGCTATGATATGCTTTTCATTCCCGGTGTTGAAATTTCAGTTAAGGAAGGATTTCATGTCTTATGCTATTTCAAGCATATAGAAGATGCACTTTCCTTTGATGCATTTATAGATACATGTAACCATAAACAAGGGTATGATGAAAAAACTTTGGGAAGATCAGAAATCACTGACATATATGATGATGTCATTGAAATCTATCCCTATGATTTAACTATTTCTCTAACTCTTTCTTTGAAACAATTGATTCTTGTCCTGAAGGATTACGATCATATCTTAGTTTATGCACATGTGGATCGAAAAAAACATAGTGGTATTGAATATATTGATAGAATTCCACTTGATGCAATTGAAGTCACAAAACATGCAAATGAAGATTTTTACAGAAATAACCATTTAGAAAATAAAATCATACTACATAACTCTGATGCACATCAGATTATAGATATTCTTGAAAGAGAAGAAATGAATAAAATCGAGCTAGAAAGCTTGACAATAGAGTCATTTTTCAGGTTTTTTAAACATGGATGATTTAGCAACCTATCTATTAGATATTATTCAAAATTCAATTTCTGCGAATTCATCATGGATTCATCTTTCGATTGAAATCCACGATGACTTAAAGATTGCCATTAAAGATAATGGAAAAGGAATGACAGATGAAGTTTTGAAGAAAGCAACATCACCATTTTTTACAACAAGAACAACACGAACTGTTGGACTTGGATTGTCATTTTTAAAGATGCTCTGTGAAGAGACGAATGGAACATTCGCTATAGATTCCAAAGAGAATTTTGGAACTAACCTTTATATGACACTCGATTATCTTCATCCAGACATACCTCCTATAGGTAATTTAGGGGAACTGATTTACACATTAACAATACATCAAGATGTAGATGAATTTATATTTGATTTTCATTACAAAAATTACAATTATCATTATGCGTGTAGCGAAATGAAAGCAATGTTTAAAGAAACTTTGACTACATATTCAATCATGCAAGCTTTAATAGAGTTTATTAATCAAGAAATACACATAGATGAGGTGAACCATGAAATCTTTAGAAGATTTAAAGCAACTAAGAGATGAAGCGCTTAAAAAAATGACGATGCGCTATACAAAAGATGGATACAGAATCCAGATTGGGATGGGAACATGCGGGATTGCATCAGGTGCAAAACCTATTTTAGCAGCTTTCCTAGAAGAAATTGAGTCACATGACTTAAAAAATGTTACAGTAACACAGGTAGGATGTATGGGCGAATGTGCATATGAACCAATGGCTGAAATCATTGATATGGATGGTCAGTCTTACGTTTATTGTAGTATGACGATTCCTATGGTTAAAGAAATCATTGAAAAGCATATTATCAATAACCAACCTCAACTTCGTTATCTTTTAACAACGAGAAAGGGATAAGGAAAAATTATGCTAGAAAGAATGCAAGTATTAATTTGTGGTGGGACTGGATGTTTAAGTTCTAATTCCAAAGAAATCAAAAAAGCTTTTGAAGATCATTTAGAAGTTTTAGATATGAAAAATGAAGTCGGATTGGTCTTGACTGGTTGTTTCGGTTTATGCGAAAAAGGTCCAGTTGTTGTTATTTATCCCGATGAAACATTTTATACGCATGTCGCAGTTAAAGATGTTCAAGAGATTTGTGAAGAACATTTACTTAAAGGTAGACCAGTTGAGAGACTTTTGGTTAAGGATCCTATTGATAAATCTAAGATTAAAAACATGGGGCAACTGAAGTTTTATGCAAAACAAAAAAGAATTGCACTTCGTAACTGCGGAAACATAAACCCAATGGAAATCGAAGAATATATTGCAAAAGACGGTTATCTTGCATTGGGTACTATTTTAAGAGAAATGACACCTCAAGATGTTATCAATGAAGTCATTGATTCAGGTCTACGCGGTCGCGGTGGTGGTGGTTTCTCCACAGGAAAGAAATGGCAATTTGCCAAAAACTCAGAATCAGATCAAAAATATGTTATTTGTAATGCGGATGAGGGAGACCCAGGTGCATTTATGGACCGTGCTGTTTTAGAAGGAGATCCTCATTCAGTATTGGAAGCAATGGCCATTTGCGGTTATGCAATTGGTGCGAACCAAGGATATATTTATGTTCGCGCAGAATATCCTGTAGCTGTTGAAAGATTAGGAATTGCTATTCGTCAAGCACAAGAATTTGGACTTTTAGGAAATAATCTATTTGGTTCCGATTTTAGTTTTAATATTGATATTCGTTTAGGTGCAGGAGCATTCGTCTGTGGTGAAGAAACCGCACTCATTGCTTCCATTGAAGGATATAGAGGAATGCCAAGACTTAAACCTCCATTTCCAGCAGTTCGTGGACTTTGGGGTAAACCTACCAATGTGAATAATGTTGAAACTCTAGCAAATATCCCGATTATTTTCCTTAAAGGTGCAAAGTGGTTCAAATCCATTGGCACAGAAAAATCAAGTGGAACCAAAGTATTTGCACTTGGTGGAAAAATAAATAACACAGGTTTAGTAGAAGTTCCAATGGGAACGACCATTCGAGAAATTGTTTTTGATATCGGTGGTGGAATACCTGCTAAAAGAAAGTTTAAAGCAATTCAAACAGGTGGACCGTCTGGTGGTTGTATTACTGAACAATTCTTAGATACTCCAATCGATTTTGAAAATCTAACAGCATTAGGTTCTATGATGGGATCTGGTGGGATGATTGTTATGGACGAAGACAATTGTATGGTCGATGTCGCAAGATTTTATCTTGATTTTACAGTCGATGAATCCTGTGGAAAATGTACTCCATGCCGTGAAGGTACAAAGCAAATGAGGGATATTCTTAATCGCATTTGTGAAGGACAAGGAACCATGAAGGATCTAGATGAGCTTGAAAAACTAGCACACATGATTCAAGAAACATCCTTATGTGGTTTAGGTCAAACAGCACCAAACCCAGTATTATCTACATTAAAACATTTTAGAGATGAATACATCGCGCATGTTGTGGATAAAACATGTCCTGCTGGAGTATGCCGTGAACTCACGAATTTCTATATTAATGATAATTGTATTGGTTGTACGAAATGTGCCAAGAATTGCCCAACAAACGCAATATCAGGTTGGCCAAAGGAAGTTCATGTTATCGATCTAGATCTTTGCATACGCTGTGGTGCATGTAAGAAAGCATGTCCAGTTAATGCGATATCTACTCAAAGAGCACATCAGGAGGTAACAAGATGATTAAAGACATTCATATCAATATCAATGGCAAAGACATTATTGCAAAATCCAATCAAACTGTTTTAAAAACTGCAGAAGAAAATGGAATTTATATCCCACGTCTTTGCTATTTTGAAGGCATTCATGAAGAAGGAAATTGTCGAGTATGCTCTGTCAAGATTAACAATCAAAAGAATTTAAAACCAGCTTGTAAAACATTAGTTGAAGAAGGCATGAAAATCATCACAGATGATGTTGATGTCTATCAAACAGTGACTATGAATTTAGAGCTTCTTTCACATAAGCATCACTTTGAATGCTTTAATTGTTCAAGAGAAGATAATTGTGAATTTTTAGATTTACTGAGAAGATACTCAGTTGAAAATGAATTAACTCATCTTTATGGAGCGCATGATGCACAAACCTATTTTTCTGATTCATCAGGTGTACTTGCCTTAGATAGTAGTAAGTGTATTTTATGTGGAAGATGTGTTTCAGCATGTGAAAAATATACAGGATTAGGAATCTTAAATTATAATGAACGTGGCTCAGAAACCTATATAGGTCCAGCACTTTTTCATAGCCTAGAGGATGCAGGTTGTATCTATTGTGGTAAGTGTATTCAAGCATGCCCAACTGGAGCTTTGAGTGAAAAAGATGATATCCGACTTGTTGAAATGGCACTTCGTGATCCAAAGAAAAAAATTGTGGTTCAAGTCGCACCATCGATACGCGCAACTTTAGGTGAAGAATTTGGATATCCGGTTGGAACTAATGTTGAAGGTCAAATGTTTGCAGCACTTCATGCATTGGGAATTGATGAAATCATGGATACCAATTTTACTGCAGATCTAACAATCCTTGAAGAGGGAACAGAGTTTATCAATAGATTAGAAAATAATGGTCCATTTCCTATGTTTACATCATGTTCACCTGGTTGGGTCAATTATTTAGAGCTATACCACCCTGAATTTATTCAAAACCTATCTAGCTGTAAGTCACCACAACAAATGGCTGGTGCATTAATTAAGACATATTATGCAAAAGAAATGAATATGGATCCAAAAGATATTGTTTCACTTTCCATTATGCCTTGTATTGCTAAAAAAGCAGAAGCTAGAAGAGAAGACATGGGTAGAGATGGTTACAGAGATGTTGATATTGTGTTGACGACTAGAGAATTGGCACGCTTGATTAAACGTAGAAAAGTTGATTTTAGAAATCTAGAACCGATGAAACCTTATGGGCTTCTTGCATCTTATACAGGTGCTGGTACTATATTTGGTGCTACTGGTGGTGTAATGGAAGCAGCACTAAGAACTGTAACTGAAATTCTTGAGGATCATGAAACTCCAATTGATTTTAAAGAAGTACGTGGAAATCAAGATATTAAGGAAGCGACCTATATGATCAAAGGGACACCCATACATATAGCAGTTGTTCATGGTGGACTAGCCATCAAAACATTTATGGAAGATATGATAAAAAACAATAAAAAATATCATTTCGTAGAAATTATGGGTTGTACTGGTGGTTGTATTAATGGTGGTGGGCAACCAATAGTTCCTGCTAAGATATATGAAAAAGTAGACATTCGATCAATGAGAGCTAGTGTATTATATGATATCGATGCCAAATCAGAACTTCGAAAATCACATAACAATCCATTTGTAAAAAAAATATATGAAGATTTCCTTGGTAAACCAAACTCTCACTTATCTCATGAACTACTTCATACAAGTTACAAGAAAAGAGAAGTCTATTTCAACATTTAGGAGACTTACTATAATAAGTCAAGCAATTAATGAGGATAAAGAGTAAAAGACCTCCTAGAAGATCTAAATTGATCATATGAATCATATAGGTAGCTACAGCCTCATTTGATTATTTGAATTGTGAATGATCAAATGTCAA
>JAHIRQ010000121.1 GCA_018818645.1 Bacillota bacterium
ATACACTGCTACAGTTTCGATGTTTGTAAAGCCCCATACTTGAAGTTGTTCAACTACATCCTCATAATTTGTTCCTTCAAGAACTGATGCAGATTCTCTAACCCTTACTTCGTTTTCACCAAGTTCTACTGCCTCGCATCCTACTAAAATAAACCCTAAAAAAACTAACATCAAAAACGGTATAAATCTTATTTTTCTCATCAATTGGTGTACCGAATTTAATAACATTATTAAACTCAGCATACTCCCCCTTCTTTAGCTTTTAACTGTATTTCTTTATTCATTTATAACTTGGGAGGAAATAACCCTGTAAGTTCACTTTGCATACCAGCTTTTTGCCAATCAGACATGCCTTCCTTCCAAACTAAACTATCAGGATTCAAATTGCCATTTGCAACCATACTTCTTAAAGTATTTACATCATACGGTCCAGTATTTTTTCCATCTATCGCAATGTAAAATTTGGTAATTGGTACAGCTGGCGGTACAACTTGCCCAGCTTCATTCTGATTGATTGATTTATCTAAAGTTCCAGCTATATTTCTTCCTACAGCAGTTCCAACAGCCATTCCAGCCATCATTGTTACAGGATTAAATCCTGCTCCTTGACCTCCAAGGTCGATATTTCCGGCACCTTTTTCACCCATTCTACCTAGAGCTTCTGCTCCAGCAACACCAACTTCACCACCGACTTCAGTTTGAAATGCTCCAAGATTTGTTTGTCTTGTACCCATTCGTTGGGCATACTGGCCTTCTTCTCTTTTAATTCTTAACTCTTCTTGATAGTTAAGAAGATCTGTTTCAGTTTTGTTCGTTGTAATATCCTTGGTAATTCTTTTGAGTTCAGTATATGATTCGTTTTCCTTATCAACTTCTATAGAGCTTATATCAATACCTGTAATAGAAATACCAAATAAATCGGAAAGTCTATCTTTAACATATAATTCAACTTTTTCATTAATAAGATCAATTTTTGATTCAATTGCGATTACTGGTATATCATGTTCAGATGATGCATTTGTAACAATCTCTTTTATATAACGTGTAACCGAAGCGTTTATCTTGTTTTTTAGTTCCTCTAAGCTAAAGTTTATCCATTGGTGATAGTTACCAAATGTTTTATAGTCCTCAACCTTAAATGTCAATGCTCCTCTAACCGCTACAGGAACCGGAAAGTCTGGAAATCTTGAATCTACAACATCAAAATAAGGGATTCCAAATCTAGTTTGGATTGCCATAGATGTATTAATAAAAAACACTTCCGCTTGGAAAGGAGTATCACCCTCATACCATAGTCCAATGATTGAAGATAAAACTGGAAAGTTTTTTGTCTTTAGTTTTTCATCATATGGACCGACGATATAATCTTGAATTGTACCATTTTTTTGTTTATAGACAAAGATAGCAACTTCACCAGTTTTAACTCTCAATATAGAATTAGTTCTGATTGCTGTTTCTCTTTTTGACTCTCCTAGATTTGCTCCAGTAGGGTGCCATTTCCAAACTAAATAATTCACTTCATCACAACGGATTACATCGCTGAATCCACCTTTTCGCTTAAAAAATCCCATACATTAAACCTCCTTTATCTTTCTATAATAAAAATGTTTTTAAATTCATTACATATCTTCTTCATCTTCATTGTCTTCTTCAACTTTAATTTTTGAGGAACTCTTTTTTTCTGCACCCCAAAAGAACATTCCAATACCAAACAAAAAAGGAAAAAACGCCATAACACTCAACATATGAAAAGGTGAATCGGGATCACCAGATTCAGAGCCCTTAAAATTTCCCCAGACCATAAGAACAAGTCCAAGTGTTGCTAAAAAAAATCCTAGAATGAACTTCCATCCTTTTTTTAGAATCCTGTTGAAAGTTTTCTTATTATATTGTTTCATAGTTTTATTATATAGTTTTTCAATATAATTAAATTCTGGTGTATTTCCAAAAGATAATCTTGCTTTATGATATGTTTGTTCTAGTTTAGCTTTCCAAGATTCATAACATACTACATCAGTAGACAAATTCGAGGTAGCTAAGATAAAAAACTCATAAATATCTTCTTTGGTATTAGGAATATAAAAATTACTTATTAACTCATTCTTTTTGGAAACTGATTTTGTTTTTTCTATTTTATCAGCAAACTCTTTAACAACATTAGCAACATTCGAACCTCTTAACTCATATCCACAGTCTTTACACTTATGTTCAAATGCGTCTAAACGAGATCCACAATTTGGACATTTATGTATTTTCCCATCAAAAATGATTTTTCTTTTAGAATCAGAAACAGTTTGATCATTGCTTGATACTTGACTACCGCAACCATTACAAAACTTTGAACCTTCTTCTAATTGCTTACCACAATTGGAACAAAACATGTCATCACCCCTCATTATGCTCGTTATTATCATTCTTTACAGCATCGCAAATGTCACCAATATTACATTTAAGATATTCACAAATTCTAAGTAAAACAGAAAGGGCGACTTCTTCATTTCTTCTAAGTTTAGTCATTGTACCAGTTGCAATATTTAAGTCTTTTCGCAAATCTGCTGGTGAAATGTCTCTTTCAATTAGAATGATCCACAGTTTTTTATAACTGATATCCATATTATCGCCTACCTTTCTATAGTCTATTACCTAAATAATAGCACATAATAATTGAGTATACAATATGAACACGCGATTATTTCGCAACTTATTGCGAATTAATGTATGTTTAAGAGTAATCTGAGCTAATATCATTCCCTTGTATTTAATATTTTTTGTAGCTTTTTTTATAAATATACATTACAAACTTTTCTGTAAAGCAAATTTCTTCTATCACTGAATTCCTTTATATAAAGAATTCTTTTCTAAGATTGTCCCTCAAGGTAGAGATATGATTTACCCGGTTGTTAGCACAAGATTCGATTCCAAAAACACCATAATCTCTTAGTCTTGTTCTACCAGGTATAGTTTCCTACAACATTAGAAAAACAAC
Source organism: Bacillota bacterium (assembly GCA_018818645.1). Taxonomy (GTDB): domain Bacteria; phylum Bacillota_I; class Bacilli_A; order Acholeplasmatales; family Acholeplasmataceae; genus Peloplasma. Next base: position 2,987 of record JAHIRQ010000121.1, read on the forward strand.
GTTTCACTCTACACATGGTATTCTATTCTTTCAAGTCATAAAGAAGTTTAATCCGCCGATTTCCGCCATGACGGATTTCAACCCCCACCCATGAAATCGCCTTATATCGCACTCCTTGAGAGTGTATTTTTTATTGGATAGTCAAACTATTAGTGTTTAAAGTTCAAATCCCCCTTGTCATAGCAAAGAAGCAAAAAGAAAAAAAGACATCCGTTTTATCCTAAAAATGCATTCTTTAGGACTTCACATTGTCTTTTCATCTTTTTTAAATATCGATTAAGGTGTTTATTCAGATAAATCCCCTGATTCAGCCATGATTTGGGCATATTTTCGGCAATTTAACAAATAAACTCCGTATTGAAAACATGGCGGAGGAAAGGGGATTTGAACCCCTGCGGCTTTTACGCCCTACATGCTTTCCAAGCCTGCCTCTTCAGCCACTTGAGTATTCCTCCATATGATGGTGCACCCGACATGAATCGAACATGCGACCTTAACCTTCGGAGGGTTATGCTCTAATCCAACTGAGCTACGGGTGCACTTCATGTCGCGATAATTATTTTACCATTTAATACTCCATTTGTCTAATATCAAAATCAATTTTTTTCTTATTTTTTATAATTCCTATACTCACTATATTTTCTCATTATGAAACACTTAATTTTAAGCATATGTAAATGTTTTGTAAATTATTTCCTAATTGTTTCCCATAATATTAGAGGTAATCTCTTTTAAAAAGTGGTATAATATATAGGATTCACATGCAAGCCACATTCACGAGGATATTTAGTACAAATATTGATGGTGGGAGGAACATGAATTGATAAAACCAATTTTCAATCGATATGAGCGCAAATACATCATCACCACCAAACAAAAAGATGACTTAATCAAGTATATCAGCGATTATTTAATCAGTGACCCATATTCACAAGATGGAAATCCATATACAATCTATAATATATATTATGATACACATGATTTTTCTATCATCAGAAATTCGATTCAAAAACCCACTTATAAAGATAAACTCCGCTTACGAACCTACACATATCCACTTCAAGATGATAGTATGGTATTTCTTGAAATCAAGAAAAAGTTTGAAGGACGCATTAACAAAAGAAGAGTCAACTTAACATATGAACAAGCAAAAACTTATATGGAAACCGGAACTAAACCAGTTTTTGAAACCTATATAGATAACCAAATCATGAATGAGATAGATTATTTTATCAAAATTCATCAAGCAAAGCCTGGAGCATTCATATCATATGATCGAATTGCTTATATGTCAGAATCTGATGCTTTAAGAATAACTTTTGATCATCATATCCTTTTTAGAAATAGAAATGTCGATTTTTCGAGTAACGAAGGAAATACAATTCTTTCTTCTAAGGATCTTTACTTAATGGAAGTGAAAAGTGAAGATAACTTCCCGTTCTGGCTTGCGAGAAAATTATCTGAATACGAATTATACAGTCAAAGCTTTTCAAAATATGGAAAAGCCTATCAACAATATCTACTAGGAGGAACTACAGATGACTACATTCTTTACCACTATTGATATGACTGAGCTAACGCTCATCAATATCTTACTTGTATTAATCACTTCTACAGTTTTAGGAGGTGTAATGAGTTTTGTCTTTGTGTTTACACATAAAAAGACAGTCTATGATCATGCATTTTCAGTAACACTTCTTCTCATGCCACTCGTTATATCCGTCATCATTATGCTTGTATCTAACAATCTAGCTAGAGCATTTAGTTTAGCAGGTGTATTTACACTCGTTCGATTTAGAACTGCTATTGCAGATTCAAGAGATATCACCTACATTTTAAGTTCTGTAGGGATTGGACTTGCAAGTGCACTAGGTTATGTTAACTATGCAATGCTCATTACAGGCTTTATAGCGACTTTATTGCTACTTCTACACGCTTTTAACTTAGATAAGGATAAGAATAATCACGCGAAGCTAAGAATCGTTATACCTGAAAATTTAAACTATTCTAATGTTTTTGATGAAGTCTTTAAGATCTATGTTCATAGCTACCAACTCCAAAAGGTTAAAACTACAGATTTTGGTACAATGTTTGAACTAACTTACTTAATTAAATTGAAAAGTAATGTAGACCAAAAAGCATTTCTTGATGAACTCAGAGTTAGAAATGGAAATCTATCCATTACATTAACCTCTGATTATGTATCACTAACTTCAGAATAAAACAAAAAAAAGCGATGATCGCTTTTTTTATTATCAACTGGTCGGGACGACAAGATTTGAACTTGCGACCCCTTGCACCCCATGCAAGTGCGCTACCAAGCTGCGCCACGTCCCGGCCTTTTCATTATATCAAAATGAACAGATAAAAAAAAGAGCCGAAGCTCTTTAAATTTTATTATTTTGCAAGTGAACCCATTGGATCCCAAGGCTTTAAAATCTTTGGATCTTTTTTCCATGCTTGACGCATCTCTTCACTCAAATACTTCTGGTGAATCACTGCTTGATAAACATAGCGATTAAACCATGTATCGGTTGCTAGATAATAACCTTTAAGACCATTTGCATCTCCCCAGCTATTTTCAATCTTCCAACGATTTGGTTTTCCATCAGCAATATTGACTGCGGTAAAGACCATTGCATGATTCATGGATCCTTGACTATAATCGAGTTCATCTTCCTTGGTCATGAATAAATTCATTTCAAGCATCTTTTCAAAATCATAGGATTCATCATCCCATATGCCTAAAACACGGTCACCATAGCGTGTAACATCTGCACCAAACCAGACCAGTTCTTTATTTAAAAGTTGTTTTAAAACTAAGTCCTTTAAATCGTTTATATCTAAATTCAAATATTTAATTTCTCTTCCACCAATAACATTACCGAGATAGGAAACAGAGTATGTCTTCATATAAGGCTTATCTTGAGTGGGAGCATGTATAATCGAAACATAATCCTTTAAAATATCTCCAATGTGAATTTTATAGAAATCTTGAGGTGTTAAGTTTTTAACGATATGATATTCATCTTTTGAAACATATTCGAAATCAAAAGCCTTTGGAGGAACACCAAAGTTAGTAGTTAGGAATGTGAAAAGTTCATTTAAGGTTTTTGTCTTTAAGGTTGGGATATCTTTTTCTTTTCCAGCCTTTTTTAAGCGTCTAGCATCTGCAGCATAAAGTCTTAATTTAACATTAATCATTTTATTCATAAATGCAGTACTTGAAGAGGATGAGGTTTCAACCATGGATTCCTTGGGAACGACACCATACTTTTCAATAAGTGATACAAACATATCCCATTGTCCACCATCTTGAATACCAGTTTTTAGAATATGTTGAAGTGTTCTATCATCTTGATCGACTTCTAAGAAATCATCCATGATTTCAATAAAATAGTTAATCTTTTCAAGCTTATCATAAAATGCTGTATAGTTTTGTGAGAGCTCGAAATCTTTGATATCATACTTATTCGCAATCATTTCTCTTAGTAAATTCAAACCTGCAAAAATCCAACATCTACCACTTTGTTTCTGATAGGTAACAGGTAGTGTTTTAATCTCATGAGAAAATTTAAACTGAGTCAAACTTTTTTGTTCCTGCTTGTCAAATAAAGTTGAAAGTTCATTCTTCATAAGTACTCGTCTCAATGCGTTTTGTACTGGCTTTTCATCATAATTCTTTTGATACTTGACTAAATCTTCATAACTGATTTTTTTCATATTATCCCCTTTTCTTATGAGTAAAGATGGCTCTTTGGAGCCATCTTTTTATTATACGCGAATCATTCTTTCATCTTTAAATGTTTCAACTATTGCATAGTCGTTATCTTTGACGATGACTAAGCTTGTGCTGACATAATTGATGATATTTGATACACGTTGTGGTGGCACGGCAATGAATAATTGAATGCTTAAACTATTATAGAATTTCATCATCGCATCAATTCTAGATTCATCCATGTTATTGAATGCTTCATCGAATAAAACAATACATCCTGAGTCAACTCTTCTATTTTTAGTGAGTAGCTGTTGGAAGGATGCTGCAATAACGATATAGAATGGTACTTGGGTTTCCCCACCACTCTTTTCCTTAGAAACCTTGGAGAAATATGATTTATTACCATTTTTATTGGTGACTTCAATATCGTAGCTCATATAGTTTCTATAGTCTAAGAACTTATAGGTAAGCAGGTCATACTCTGGATCATTGGATGCGATTTTATCAAACAATTCCATCAGGATTTGTTCGTTTTTCTTCGTTAATCCTTCTGTAAATAATGTGTGCTTATGGATTGCATCTGTCCCCATAATGATTTCATAATAAAGCTTATAATCTGGATTATCACTCGCTTTATAAATGAGTTGATAGGAGTCAGAACCGAATGTTTTATCAGTAAGTGCGAAGTTAAGTTCAGAAATTTGCTGTTGCGCATTTTCAATGCTTGCACGCAACTTCCCAACAAACTCTTCTTTAAATCCAATTTCTGAATTTCTACGAAGTTCAGATGCTTCATTTTCATATCGCACTAAATTATTATTTCTAATCATTTGTGACTCTTGATCGAAATAAATCAAGTGGTCAAGCTGTGGAGCTGCACCAAAATGGAACGTTAAAATATAGAGTTTCATTTGGTTGACTAAATCTGCTTCAGCTTTAATAACTTGACTGTTTAGTGAAACGGATGACTGTGCTAAATATTGACTGATCGCATCATGGTCATGCTTATGTCTCATCTTAAGCGCATAAAATTGAGTATTTGCTAAACTTAGCTTTTCAGGATGTTTTTGTGCAAGTACGCGTTGAGCTTGTGTGAATTCATCAAGTTTTTCCTTGATTTCATCAATATAGTCTAATATGCGTTGTCTTTCATCACGGTTTGTTGCAATCTCTCCAACCAATTTATCAGAGTCAAAACGAAGCTGTTTACGGTTAGCTTTTGCCTTTTCGATTTGTTCTTCTAGCTTAGCAAGATTCTTATCTTTACCAAGTGATAAGATTTGTTCTTCGATTTGTGTATATTCTTTTCTAGTTTGTTTAATTAAATCGAAGTAACGAATTTGACCTTGGTGAACAAGCTGATTACTCTTACTTTGAGAAAGTAGTTTCATAATCTTATCATTTTTATCAGATAGATCATAAATCTTGTTCATTTTCGTTTCTAGAGCATTTAGATTTCTTTCTTCCATACTCATTTGCATGTTTGTAGCTTGCTGACCTATAAACGGAACCTCATAGGTTCTAGGGTTAATTTGACGAGCTGTGTGATTACTATAGGTCATACAAGATGGTGTAATGGAACGATTAAAGTTTTTTAGATCATGCACATTTTCAACACAAAATGTATTGTTTAAAAGCATATTGACATAATATCTTGCATAGGTGTGATCACTTGTGACCTTATCCGCTAATGTTCCAGGTGTTAATTGTTCATATGCTGTTAATTTTTGCGTATTGACTAAACCTACACCATATATCTTTTGTTCGACTTTAACTTGATCATAAATATCTAATGCATCATTAAAATAGCTTGGATCGACAATGATATCAAAGCGTTGAGTGTTCAAAAAACCTTCAACAGCATTTCTCCAGCGTTCATCTGATATTTCTATTAACTCACATAAAGGTCGTACTCTAACTTCCTTTTTATAATGACTTGATAACCCTTCATTTAAAGCGTTGATTAAATTTTCCACATAAATTGGATAAGTCTTGACATGACGCTTCAGCTGATTAAGTCTCGTTTGTGAGATTCTTATTTGTTCAGAAAGTTCTCTTTTATCGGCTTCAGTTCTCTCTTTTTCAGCATAATAAGCTTGGGTATAAGACTGAACTTCAATATTTAGATTTGATAAGTTTTCGGATAACTCATTCGCTGTTAAACTATCTTCATTGGATTGGAAATAGGAAACAAACGCCTTCATTGCTTGATTAGGAAGTAAATTGATCAATTCCTTAATGGTATTAAATTCTTTCACAAGCATTTCTTTAACTTGTGACAATGCTTCTTTTTGTGTTTCGTATTCATGAGCCTTCTTTTGAAGGGATTCCTGATACTGTGATAATGTTCTTGACAAGTCAGAATCATTTTTTGCACGTTCAAGGTTTAAAATTGCTGTATCTGTTTCTTCAATTTGATCATCAATTTGACCTTTAGCATCTCTTAAGTAGTCAAGTTTCTTTTCAATTTGAGTTAGTTTTTGTTCATTTTCTTTAATGAATGATTCTCTTTTTTCTACCCAATTCAATTGATCAATTAATTGGTTGATGTCTTTTTGCTCTTTATTTAAAGTGATTTCTTCACCGAGTTTAGTAATTGTATCTAACTTTTCTAGTTTTTCTTTATCTTTTTTAATTTGTGCCTCAACCTTCTTCAGCTGAGCGACATTATTTTTCAAGGATTGAATATCAATCGGGTCATCATCTAATAGGAATTCAAAAACAAATGCCTGAAGGTCAATTGACCGAAATGCAAGTGCTTTAGGGAGTATCTTTGCATATTTGGTAGCATCCATGCCAAAGAACCTTGCAAGTGCATCTCTATACTTCTTTTGAGACTCAAATGGTTGAAACTCAACATCAATACTTTTTAAATAAGCCTTCATGCTCTTAAAGTCTCTTGGATATTTCTTTTCTAGAAATAATCCATCATGAATAGAAACGTTATCTAAAAGATAGAATCTTTCCTTGAGTTGTGATAACTTAGGTAAATCTAGGATAGCACCAATGACTGAGTATTTCTTACTTTGCTCATCATAAAACTCTAAAGCAAGGTGAGAGATTACATCACCATTTCTTAAATACTCTTTATTTTCAGCACCAATTCTACCTCTAACATATCCCTCAAGGGTACGCTTTGCATCATCAGTTGCTGCAATATTAAACTTAGAACCACTTCGACCACCAACAAATAGGTATTGCATTGCGTCGAGCAATGTAGATTTACCAGATCCATTTTCACCTGAAATTAATGCATTATCCTTGATTTCAATGGTTTGGTTAGAAAACAAATGCCAGTTAACTAGTTTAATCTTCGTCAGTTTCTTCATTGTCTTCAGTTCCCCCTTCCATATATCCCTCAAGCTTTTGCACGATTTCCTTGATTGAGTCTAAATTGGTCACATATAAAATCGTTGGATAGATTTTGATTCTAGCATCATCGTGTAATCCTTTATCGATATAGTCAATAATGTTATAGTTTCTAAGAAACGTCAATGCAGGTTTCAGCTTGTCTTTTGTAATTCTTTTGTGATCTAAATATCCAATTCTAGTGAGTTCCTCATGAATTTCATTTAAGAAAATTTCGACATTTTCATCCAGTGTGACAAAATCTTTTTTGCGTTGATAAATAATTCGAATCACGAGTAGTAAAACACTTTCGGTCTTTCTTAAACGCATATGATTGAATAGATTGTCATTTTGAATATAAACGACTTCATCTTCTCTTTTAATATTTAGCGTGAAATCAGATAAAAGAAAGAATGCTTCAAAAACTTCCTTAAAGGCAAGGATAAAACGGTAATCGTTAGTATCCCCAGGCTTTCTCTTGGTCAAAAAATTGACTTGAAAAAGCTTATTGACGATTCTAGAAAAGGTCGACTTTTCGCCTTCCTTCATAATTATATATTCATCACTAAATGCTTTGAGTGCTTGTGTCTTATTCATCGTCTCACCTCTTTAATCTTAAAGTTTTGGAAGGTAATATCATTGTTCTTGCAATCTTTACCTAAAAGCTCTATATCATAATGCATACCAACTGATTTAGAATACAAGAATATTAATATCAATTTGATAAAGTCTTCTTGTGTTTCGAGGTTAATATTTGCAGCTTCTATCGATTTCTCACCACCAAGTAAATCTCTGACATGCTGATCGATATCCTTTTTGCCGTAAATATTATTTTTAAGTAGTGCTTTAATTTTTTCTTTTCGATATTCATCAGAAATCATATCATCTTCAAAGAATATTTCTTCTGAAACAGGTTCTACTCTAGCTCTTCTTTGATTGTAGAGTGAATAGGTATCTAGATTTCTCACCTGAGTGATATTGAATAATTTTGAGTAGTCTTCAACTTTATTCGCCATAATCACTCTAAATAAGCGGTTGAATATACCTTCGATGTCATCAGATTGATTTGTAAAAAACATGATTTTAGAAGCTGCAGCTGTAATATACTGCTCATTTTTTCTATCGATTGCTAGAATTAAATGCTCTAGGGCAGTAAAGCTATCTGTGATGTATCTCAGTCTATCTTCGACATAATGAAAAGCTTCATTATAGTCTTCGATGCGCTTTAACTTCATAACCATTGCAGCCAGTTTATCCATGGTATCTTCGTTATTTTGAATTTTATTAATGGATTCTAAGATTGCTCTTTTATATCTTGGTAAGCTATCTGTTGTCTTTAAATTATAGTATGCAGAATCAAAGAAGTTTTGTTTATACTCAATCAATAATTTTTCCAATAGATGCTTTAAATCATGCTTGGATTGTTTTTTTGTTATATCGTAATAATATCGATAAATATTAGCCTTAAGTGATTTAAGCTTTCTAAGTATATCATTTGTTTTTTGATAGGCTTGCTCTAAAACACCAATACCTTCATCGATAGCAAAAGAAGTCAAAAGAGAATACACAGTGAATATTTCACCTGTATATTCGCTTTGACGATTCTCTTGAATACTTTCTAGAATATCTATAATTTGTATTGAATAATCAAATAGGTTTAAGGATGTTTTATAATCTCCGAGTTCTTCTTCTCCAAGCCATCCATTCTTTTTTAAAACATTAATAACATGAACTGCCTTTTGTCTTGAAGTTCGAGCAGGTTCATCATCTTCAATATCGAGGAAATCGTCACCTGGTTCTTCATCGAAGTAATCAATGAGTCTTTGAACGATATATTCTCTATCCCCCTGAAAAGCATCTTCTATCGTATCAATAGCATGATAAATAATAAAAATACAATCGATATAGGTCTTTTTGTTAGGGGAGGAAAGCACACTAAAAAAATTGCTGTGTATTGTTTCAAACAGATGTGCCATCTGATCCTCCTTTATTTTTATAAAATAAAAAAATATGAATATCATATTAATTGTAACATGATTTAGACATATTTTCTATTTTTTTCGATTATTTATCACCTAAAATGGTAATCTTTATCTTCTTACCGTTAAAGAGCTTGTTATTTACTTCATCTAAGCGCTTAATAGCAGCTGGATGAATTTGAAATTCTGTTTCCTGTGGATAGATAATAATATCGCCAATATTCTTTGGATAAAGGTCTGCATTTTTCTTAAAATAGTCAAGAAGAGCTACTGGTCTAATACCATCTTGCTTACCTAAATTAATCATTGCATTCTTATACGGACCCTCAGCACCTCTAGATCTAGGCTCTGATGAATCATGTGATCTTTGAGGACGTGAGTCTCTAGAATCAGAGGATCTTTGTGGGCGTGAATCTCTTGAGTCACCTGATCTTGATGAATGTGAATCTCTAGGACCTCTTGATCTTGAGTCATTTCTTCCACCACGATCTCTTGAACTTCTTGGATCAGAATAAGCATCATTTCTCTTTTTAGCAGGAGCTTCAAGATGGTCATAAGTTTTTTGTTCAACTGTGACTTGAGCAAGCAGTGCAGAAATAATATCATGATCTTCAAATCCATCTTCATGTAGCTTTTCAATGATTGCATCGTAGCTCACTTCATTTTTGACAACCATGTCCATAATGTGATCATAGTTTCTTTGTTCTCTTCTTTGATTGATTTCTTCTTGTGTTGGTATTTCTTTTTCAATTAGCTTCGTTTTAATGTATCTCTCAATCATTTGAAGCTTGCCTCTCATACTTGGGTAAACCAAGGAGATTGAAATACCTGCTTTTCCAGCTCTTCCTGTACGACCAATTCTATGAACATAAAGCTCATCTTCGAAAGGAATTTCATAGTTAATAATCATATCGACATGTGAGATATCAAGTCCTCTAGCTGCCACGTCAGTAGCGATTAAGTACTTAAGTCTCTTCGATCTAAAACGACCCATGACATAGTCTCTTTGACTTTGTTTTAAGTCTCCATGAAGTGCATCTGCTTCATAATTATGCTTTTGAAGAAATGCAGATAAATTATCAACATCTACCTTTGTATTCGCGAATATAATCGCAGATACTGGTTCATAGAAATCTAGAACTCTAAGTAGGAGTTGATCTCTATCAGATTTTCTGACATTATAGTAGAATTGATCAATCTTGGAGACAGTAACCGTAGGAGTTTCAATTCTTATAATTTCTGGATTTTTCTGATATTTTTCAGCAACCTTCTTGATGAAAGGAGGTATCGTTGCTGAGAATAATGCGGTTTGTCTAGTGGAAGGAGTGTCTTTTAAAAGCTTCTCTAAATCCTCTTGGAAACCCATTTTCAGCATTTCATCTGCTTCATCCATAACGAGAACCTTTAAACTTGAAAAGTCTAGAGTGCCTCTTTCTAAATGGTCGATTGCACGACCTGGTGTAGCAACCACAATTTGTGGATACTCGGCAAGTGCCTTGAATTGTTTGTTGTAAGATTCTCCACCATAAATTGATGTAATCTTAACAGCCTTGTTAAATTTAATTAGCTTTAGAAATTCCTTATATACTTGTAGCGTTAGTTCTCTTGTAGGACAAATGACTAATGCTTGAATTTTCTTATCTTCCGTGTCAATTTGTTCTAGGATGGGTATAGCGAAAGCGAATGTCTTTCCTGTACCTGTCTGTGCCTGGCCAATTAAATCCCTTTTCTCTAGCATTTTAGGGATTGCGTGGTGTTGTATCGACGTGGTTTCAACCAATCCTAATGCCTCAATTGCAGTTTTTGTTTCTTGTTTAATCTGTAAATCATTAAATAAAATATTCATCTTTTTCCTCAATTCTTTTTAAACCTTATATACTATACCACAAAATGTATAAAAACACTATAAATTTAAGAAAAAAAGACTCATCTGGTCTTCTTTCTTTCGCAATTTTCACCTTCACAGTAACCTGTCTTACTATATGTGATAGTTACCTTATTTAGAGCATCGAAAATTTGTTCATCTGTATGATAATTTTTCAATATAATTTTTCCGTCTATTCTAATATGTGGAACTTCAAAAATCCCTTTTAAGATTGCATTTTCTCTGTTTAACTCTACAGATTCTTGATAACGATTAGAGGTAAGCACATATTCAACTTCCTTTGGATTTAAACCGACTTTAGATGATATTTCCATAAGAACTACTGGATTGCTTATATCTTTTTTGAGTTCATAAAAATATTTAAATACCATTTGATTAAATTCAAATGCTTTTTCTGATTTCTTTGCTAGATGAGATAGTCGGTGAACATCAGTTACCTTAACTGGTTTAATATCAGTTGGAATGTTATCAAACATTTCCTTTGTCTCCTCTAGAGTCAGTACATGATGATTAGCTAATATACGATAAAAAGTACAATCCTCAAGTGGTTCAAACTTAGGAATCATTTCATAGCTTCTATACAAAAGCTCTAAATCATTAAATTTGTATTTCTTGAATAAAAGTTCAATTGCTTGGTGCTGCTTGTAGCAAACTGGACTTAAATAATCAAGCCAAAATTCTAATTTCAAACCAATCATCCTTTTTCATAAATCATTACAAGTATTTTAACAATAGGTAGCTAAAGAAATCAAATCTTATGCCCTTAATCAGCGTATTTTTAGACTTTATTCTTGTCAAAGACTATTCTTTCATCGATCACTGTCATTTCAAAAATATCTTCTTTAAATTTGCTTGGGTGCATACTCATTAAATCGTGCTTAAAAATCGATAAATCCGCTACATAACCAACCTTCAAATACCCTCTATTTTTATGTTCTGTAGAGTAATTTGCACCAATAGTATACATCGATATTGCTTCAAATTTAGTCAAACTTTCTTCTTTGAAATAAGCTTTTCCATCATTTGAAGATTCTCTAAAAACTGCCGCGTGAATTCCTAATAGAGGATTTGGTATTTCTACAGGTGCATCACTACTTCCTGCAAGATTTAAACCCGCATCAAGAAGTGTCTTCCAAGGAAAAACTAAATCGGGAGTTTCTGAGAAAAATTCTAATGCCCAGGGAAGGTCACTCGATAAAAACTGAGGTTGGATATCGAGTGATACTCTTAATGTTTTCAGTTCTTCAATCGTATCTTTTGAAATCCAAGGAGTATGAATTAAGCGATCATGATGATACATCTTAGGAGGGTATTGCTTAATGATTTCTATGACTTCGTCAAGTCCTTGATCACCAATCACATGAACTGCAATTGGAAGATGATAACTTCTGGCTTTTTTGACAATTTCAATGAATGCTTCTTTTCCATTGACGTTTTGACCAAAGTTATTTGAGTTTTTATATGGTTTTTTCATGAGTGCTGATTTTGATGAAACTGTTCCATCATAAAACATCTTTACAGCACCAAGCTGAAGATAGTAGGTTTGGTCAAGAAAGGTTCTACCGGATTTCTTGAAATCATCTATTGTCATATGATGCATCAACAGATGTGCACGAAATGGGAATTTATCCAAGACATTTTCAAAAACTGCAACTGTCTCATCAAATCCGTTAAAATAATATAAGTCATCGGAATGTCCACCGGTAATCCCGTATTTATACAAACTTTTTAACGATAAAGTTAGTATTTTCTCAACTTCTTTTTGTTTATACTTAGGAAATGAATCCATCGCTTTTTGAGCAACTTCTTCAGTTAGCACTCCAGTATCGTGTGTTATATTTGCAAGCTTTAATACTTGATCATTGACAGTTAAACTATGATAATCATTATGTCTCAATAGGATTGGATGCTCAGTCGATATTTGATTCAAATCATCTTTAGTGATTCCACATTCACGATAACCTTCAACAAAGAGTTTTTCATTTTTAAACAACTTTTTGAGTTCTACTAGCATCTCGTCCTTATTTTTTAAATGAGAAAAATTTGGATGTAAAAGCTTTTGTCCATACCCTAAAAGATGAAGATGAGCATCGACAAATCCAGGGTATACATGTGCTTTATTCAAATCAATTTCACGATCAAATTCAAGGTCTTTTATATCTTCATCAAAGCCTACAATAAGTCCATGGTCAGTTGCCATTGCATGATAAGTTTTTTGTGGGTCTTCCATGGTATGAAAATATCCATTTTTCCAAAGCTTCATAAAAATCCTCCTAAAAAAATCTCTCATCATGATTTTACCATGACAAGAGATAAATGTTTTAGTTAAGAACCTTTTGGATATCTTCAATCGTATATCCTTTTTGATAGAGCTTTTCCTTGATGCTAGATTTCAGTTCATAACCACTAAATTTCTTTGATAGTCTTAAATATAGTTTTTCGTAGTCCCTTTGAATCAGTTTGAGTTCATCTCCCTGATACTGATCTAAAGATTTTTCTAATACACTAGAAACTATTTGATTTGTATATCCATTTCTAATAAAATGGGTTTTAACAGTTAGGATTGCTTGACGCTTTGACTTGTTTTTGATTGAAGATAGCTTCTTAGGTAATTGAAGTAATAAAATCTCTTGTTCATCAATATGATCGATTTGAGCCTTAATTAAGTCGAAATCAACACCCTTTTCTCTCAATTGATGCTCTAAAACTAAAGGACCATATTGATATTTTTTCATTTGTATATACTCTTTCGTATAAATCAAATCATCCAAATATCTTTTTTCTACAAACTTTGAGATCACTTGCTTAATTATACCTTCGCTTGCTCCAACAGATAAGAGATAGTTCTTCATTTCATATCGAGTGAGCATTTTTTTAAGCTTGATAATTCCTAATTTATAGTATCTCAAATAATCGTTTTCTGCGATAAGCTCTTTCCATATCTTTTCTTCTATTTCAAGACCTGGCTTAATATGAAATTTGAGATACACTTCAGGTTCTATTTCATAGGAATCACTTTTTATATGGATTTGATAAGTTTTCTTTAGTTTTTTTACTGTTTCAATTGTTTTCATATTAACTGTTTTTGATGATTGTAATCAGTTCTTGTAGCTGCTGATCGAACGCTAGATTTTTCATGTCTTCTAAATACTCATCAAAGATAATTTTTGAAACTTCAAAATTGATTTGATCTACACCACTCATCGAGTTGATAGCATTGTATGCTAGAATTGCATCTTCTGTTTTTTGGTCAAAATAACCATCAGTTCTTAAAAGATTAGAGCCAGTTAAGTTTAATTTATAGTTTAAAAACTCTTGATAAATAGAAAGTGAATACGAAACCATATCTAAAGATAGTGATTCTACAAAGACTGGAGTATCGATAGCTTGAATACCAGATTGTGAAATTGGATTCACAATTAGTGGAACTGATGCAACATTCTTTCCATTATCGTAAAACCATTCGCCTTCAGTATATAAAAGAGAATAACGAACACCTTCAATATCTCTTAATCTAACTTGGTTTTGATATACACCCTTACCATAGGTTTCTTCACCGTACAATAAATATCCACCTCTTGTGTTCAGTGCAGCAGCAAGCACTTCAGCAGCTGATGCAGAGTTCTGATTGATTAACACTTTGATGTCATATGATTTTGGAGTGACTAAACCTCCATAAAAATACTGTACTTTACCACTCTTTGGTATCATTGTAAATGCTGGATTATCTAAATCTCTTACCAATAACTGTTGAACTATTCCTGGATAATCTCCATCAATATTTTGATTGTGAAGTGCAGATAATGAACCACCTGGATTATCTCTTAAATCCAAAATAAGTGTTTTATTGGTTCCAGATAATGTGGTAAGCTCCAAGGTTCTTAATATCTCAGCAAATATTTGAGCTGTCCCAAGAGAAACATTTTCGACTTCAGCAGCAAATTGAGTAATCTTTACGTATGCAATATCGGTTTCTCCTAAATCGACTGAATATACGGAGGGTGTTGCAAATTCTGAATAAGTAATATCTTGATACGCAATTTCTGTGCTTTCAGGTGATAATACCATCAGTCTTTTCGTGTCACCTAACTCACCTTCTAAGTAGCTCAAAACCTCTGTTTCTCCTGTGAGGTCTTCAAACAAGACTTCAACATCGTTATCAACAATTCCAACGATTAAATCATTGGGATATAGCACTTGATATGCTGCACTACCATAGATTACATTGGTAATTCTAATATTTTTTTCTTCAAATACTAAATTGATTCCAATTCCCACGAATGTTTCATTATCTGAAGGAGTCGCATTGAGTGGAGTTGAAATGAGTCTGGTATATGGGTCATTATTTGATTGAGCATAAGAACTAATTGTTGCACGCATGGATTCTATAAATGCATCAAGTTCTTCAACTTCATCAATATCATAATAATAATATCTTTCGAAACTTTCAGTGATTAAGTTAAACATATCATCACCACTGCCTACTGGTACTTCAGGAAGTATACGTGAAGAGAAAAAGCCTGCAAAAAATGCAAGAACTACACTGACTATGAATAGAATACCTAATTTTTTTTCTACCATTTTGCATCCTCCCTAGAAAATCCTTGACCAAGAGCTTCTTTTGTTTTTGTAACAAATGTGAATGCGGTCGGATCTGTTTGTTTAATAATCATTTTGAAGGGATAAAGTTCTCTTCGATCCACAGTACAAATAATCAATTCTTTATCTTGTTTAGAATAACCACCAACAACCTTGACTTTTGTTAAGCCTCTATCAATCTTTTCATAAATACGCTGTTGTAAGAGTTCACTATTGGAGCTGACGATAAATACGGTATATCCAGCTTTACCTTCAATTGCGAGTCGATCGACGATGATACCAATAATAATCATGGATCCGACTGCATATAGACCTAATTGAAAGTTGATGAGCATAGCAACAAAGATAACTGCTCCATCTGTGAAATACATAGCTGTTGAAAATGGGATGTTTAAATATTTATTTAAGATGCGTTGCACGACATCGATACCACCTGTCGTTCCATTGTTTCTAACGACA
>JAHIRQ010000122.1 GCA_018818645.1 Bacillota bacterium
AAGTATCTATGCCATTTTGTACGTTCAATTTCTTCCAAAAATTGCTCGTGCTCGATTTGCTCAATGGTTAAGTTTTCTAAGTCACGATTGAATTTATTTGTCATAATCGTACGTTCCCTCTTTTTTTCTTTCTGCAATTTGCTTCAATAAATATGTTTTCATATCGACCATTAAATCTTGTTGTCTAGACGCTATCATTAGGATGACCCATCCTAGAATTATATTGACACTATGTCTAATCAGTAAGGTTACCCATTGTATTTCTCCACCCTCCACATATTGAGCAATTGCTTGTATGAAAAAGAGTGTGATATAGGCTGTTAAGAAATATAAAGTAACAAGTAACACTTCATCTTTAATACCATTTTTCTTTGTGAACTTAAACCAAATCATTGAAACAGATATCGATACTAAGCTCATGAGATAAATCATCATAGGTAAAACTTGAATCCCACGATAAAGAATCAAGTGCACGATAACGATAACTAAATTGATAACAAGTGCTTTATATCCCCATCTGATATAGGCGATTAAAATGACTGGTATTGATAAACTGACATATAGAAAGACTAATTGGGATTGACTAGCAAAGTAGCCAATGACATCGACAACGACTGCCATGATGGTTAGAACGAGCAAATCAAATGTCATAAATTTTTTAATTGTCAAACTAACAACTCCTCTATATAATATAGTTAGACTTGAAAGGAGCTTCCAATATGATTTCACTCAATCTAAAACCACAGGATAACATTCAAGAAATACTGGATGGTTATCCTTTAAACGAAGAGATTACTTTATACCTAGAAGCAGGTACTTATATCCAAAAGCTACGTTTAAAGCATAATCATCTAAAAATCTTTGGATCTACTACTGGGGAAACAATCATTACCTTTAACGATTATTCCTACAAAATGCATGAGGACGGTTTACTTTATAATACGTTTAGAACATCGACAGTGATGATTTTAGGGGATCACTGTGAATTAAGAAATTTAACCATTCAAAATCATGCAGGTTCTCATTTAACAATTGGTCAAGCTATTGCATTAACACTTTATGGAAATCACACAAAACTAACTGATTGTAGACTTCTAGGTCATCAAGATACTATCTTTTTAGGACCATTACCTAAGGATTTATGCGAGCGCTATGATCACTTTCTACCACTTGAGGAAAGACATAACAGACATCTTCATCATTTTTTTGATCATTGCTATATCGAAGGTGATGTTGATTTTATATTTGGTAGTGGTACAGCACTTTTCAATCACTGTGAAATTATTAGTATCGGTAAAGGATTCATATCTGCGCCATCTACCTATCAAACATTCGCATACGGTATAATCTTTCATCGATGCAAAATCAAGAATCATTTTTTGGAACCCATCATACTTGCAAGACCTTGGAGAGAGTATGGTTCTACAATCTTTAGCTATTGTGAGTTTGAAGGTTTAATCGATTCACTTAGGTATGATGCTTGGGATAAAACAAACATTCGTTTCTATGAAATACCTTATATATCATCTCTTTTATCCAAAGAGCTTGTTATAGAGGAGGTGGAGCAGTTAAATTCGTATTGTTTAGCACACTTTAACTGCTCCATCAAATGAATTAAAAGTTGAAATAGGTTTTCGCGTTTGCGTAAGATATATTTTCAACCATTTTTCCGAGTAGTTCATAATCTTCAGGGTAATATCCAAGAGTGACTTGTTCCCCGATGATATTACATAATAATCTTCTAAAATATTCATGTCTAGGATAGGATAGAAAGCTTCTAGAATCGGTTAGCATCCCAACAAATCTAGATAATAATCCGTTATTTCCTAAGGCCTTAATTTGCTTTGTCATGCCATCAATTGTATCTAGGAACCACCATGCTGACCCGAATTGGATCTTACCTGGAATTCCACCACCTTGAAATGCTGCCATCATGGTAATCGCGACTTCGAAGTCTCTAGGATTTAAGGTGTATAAGACTGTTTTAGGGAGTTCACCTGTTGAATCTAGGGCATCGAGTAAATGTGAGAGTGGTCTTGCGATTAACCCATCATTAATACCATCAAAACCTGTGTCAGGACCTAAATTTTTAAGCATTCTTTCAGATAGGTTTCTGAGTGCTCCTATATGATACTGTTGAACCCAACCACGCTTGTTATATTCTTGACCAAAGAAAACGAGCATATAGCCTTTAAACTTACGAATCTCACGGCTTGAGAGCTCTTCATGTTGAATTGCTTTTTCATAAATTGCTGCAATCTCTTCAGGGGTTGCTTTTTCATACATGACTACATCGAGTGCGTGATCGGAGAGTAAACATCCTCTTTCATGGAAATAATCAATACGTTCTGTTAGTGCTTTTTTAAACAGATCGAAGCTAGATAATGAATACCCTACGACTTTACTTAATTTAAGAACCCACTCTTGAAACCACGATAATTCTATGTTGATTGCTTTATCTGGTCTAAATGCTGGTAGCACTTTGGTTTTAAATGATGGATCATTTCTAAGTTTTTCGTGCCATTCTAGTGAATCAACAGGATCATCTGTTGTGCAAATGACATCCACATGACTCATTTCTATAAGCTTTCTTGCTGTGAGTGTCTCTAACTTCTTATTGACATCTTGATATATTTGTTCTGCAGAATTAGGATTTAATAGGGTATCTATATGAAAGAATCTTTTCAATTCAAAGTGAGTCCAATGATAGAGAGGATTCCCTACCAAGTGAGGAACCACTTCTGCCCACTTCATAAACTTCTCGAAATCAGGTTTATTTCCTGTAATATAGTCTTCAGTCACACCATTTGCTCTCATTAATCGCCATTTATAATGATCACCTGATAACCAAGCATCGAATAAATTGTTAAACTTTTTATCTTCATAGATTTCCTTAGGATCTAGATGACAATGATAATCAATAATTGGCATTTTTTGAGCGTATTCATGATAAAGTTTTTTTGCAACTTCGCTACTGAGTAGAAAGTCATCGTGGATGAAGGATTTCATGTATTTCTCCTTATTTTTACATATAAAAAAGTATCAAGTTTATCATTTAGATTGCTTTTAAATCTTTTTTAAACCAATCAAATCGACCAATTTTCACTTGAAACTCTCTCTATACTCTTAATCAAACAATTATCGCCATATTTTAACCGTCTATATATACGGACAGTGTTTATTACTACTTTAATTTTATCACGTTATGAAACCGTTGTCAATACTTTTTTTAAGAGCGCTTTCATAAGTATACTTATGAAGAAAATAATTGTTTATCTTGTTAAAAAAATAAACATTTTAACATAAGAATTACGCTTCTAAAGACATATCCATATAGCCGAAATTTTTAATTTTATGATAGAAAAATCCAAGTAATATAAATGCTAATACCATTGTAGAGGCGTTACTGATAAACATCACATACCCCAAGGCTTCATATCCAATATCAGATCTTTGTAATAACCATAATAATGGAAGTCGAAAGATAAATAATCTAGCAACATTTAAAATGAACGCGACCTTTGTATATTTAAAGCCAATGAATACACCTGTAATGACTGCAATCGATGCTGAGGTTAATACAGAAAATTTTTCCCAAAAGTAAATATCGATAATCATTTGTCTAAAAAATGGATCTGTACTGGTTGTAAATAAAGGAATGATAGAATCCATAAGATTTGATACAAGGATTAAGGCAGAACCACCAACAAACAACGCATAAAGATGCGAGAACACATAGGTTTTCATTGCTCTTTTTAAGTTTCTATTCCCTAAATTTTGACTGATGATACTAATTTCAGATTCCTCAAAAATGATAGAAATGGACCCTGGTCCTCCACCTAGTTTCATAGCGATACCAAATGCTGCTACTGCGAGTGGACCATAAAATGCTGCCATACTGTTTACTAAAACCTTGCCTAAGCTAAATAAGAACTTCCCA
>JAHIRQ010000123.1 GCA_018818645.1 Bacillota bacterium
CACTTCTAGATATAACTCTTGATTGGTTATTTGAATACGTAGCACTCGCCCAACCAATCTTCGTATACTCACGACCTTCATAGCTAACTTCGGTTCTATTTAATGTTTTTTGATAAGTTGTTCTAGTCCATTGATCGGTTCCACTATTGTATGCATAAGCATATTTTTGTGAGGTAATCGTGATATTTCTTTGTCTTCTAGTTAAAGCAGGATTATTGTTATTACGATAAAAATATGTGTAACCAGTAAAAACTGCTTGTGTTGTATCATTTTTTCTTGCACTATAATAGACTGAATTTGAGAAATCGAAATAGGAGACGGAAGATGTGTAATTATAAACTTGGTCAAGACGACCAATAAGGTCAACATTTGGGTCCATGTTTACAATAAAGTTAAATGTCGAATTTGAATTATTATTTCCGTACATGATTTGGTTTTGAGCGCGTTGCAGACGACCAAAAATCCCACCGAAACCACGTTTATTTTCAGGGAAAAGTCTAAGATCACTTCGTGTTATTGGAAATATAAAAGTACTGTCAACTGCATAAAAACCATCTCTAATTGTCTCATAATCCCAAATGTCGACTTGATTGAAATTATAGTATCCATCGCCTGCTGAACCTCGATCAAAAGCTCTGACACGACCATAATTAATCGCAGTATCAATCTTCACATATTCAGTAGTCAAAACAAAGGTTGCACCAGCAATACCACCAGCTACATCTGTTGAACTGATTTCACCATGATTTAACATACGTCTCATAATGGATAGTCCATACCCAATGACTCCACCAGCTGATGCATTGATACCTGGACGTTCGCCTGTTGATTCTCTTGTGCGTACTACTGTAGTTGAATACCAATCCACGGGTAATGTAGAGTCATATCTAATATTTGAGACTGATGCATTGACATTATCACTTGAGTACTCAGATATTGTAATGGTTATAGCAGAAATATTTCCATAATTAATCGAATTGGTAAGAATTGAATCTCGAATGTTATTATTACTCGATGTATAGAAGAGTTCGATATTGCCAGTTTCAAGTTCAATAAAAGTTGCAGATGCTAAAATCCCTCCAGCTCTTGTGAAGTTTTTAGATTTTGCGATAATCATTCCTTTATTTGCGGTATCATATATTCTTGATCTACTGCTTAAAACAGCTCCTGCTATTCCTCCTAAGACGATACCATATCGATATTTAAGCGAGCGTCCACCTGTAGTAGCTAAAGTTGAAAAAGTTACATTGGATGTGTCTACATTACTTAAATTCTCAAATCTTAAATCTCCAAGGTTTGCAGTATCTTGAATATCACCATCATTAAATGTAGCAATTCCACCACCAAATACATTTGCATGACCAACAATTCCATAAATAGAAGACGTATATGTAGACGTAATAATTGCACTATTGATTGAATTGATAATACCAATGGTTGCTTTAGGCATTGCTAAATTACCATTTGGATCCATATTTCCAGACCAGTTGTAATTGACAAATCCACCAACATAGATATTATTTCGTTCTGAACGATTGATTGTATTCGATGTAATTCCTGCTACAGTAATCTCACCATTCACTAAACTATTTTTAATATATCTACCATTGGTTAAGTTTTTTGTTATACCTGATACAAATAGCTCTTTATTGAATCCAGCAGTTTGCATCAAAACATTTGATACTCGAATCACTCCATCGTAAGATACATTTAAATAATCTATATTTTCAGACATTGAAATACCTGCAATATTTTGAGTTGCAGACATGGTTTGATTTTGATAGATTATATCTCCTTTGTTTTCTACGAAACGTAACATTGAAGATGCATTTGCTGTTGAATGATAAACTCCTGAATAATCATAAGAGCCGTAAATTTCGATATCTGCATTGTTTCTAGATTGCGACAAAATCACTCCAGATCCAACGTTGTAGACGAGTGTTGTATAATTTAAATTATTAAAGTTTCCAGTAACTGCACCAGTCCCTTGATTGACTGTATAATAACGAAGCGTTCCTGTACTTTCATTGAATAAATGAATAAATTCTGTTTCTACGCTATGGTTTGATACTAAAATACTAGAAGCGTTGACAATATTGGTTCCTCGAGTTAAGACATCGATAATCCCTTTATTGATAAATTGACCAAATGTTAGATTCATCTGGTAAGCTATTCCACTACTCATGCCGATGACTCCACCTACATAAAGTGTTTCAACACCTGCAGATTTGAGTTCACCAGTATATAATGTACCTTCATTAGTCAGTAAACCTAGGACATGATTTGAAAGCTCAGTATTTGTAACTTTACCTATTACACCGCCCATATATAAAGTAGGTGCACTTGATACTGTCATTGATGTTGAAGTTGTTCCTAAAGCTAAAATGTCAACCTTATTATAAATATCAGTTAAGATGAGTTGGTTTTCTCCTGTACTACCGACTACTCCTCCGAAATGATAGCTTGGATTGATCAAAATATCAGTTCGATAAACATGGTCAGTATTTGGAATAATTTCGCCTTCCACATAAATTCCTGATATCATTCCACTTGCTCTACCAACTAAACCACCGACATGCATTACACCTAGAGTATCATGTCCAAGATCAATTTCAACATCTGCTAAGACATTTCTAATGATTCCAGAAGTGAAATCTCCAGCTAGGATACCTGCATAAGTAGAAACACCTGCAAAATTATTAGTTTCTGTTAAGGTTAGTTTTGAACTATAAAAGATTAGGTTATAAACTTGCCCAGCTAGGATACCAAACATACCTGCATAATAGTTTTGTTGAACCATACCATTGACGATGTCTAAGCCATAAATATAGACTTCATTATCGATACCACTAAATACACCTGTAAATTCGACTGTAGGTGTCGTATAAGAGTTTGGTGCAACATTACTCATATCGATGTTATCTGTGACGACATAATTCATTTCACGATAAGGAGCTAGGTTTGATTCTCTTGTATAATTTAACATCTTAGAAAAGGCAACTAAATCCAGTGCATTTTGAATCACATAATAAGTAGATAATGTTACCTTATCGGTTGGATTATCAGATAGGATAATATCTAGTGGAGTACTTACAAGATCTAGGCCTAGTGTTGTAGGATATTTAGCATAAGGGTTATTTTCAACAGGGTAAAAATACCATCCGCTTCCTAGGACAGCATTTGAATTTCTAAGTTGAGTGGTTGTCATGGAGGTTGCATATGAGTTTGGAGTCGTAATACTATATGAACTACCACTGATTGAAACTGTCTCTTGATAAAGAGTATCATCAAATGCTAAATGATCATAAACTCCTGAAGTGTGATTGGTATATAATACAGGTTGTACTGTAAATCTTGAACCATAGGATGCATTCATAACAACTCTAGAAGCATAGTATGCATCGGTAAATGTACCGTAGTTATCAAAGAGAATTCCAGCTGCTTGTCCAGCAGATGCAACCATACGAATACCGGATACTAAAGCCGTCGCGCGGTAATCAATAACATAGATATGATTGACATTTCCTGACTCTCTATTTAGCCCAACGATGTTAGCTGCTTTATATAATGTTGAGCTTTCAAAGTTGAATTCATAGGTTGGATTGATTAAACCAAAGTTTTGAATAGTTCCTTCATTATATGCAAACATCGCATAATATTCAACATAAGATATTTCAGTTTCAAACTCAGTTCCTTCATATAGAGATTCTGTTAGTAGACTGAATCCAGAAAAATATAGGTTTGTAATTTCAAATCCATTTCCATCAAATGTTCCTGTAAATGCTTGTGAATAATGGGTGGATTCAATAAAGAAATCATAGCCAATTGGATTAAACTGTTTGGATTTCATGACTGAATAATCGATATCTCTACCAAGCACATAATGAAGACTTAAAAGCTTACTAATCGCTGATTGAGTGAGCTTGGTTTCATATATACTATATTTAAGTTTATAAGATACATCTATTGAAAAACGGTAAAGTTCTTCTGCTGAATCAAAGCGAATGATTTTATCCCAAGTTCCTAGGTTTATGGCATCAATTTGAGGGGATGTTGTAGCAATCGTATTTCTAAATTGAGTGTAGGTGATATAAATATCATCAGGAAGTGTTAAGTTTGGTAATTCTTGATAGCTATGATCTGTAAAAATTCCGTATTGATCTTGTGCAGTGGATGGAAAGCTCAGTTTGAGTAATTCACTACCAAGCAATATGGAAAACATGGATAGAAAAATAAATATTACAATTTTCTTTGTTAGTTTTCTCATGACCAAGTACCTCCCCATGGTGGAGTAGGTAATTGCCAATTATATAAAGGTGCATTGTTTCCTGCTTGAATTGCTTCTACTAGAATTGCGAGCTGCAAAGTATAACCAAATGACTTGGTTTTAAACTCTAATCCATCATATTCCTCAATAAAGGATAAAGTTAACTGAGAAGAATCCATGTCACGTTCAATCAACATTGGATAATAATAGAATCCATCATTTAGTTTATTATCATACCAATGGTCGATACGCTCAACAACATCACTAGATGTAATACCACCAAGTGCAACTTCGGCATCATATAAATCTTGATAGGACACATCATTAACTAACCATTCTCTTGAAAATGCATAATTTATGGGTTGGTCTACAATTGAAACTTCCCCTTTATTACCTTCGAAATCAATGGTTGCTAAAGTGAGTGCATCAATGATTGATACTCTTAAATAAGTGTCTACTGTGCTGTTAACATGGATATCAATTCTTAAGTTCTCGATATAATCATCTGCTTCAAAATCTGTAACATTGATTTGAAATACTCCTGATTTTACCATGGTAGAAATACCAGTATCAATACTAAAGTCTTCAGGTTCTAGCATGATACCATCTAGATATACCGTGTAAGAAATATCTACCTTTGCTGCTGTAGCAATAAAAGAGTCTGTTCTATTCACTAAAACAAACCATGCGTAGGTTAAAGAGCTTAAAACAGTCAGCAACAAAAAAGCTGTACTAATTACTAAGTATCTATACTTTTTTGTCAACTGTAGCATGTTTTTCTCCTTTTTTTTAATTATTCATTAATAAGTGTGTAGAGACCATCAATTAAAAGCTCTCCATTTTGAAATCCTACTCCATCATCTGGAGTATAAGGATCTAATCCGATTGAAAACTCAATGACTACAATATGTTGTGAAGCTAAGCTAGCTTCTAATACTGTAATATTGTTTTCAATCATTAAGTCTTCACCTTCAAGATAGTGATCAAACAAATTACTGATTCTACTTTGTTCTAGATTATAACCAAGATATTCAATAGTTACATCACTAATTTGCGCAATCATGATGTCTTGATCTAGATATGGGTTTTCTGCAATATATTCTGCATTGGATTCATACCATGTCAAGTTGATGATTCCATTTTCTAGGAAAAAGAAATCTGTCAAATCATAATCAATTGATGTTTCCATAGCTCTAATGTTATACATGATGATATCAAGTGCCATATCATTATCACCAATTGGATTTGAATTTTTAACAACGACTTTGATGTTTATAAAGTCACCAGGTAACATACTCGAAAGATATGCATTGATTTCAGCAGGTTCATCAAAGTTAGTATAGCCACCACCATTGATTCCATATTGAATATCTAGGTCTAATTCTCTACGAATGACATCACCTTGAATCGGTTGAATGTTACTTTCATTGGATAAAGCAAACCAAGCATAAACAACTGCTGTAAACAGAATGATTGATGTGATTAACATGATGACTGATTTTAGCATTTGCTTCATGGTTTGGTCTCCTTTTCTTTGTTTTTTAAACAAAAAAACCAACTGAACTCTTTTCAGAGTGCAACTGGCTACCTTAAGAAGGCCCTATAGCTTTGCGTCACTAGGTTACCCTAGTTTTGCCCAAATTTAAATATATATTATTATAATATATAACTACGATTTAATTATACTGCTTTTTTTATTTCTTGTCAATGAAATCGTCTGGATTTGACTTCATTTTTTCTTGTTCTTCTCTTAAAATCTCTTGATAGAGTTTTTCCTTCTCTAAAGCCTTTAAGTCCTCTAGATTCTTATCAAATTCAAGCTTCAATTTCTCTTCTTTATCATGCTTGACTGTCTTAATAATATGAAGAGTTTCTGTGATCACCATAACTACCAATACAAGACTCAAAATTAAGAAAATAACGTTTCTAGAATTTGCTGCTAAACTTGCGATTGGCTTTAAAAAAGTAATCTTTCCACTCATGGTTCCTTGATAGTTTTCTTCTGTGACTGGGTTTGTATCAACCGATAAATTATTATCACCTTGTGTCTCAAAACCACCATCTAGATGAGGTCCTACAACTCTATGAATAACTAAGATATCTATTCCTTGATATTCGCTTTGGAAAACAATGACATCACCAATTTCGATATCTTCAAAACTAGATTTTTTAATAATTGCGATATCATATACATCCAGTGAATCTGGAGCATCACCTATCATAGACTCAGATGGTACAATCGAGAATGAATAACCAAAAATATAGAGTGGTTCGTTGTTCCTCATTGCAGCAGTTCCAATAAACATAATGCCAATAGAGAATAAGAAGATTAAAATTGCTAATGTTGTAACGGTTATTGATATGATTTTCTTCAAATTCATCCTCTTCCAATCTGTTCTTATTCTTCAGGACTTGATTTTTCTTTTTTCACTTTTTTAATCTTTAATTCTGCTTGAACTCTTGCTTTTTGTTTTTCTTTTTGAATACGTTCTTTCGATGCTTTTTCAAGCTTCAATTGCTCTTCTTTATAGCGTTTCTTTTCTGCTCTAATCTTTGCTTTTGCAAGCTTTTCGTATTTTTCCTTTTCCAAACGTTGTTTTGTTTTCAACTTTCTAATTTCTGCGTTATACTGAATAGTTGCTTTCTTCTTTTCGAGCTCGATAATCTTCTTTTCTTCAGCTTTAATACGTTTTTCTTCAGCTTTAATTCTTTCATTTATATCTCTAGCTTCATCAGTGATGATTCGTTTTTGCTCACTTACGAATTCTAGGTAACCAGACAAGGTTTCTTGATTCTTATCGAGATTCACTCTTTCAAGTTTAATGCGTTCTTCTATCGCTTGCTTCTTCGCTTCATCAATTGCTCTCTTCTTAAGTCCCTTAGAGATTTCTTTATTGATTCTTTCTATCTCTTTTAACATTCTTTTCTCTAAACGAATTGAGTTATTGTAGTCAACTTCTTTAGTCTCACGAATAATTCTAGCAATTCTTGCTTTATCCTTTGCTTTCAGTAGTTCTGCATCTAAGTCCTGCTTAACCATTCTAGAAAAGAATATATCATCCGCGTCATCATCATCATTTAAATCAAAATAGTCCTGGAATAAAGTGTTTGTGATTGCAATCGTATCACGAAGTGCTTTTCTTAAGGCTACATCATAACTTGAGGATTCATCTCTGAACTTTTCTAGTTTTTCATCAAATGCTTTTTTGTTTTGATCTAAGAAATACTGATTCATTTGTGTATCTTCTAATATAAATGGATCTGGATTCTTCATAATATCTGATAAACTCTTCTTTAAGAATTTAGGAGACTTCTTTTTGTATTCAGAAACATCTAGATACTGATAATGATCTTCTAATGCTTTTTGATTTGCATATACAGTTGTAAAGGCTGTAAGTGCACTTTGATACACATTTCTTAAATAGTATCTATCAAATGTTAAGTTCTTCTCTGTTACGTTTACATCATAGTTTAAGGTATTATATTTGTCTAAATATAACCATAGATTGTAACAGTTTTGATAGTCGATATTTTTCAATAGGATGGACGTCTTCATAATCGGTGGAATGACTGGTTTTGCGTTCTTTAATTCCTCCATAAATGGAGAAACACGAATTCCATTAACTTTTTTGAGTAAGTTCTGAATTCGATTCAGTAATTCGTGATTATAATGACCAACCTCATCGTTTTCTAGGTCTTCTATAAATTTCATATCGATATCTAGATCAACTTTTGTTTCTCTAATATCGAAGGTTGATGTCAGTTTAAATTGCTTTGTTTGAAAGGATTCAACATTGTTTTTAACAAGTTCATGTCTATTATTGACAAAATCAAACAAGCGATTGACTAATGTTTTTATAAATCTATTTTCATAGATTGCATATTCTATCTCAGCTTGTGTAGTTAAAATCTTCTTAGGAATGACTTGACCATTTCTAATTTCTTTGATCAAATGTGTATTCGCAGCTAAATGTCTGATTGAATCACTATTCGTTTTCTTTGCTTTCTCGATCGCCACGACTTCTTGAAGATATTTCAATCCTGACTTAGGATCTTTAGTGATTTTATCAAGACTTGGGAAATACGATTCAATCGTACCCATCCATTCCTCATGGAATGTTTTCGTTTCGGATACAGTCTTTTGAAATAAGGTGTTCTCACCAGATAGAAATGCAGTATAAAAGTGATTTGGAAACTCGTCTTCTTTTTCAAGTTCGTAAAATGCATCATTTAGTTGTTGATGAAATTTTACCAAGTCACTTGTTTTTTTCATACTTTCTCCTACTTAGAACTGTCTCTTGATTGAGTTTAGATAATCTTGACATTCAACAAACACATTTTTACCAAACAAACGATCAAGCAATACAGAAAGTTCATTGATTTCATCTTGCAAGAATGGTAAGTTTAAGCTTTCAAACTTTCTAAAAATCTTTCTCGCAACCATATAATCTAAAGCTTCATATTCAGAGTTTCCACATGCTACATAAACTGGAACGAACGCTCTAATTTGCTTCATGATACGGTTACCGAATGTTACCTTAAGGTTCTTAGTGATAAATGCATCTAGTTTTTCTAGATTTTCAATCGCTTTTAATGAAATCGAGTGATCTTTATTTGCTTGTCTAAATAATTCGACTAAATAATCATAGCTTAAATTGACACCTTCAGTATCTGGAGCATCGATATAAGCGGATTTTGGGTTAATAATAATTGGTGTAGCACGGTCATAAACCTTATCCGTAATTGTAAATGTTGAGTCATCCTTATTCGCTGTGCCGACAAACCAAACATTTTGTGGTAGTAATATTTTACCGTTTTGTAAATGTTTAGGGTCTCCAGGTTGGTTATCAGGTACGATATCAATTAACCATGCATCAGCATCAGGCATTTCAAGTAATGATAAAAGTTCAGCAAAGTAGTATTCTACACGTGCCAAGTTCATTTCATCTAATACGATAAGACATACATCGTCGCGATAAGTCGTCTTGTAGACTGCTTTTAAAAAGTCAGTTTCGTTAAACTTCTTTGTAAATTCATTTAAATAACCAATCATTTCGGCACGATCTCTCCATGAGGGTTGTACAGCAATGATTTCAGAATCATTATTGAAAAATTTTCCCATCGCATAAGGTAGTGATGTTTTCCCTGTACCAGAGATACCTTCTAGAATCATCGTCTTGGATGCAGCCATACCAGCAAAAAATGCTGATATAATCTTTTTATCATAGAATAATCCAAGTCTTGATGCGGAGAAATTGATAAATCTTTTTACCAATTCATTTAAGTTAATCATATCCTCATCTTTCATGTGGATCTGAGTCACCATGTTTTCGTACTCTTTATCAACTTGAAGCAATTTCACAAATCGTGAAGGACCAGTATACTCATCATCTGAATCATCTGCACTTGATTGACCATAATTTCTAGACTCATCCTCTGGAGTAACACCAAGGTTAGATACTTTAAGTGCTAGAATCTTATTTTTTTCATCAATCAGTTCTACTGTCTTCTGGTTTAGAAACGAAATCTCTTCTAGAAGCTCATCCTTTTCGATTTCAATTTTTGCAAATTTAACATATCGTCTTATGACTTGATAAAGTTTTAAAACAACGAATACAATAAAAGCCAAGTTAATGACTAAAACAAGAAAAGCCATTACCCAATCTAGTAATGTGAAGTTCGCGCTTTTGTCGATGAAGCTATTTATATATTCTATAACTCCACTAAATAATAATTCGGCAAATGCCCCAAAAATTTGATTGAAGAATTGGCCGATATTAGTAAAAAAATTTCTAATGAAGTCAATATAGTAACGAGCAAACTCTACCATATGTGCTCCTTGTAAGTTAAGTCATTATTACTTTTCTTTGTCTTGACTTTCTTTCTTTAATTCTTCAAGTACTTGTTGTCTAATCTTTTCTTTTTCAGCTTCAACATCAAAAACAGTTTGTTCTTTGTTGATCTCAAACTTCTTTTCAAGTTTTTCATTATTGAGCTTTATTACATTTTTAACGAGTAAAACCCCTTCAAACACTAGAATAATAATAACTGGTAATATTACAAATAGTGCGAATCCAGAAGGCGTTTGTAAATACTTAAGTGTGTTACCAGCACCAACCCACTTCGATTGATATTGAGCTAAAGCTTCATCAATATGAATTGGAGCATCATCAGGTGCACCAGCCTTATCACCCTTAGTAATAAGAAATGTTTCACCCTCAAGTGTTATAATCTCAGATATTCTATGTGTAATTAGTCCTTGAACACCTAATCCAGGTATTTCCATACTGAAATAAGTAACAATGTCTCCTACCTCTAATTCCAAGCGAGATTCATCATTTAAGATTTTTACAAATACGATATCATCAACTGTGAAGGAATCACTTTCTTCACCATCCATTGAATCTGTTAAAACGGTCGTGAAACCATTCCCAAAAATATTGGCTATATCATCTTTTTGCTTCAGCTGCATATTAGCAATTGAAAATGTAATGAGTAATACGATGACTGAATAAAATAAAACATTTAAAAAGATTTTTCCAACCTTGATCACTGTTTGCTTTGTTTCTGGTTTCATATAATCCCCGCTTGTTTGAAAGAATCCTAGTCAAAATCCAAGTAGGATGGTAAGTGCACTATGAACGTAGCGCACTTACCAGTGACTAGAATGATATTTACTATCTATAGTATATTATACTATATTTTTTGATATTATGCAGCAAATCTTAATGAAGTTGTAATAACTCTACCAAGTAGTGAGTTGTATGCTTCTCCATCCCAACCTTCTAACCAAATACGTACAGTAACAACACCATAATATAGAGCTTCTGGCATTACTGGATTCGTAACCATATCTAATACCTTAGTGTTAGAAATAGCGGTTACTGTTGATACTACTGTAACATCATCTGAACCTGTAGGAAGTGTATTGTTAACTTGATAGTAGTAATTTGTTGATCCATTTGCACCAATTCCACCATTTAAAAATGCTGTAGTTTCATTTGTATGTCCACCAAGAACTGTATTTCTAGCAGGTTCTGAAACTGGATTTTCATATGCTGTGGTAGCGTTTGAACCTCCAATGTTACCTGTTACTGAAACTCTAACTGCATCTGCAGCATTCACTGAGAATGAACTACCTGCAACTCTAGCATTACCAAGTGAATCAGTAAATGATACCCCAGTAATCCAGCTAGCAGTTGGACTTGATACAACAACTTGTGTCCAATTGATTTCTGTTTCATTATCGGATCTGAAATGTAGAGGAATTTCTAAGTATCCATCAGTAACGCCAACACCTTCTAAATCAGTAAATGATACACCATTTGTTGAACTTACATGAGTAAATTGGAATCCACCAGGATAAGCAGCATCGATAAAGTCATAAATGTCTTGAGTTGTAAGAACTGTCTTCCATTCTAATAAAACTGGATCGCCAATACCAGGAGTTCCAATTGCAATTTCAATACCTGTATCTGCTACGATTTCAGCTTCAAATGGTTGAATGACTGAAGTATTCGTAAGCGTAAACCACGCGAATGTTGTAGTCCCTAAAGCTACAACCGTAAGTACGACTGATAATACGGATAATACTAATTTTCTTGCTAGTTTGTTCATTTTTCTAGTCTCCTTTTATTTCTCTTTTTCTTTTTCTATTTTTTCTATTTATATTAACTTTCGTTAAGTTAATCCTAATTTACAAAGCTTTTCTAGCTGCTTTAAACTGTAGTTGGATTTGCACGATATCTTTATCGATTGCATCAAATGCATCTGCATCCCATCCTTCTACCCAAATATTAATTCTAACTTTGCCTGCATAATATGTTTTGTCTTTTGAATCCTTAGTATCTGTTTCTTGAAGAGTTGCTACTAGTGAATCATTATCTAGTGCTTGATATGGGTTGTATGGATCCATTTCAGATAGTCTATAACTTGTTGGTGGATATGCAGTAGGTAAGTATTGATATATCAACGTTCTTTGGAAGAAATAACTGAATGCTCCAACCGGGGAACCATATCCTCTATCAGGATTTCCTGAAGGATCATAAATAAATGTTTTTAACTCATCAACTGCTCTTTGGTCATTTAGATTATTTTCATCTTGCAATTCTACGATTGATATTCTAATTGCATCATGACCGTAATAAATTCCAATATCTCCAGCTTCTACTGTGTCTTCAATCATTGGTCCATTGAAGAATGTATGAGGTGATCGCCATGAGACTCCTTTTGAAACAAAGTAAGTACCATTTCTTTCATCTCCAAATTCCATTTCCTTTGAAACATCATTGACTAAGAAGATGTCATGTTCTGATTGAGAGGTTCTAATCCATAAGTCGAATGATAGATAATGTTCATTTGCTATTGCCTCGCCAACTGGTCTAAGACCACCTGTTTGAAAGTTAATTCCATCAATTGATGTAACATCATATAACCTTATACCATCAACTGAGCTTTCTAAAGGTGTAAAGGGTAATACATTGAAGTACTCAATACCATCAAATGATAATTCTAATTCATCACCACTGGATGCTGAAAATGTTAATCCATCAATGTTGTTAATTTCTGATAAGGATGTCCAAGCATATGTTACTGTTCCGAAAATTAAGCTAATTAATATAAAGGATAAAATCGAGATATGAATTTTTTTTAATTTTCTCATTGTCCTGCCCTACTTACTGTCTCTAAGTATTGAGAAAACCATTTCCATCTTGATTGTTCCACCTAATAGTTCATCTGTTGTATCCGGATCATTTCCCTCAAGATAAATAATCACTGAGAATTTTTTGGTTTGCTGTGGTTTAAAATTGAGAATCTCTTTTCTCATCACTTCTCTGGATGTCCGGAAGTGCTCAGCAACTGGCATTGTAGAAGGATAGTTTGAGTTATTGGTTGGGTCTGCTTTCATATACATGGTTTCAACACCATCTTCTATCACAATGACTCGAATACCTTCATCTAGACTATTCGTGAAATCAGTAATTCTGATGTAGTAATCTAAGTCTACTGCTTCAAATCCTTCGTTTCTCATATAGAATGTGTATGCCACATATCCATGTACAGTATCAATGAAGTTTCCATCAGTTTCTTGTACTTCATCAAGTTTAATCCAAGAGTAAGTAATTTCTTTTGCATTTTCAACAGGTTCACTCATTAATCTTACGTCTGTATATTCTTCTTTAAACTCTTCAGTAGACAATCTGATTTTTCTTTGTGCTGCATCAGGATCTATTGACATAATCATATTTCCTGCATTTTGTCCATAAAATGTAATGACACCGAATGTTAAGGAAAGCATACCAGTGATAATGATTCCTAAACTGAAGATTCGATTTCTAATTTTAATTCGTCTCACTCCAAGAACTTTAGAAAGTCTCATCATCATCACTCCTTTTTGAAAACTTTTTTGAAAATAAAAAGCCAGCGTCATCAATGACAACTGGCTACCTTTTAATAGGCCCTCTAGCTTTGCGTCCTTAGGTTCCCCTAA
The DNA here is from genome assembly GCA_018818645.1 of Bacillota bacterium. Taxonomy (GTDB): domain Bacteria; phylum Bacillota_I; class Bacilli_A; order Acholeplasmatales; family Acholeplasmataceae; genus Peloplasma. Next base: position 13,758 of record JAHIRQ010000123.1, read on the forward strand.
GTTTGCCTTTAACATTTTTTAATGCAAATTCTTACTACGGTTTAATAAAATAAAAAGCCGTCGTCATCAATGACAACTGGCTACCTTTTAATAGGCCCTTTAGCTTTGCGTCCTTAGGTTCCCCTAAGTTTGCCTTTAACATTTCGTATCTATATTTCTCGATACACCTGTATTTTATTATAAGTTGTAAAGTTTGTCAACAATATTAATCACTTTTTTTATATTTTTTTAATTGTTTGTATGAAGATAGCATTTCCATTAATACCTTTACTAAAGTAAAAGGAAAAAGCATGAAATCAAAAGAAAATAAAATTTCTTCTTTTTAAATTTAAAAACAGAGCAAATGTTGTAATTTGCCCTGTTTCTTCATTCTTTTTTTATTCTGTTTCTAGAATTTCTACTATTTCTTGCTGCCCCCATTGATAGTCTTCAACGACTTCTATAATCGTTAAGGTGACATAATACTTTCGTGGGAGTATTGAATTCTCTAGATAAAAAGCATTCCCAGTAATCGATACTTGTTGAACCTGCAGTTCATATCCAAACCCTTTTGGAAGATTTGCTGTTATCGTATAGGTTCCATAAGTTGTCGTTTGAAATTGATTGTTTGAATATAGCCCAGTCGTTTGATTGTAAGTAGAAAATACAGCCATGGACAATATAGAATCAGTTACTGAACATGCTCCTAAGTAATCTTCACCAAGTTGGCATAGGCTAATACGAATAAACACATTGTCAAATAGAGTAGTCGTTTGATTCACAACTGTCAAATTAAATCTTATATTATTGGTAACATCCTGTACGGCAACATAATAATCTGTGTAATTGGCTGGATTTTGATCATAGTCCATCGCGTACACACGATATAAAATAAAGTTGAAGGTGTCTCCAATTGGTGAGAAATCAGCAGTTAAATCCTCGGATTGATAGGAATAGCCTAATTCTGTGAAGTTTGTTACCTTTCTAACAATTGCTCCCTCTGGAAGAATAAAAACTGGTTGATAAACACTGGTGTTGGTCTGCTGAACTTGTCCAATGACCCAATAACTTTGATAATCATCATGACCATTATAGAGAATTCCTTTCGTTGGTAATATGTTGATTGTTCTTTCGTTTGGTTGTTCTAAATAATGTTCATATAGAACTGGTGTAATCTCTTGGTAATCCATAATGGTATTAAACCCAGCAAATACAGTTTCAGTAACAAAAAGTATATCATCAAGCAAACTGTTCTCGTTTTGAACCTTTGTAAGTGATACGGTTTGGAAATCATAACTCCATGTTAAAACTTCATTCCAAATCATAACTTCTTGCGAGTAATTGAGCTGATAACTATAGAGTCCAAGAGGAATATCCTTGTTGAAATCTACTTCAAAACCAACGTTAGCGATTGAATCGATAAAGAAATCTACATCCTCTATTGCAGTCATTCCAGCTTCATCAGGGATAAATGAAGATTCAATCGTTAATAAAGTACTTGGATGAAAATACGTATTCGAGAAATCATGTTCAATACGTAAAGTCGGTTGATCTTCATAGCCTATCATCAAGTTAGATAATGGTAAATCAAGTTCTCCACCATTCAAGTATGCAATCTTAACCTCATTTGTCATTTCATGTTCTAATAGATTGTGTGTGAAACTTGATAAGGTTCCATCTTCTGCCTGAAGATCATAAGTTACTACATACTGATGTCTATATAAATCGATCATCTCTATCGATAAGTTAATGGATAATAAGGTGGAAAATGGTGATATTTCCATTTGAGTTAAATAGGTTGGTAGATTGGTGCTAATCATATCGTAATTGATGTTACTTAATGTATCGATGTTACTGAAATTAACAATTTGAGTATTCTCTTCTAGCTCTTGATAGTAAATGCCATAAGGTATCAACGATTGATATGTGTTCATTGTTGGTATAACCAATAAATCATTATGCGTAAATGATAAAACACTCGCTTCACTACTTTCTTCTTTTGAAAAATAAAGACGATAAGCTTCTCCACTTAATAGCGTAGTTTCCATATAGTAGTCACCACTTGGAAATATATCTGTAACCGTAAAATCAATTGTTACATGACCAACTCCCCAGCTACCAGTTAAATTATCAAATGAAGCATCTGTTTCAACAACTCCATTATTTAATTCATAATAGGATGAATGTACTTTGACTCCAGTATGAATATTGTAAATAGATATACTAGGTATCAATTGATATAAGTCTGGTAAATTAAGAGTTTCATAAGAGATTTGAAAGGTTCCAAGATCCTGATAATGATCATAATGTAATACCTCATTCGAAGTAATTTCATTGACTGTATAAAGAAGTGGCATTGCATCGATTCCATTTGCTATTAAAGACTCAATTGATAAAAGCTCAATATCTGCAGTTCTAATAATTCTAAGGTCATAGTCTCTATAGGTCGAAGGATCAACTTCACTATAGGACTCAGAATAGATACGAATACTTCCATAATGATCAGCAACACTATCAATATAGTTTCCTTGACTGTCATACATTGCATCATAGATACCAAAGCTTCTTGGAATAGAAGCCAACTCTATAGATGGAACACCTTGCTGATAAAATGATGCATTCATCGATATTGTATAGGAACCTTCATTTAAATTTGCTTTAAAATAGGAACTTGATTCATCATAAACAACAATGTTACTGGTGACATCGGTTTGAATATAAGTCACATTCTCCATCGAAGGACCAACGTAACGATAGATTGGATTTGGATATCCCGATAAAGTAAATCTTTCATATGCTGCATAACCAGGTGATGTTGTCTGATTTAATGTTGCACGGAAGCCAGTGGCTTGCCACCAGAAAAATACATACGTATGTGGAGTATGCTTCATTAAGGGTGTAATTGTTGAATCTAGATCCACGTGTGTTAATGAATAGACTGGTGTATTTCGATTATAATAAGTTGCTGCTCCTGAATCGTTCGTTGTTACATCATAAATACCGGTTGTATGATATGGTCCGATTTCTACATAATCTAGACCATCCTTTTTGTAGTCGCCTACCCATGTATATGTTTGTTCACCGGATAAGACAATGTCTGGAACCTTTCTACCTAAGCCCTCTGATACTTCAACAAAACTGTAAATATCCATCAAGGAAAAGGATTGATTGTTTAAGATACTCGCATTGCTTGGTATATAATAGGTAATTAAAGCTCTCTTTTCATCAATAATTGGAGCTTTTAGCTTAAATCCGTCAGGAACTATATTTCCTAACGCATCACTTTCTACGAGTTCTAAATCATAGATAGTTGAAGCAAATGAAGCCTTGATTTGTCTCATTTCAACAAATAAATGATAGCTTACTGATGATTGATCATCAAGATCACCTAACCAAGAGAAATCAAATTCAGTTTCTTCATGATAAGGACTTAAACCTTCAAGATTAAAATTATCAGGTATAAAAATACCTTGACCGATTCCTAAGCTTGAAGAAAGTGCATAGATTCCTGGATAGCTGTGTATGGTATTTTCTTCTAGTCTCTCTAGGATAGCAGGATTTACTTTTTCTCTTGGAATGTATTCGATATAGTCTCTGATATATTGATCGGTTCCTGAATAGATTGGTCTAAAACTTCGAATCGAAAAATTTTCATTGAACATTCCATCTTCAGTTTCTGAAATCTCATAATAATCAATAACCTTACCCATATATTGACCAATCCATCCACCCTGGAAAAAATAAGTAAATGGCTTAGCTGATAGGTCATTAGGATTGGTTGTTGCCATATATTTTAGCATGTTTAAAATGACTTCATTGGCTTCTTGAAGATTACCAAATCCATCTGCCCACGTACTAGATAGCTCAGGAGCGTTAGAAAACATACTGATTTTTTCATCAAAATTGATGAGATAACCAAAATAGATACGGTCAATAGGATAGGTTACATCACCTGTAAATGCCCAACTAGATGTTCCTGTATGAATCTTACCAACGATTGCACCATAAGCATTATATGTTGTTTTAGCAGGCATTTGATTCATATCAATTGAATAGGTTTGACTCAAAAGTTCATAATCACTTATCGCACGAATCTTACCGTAATTCATAGAGTTTGAAATATAAACTTGATTTAAGCCTAAGGTTCCAAATCGATTTAAATAAATAAATCCAATTATTCCAGCAGACAAATATTTACCATATATATTCCCGTAATTCATATTATTAATCACTGATAAGACACCGATAGCTAGAATACCTGATGCCTTTGTTCTTGTTTCATTGGTGATATTGTAGCTGGTTTCTATCGACTCACTCCACGCATAAATATCTCCATAATTCATCGTAAACATGATTTTTGCGTATTGATGATTCATTCCACCTGTTATATAACTACCGTCTTCTAATCGTTCATTTCGCACTGCTATTCCAGATGCATGAGCAGTACCAAGTGCGCTATTAGATATCGCTTCAATCTTTCCATTATTTGCTGCATCTTTAATCTGAGCAAATGCACCAATCATCAGATAACTAATACCAGCAACTTCAACTTCATACTCATTTGAAGTATTTAAATTTTCAGCACGTATATCACCTAAATTGATCGCATTCGTGATCATAGAATAATTGTATAATACAATCCCAGATAGATAAATATGAGATTGAAAGCTTCCTGTAACCAGGATGTTTCCATGATTTAAAACATGTTCTATATTTCCTATTTGATTTTGAATGTCTATCGACTGATAATCAATTTGATTTACCTGATAATGATTGGTATTCATGTTTCTTGTAACAATTCCAGAGACCTTGATTTTATATATTGATGAAAGACTATCTAGATGATTGACTGTAATTGATCCCCCATTATAGCCATTGATCGCTGCTCTATTCATGCTAACTTCTTCTAATAAGCCAGTCACTAGAATTGTTCCTTCACTTAATGAAGCTGCTTCTCCACTTGATAAAGTTAAACTGATGTTTCCTTCATTTCTAAAATGCTCAATTGAGATATTTTGTCCTAAAAACATACCAGAGACTTTAATCAAGTCATGAGTCATGATATGATTTGAGGCTAATGTTATATTTCCATCATTATATGCCTGTAAGATAGATATAGGAACTATACTTTTTGTAATCAAGATTCCAGCGACTTCTTTAACTAAACTCAAATCAGCTGTTATACTTCTTTCATTAAAGAGACCAGTTACACTTCCACCACCATTTAAGATAGTTAATACTCCTGCAAGATGAATATCCATTAGGCTTAGATCTGCTTCATCCAAAATAGCTGATGAAACCTTTTGAATACCTAATATCCCATTATTGGTTAAACTATTTAAGTTCAGTATCGAGGTTGTATCAATAGTTCCAACTCCAGATAGATAAATAGTTTGACTTTGATTGACATTTGTTAAAATGCTTCCTTGATTATAGAACCAACTGATTTCCTCAGTTAAGTCAGTTAGCAAACCAAAAAAACCACCCATTTGAATAGACTTGAGATATCCAAGCTCATGATTTGAGGTTATATTTCCTTTATTGATAACCTTTATGGCTTGATTTAAACTACCTTTCCCAAATATTCCTCCTACAAATGTGGATTGGTCTTGATTTGAAGTGTAGCTCGTACCTGTTATTGAATTTGAATTAATGACTTCACTCAAGGTGATAAAATCTGACTCACCAATGATTCCACCAACTGTTGCAAGATTTGAATCTAATGTGAATGCGTGAATTCCAGAATTGATACTTCCATTTGATGAGACATGGTGGACTATTCCACTGCCACGACCAATCAATCCACCCAGTAAAATACGTCCTATTAAATCAGTTGAATCAGTTACTGTGATCGTTCCATTTCCATGCACATTTTCGATTATGCCCGAGTTCATTTGACCAGCAACTAAACCAATTGAAAGATTCTTTTTTTCGATGGTTTCTGCTAAATCTGTTGTTACGATATTATAGTTTATGAAATTAATATTTTTGACTGTACCGAATAAGGATGCGAAAAGAGCATAGCTTGCATGCTTTCCTAGTAGGGTAGTTTGCACGATTGAAAGGTTTATGATCGTATGATAATTGGGATCTCCACCTTGATTTATGTTTCTTTCATATAATACACTCGTTTCGTTCACCAAGTTACTTTTGAGTGTTCCATTAAATCCAACGGATGCTGCTACATATGCATTTGTTGAGACTTGACTCATATCTATGTCGTGCTTGATGACATAGTCGCTAGACCGAAATAATCCAGAAACCAATAAGAGTTCATTCATATAGATTAAATCAGTTGCATCCATGATTTCTAGTTGAAACTGATCTACTTTTAAGCCTTGAAGAATTGGATAATCAAGATTTAATAACAATTGATTTTCTTCGGATTGACTTTGAGCAAGACTAAGATAAGAATCATAGAAAAACCAATCACTTGAAAATAGTAAGTGATTTTTAAACTGGGTGGTTTCAATTCCTAGTCCTAAGGAAAGGTCAGCATCTAAGTCACTATAAAGACTATTGTCATAATAAACTTTATCTAGGATTCCAGAATTAAATCCAACAATAGGACTTACCTTTATATTATGGACGACAGCTCTAGATTTTATATGTTTAGCTACTACAAATGCATTTGAAACTTGTCCTATATTATGAGATACTAACCCAGCAATTTCAAATGCACCTTCAGCATGAAATCCTGATGCATCATCCCTGCGATCCAATAAATATACATTTTTAATTAACCCATTATTTTCTCCAACAAGTGCAGATACATATTGCATATTTCCCCACTCTAGTGGCTGAATAATGATTGGATTGATTAACCCAACATTCTTTACAATTCCACTAGGTCCAATCTTTGAAAACATTGAAAAATATCTGAGACCAGGATAATCAAGATCATACATCTCTTCATCCATAATCGTTTGAAAGTATAGATTGGTAATCTCAAACCCTTGACCATCAAAGGTGCCGTTAAATGGTTCTATGAAGCCAACAGGATGAAATCTAGTTGTAATATCAATTGCGACTGTATCAAAGTAATCAATATCATTACCTAGCACGTAATTTAGTGATAAATAGACCAATCGATTGCTACCCTTACTGCGTAATGAAAACATATATAAATCGTATGCATTTTCTATAACATAGGTCTTTGTGATATCAATTTCTATACCCTCTTCACTAATACTTGAAAAGGATAAATAATGACTTTCATAATCGCTAGATTGGAGTTCAAGAAAATCTAAATCTTGTCCACTCCAACTACTCGAAAGATCAAAGTCATAACCCTTAACATCTTTAAAATTATCAGGTCTATAAAAAGAAAAAAGAAGCGCAGCAATAAAGCATATAATCAATAGTTTTTTGAGTATATTTTTCTTCATTGCTTCACCTTCCTATTCGTTATAAAAATCTCTTGATAGCCCCCAAAGCTCAACATATCTATTGGCTTGTATAACATCAATTACAAAGCTTAACTTTAAGATACATGACTCTTCAAAGAATACATTATTTCTAACTGAGTAATGATCTCCTCCATCTACAAGATGAATTTCTTTTTCTTCTCCTTGAGCAAGTAAGCTTTGTTCATATGCATATCCATCAGACTCAAATACTGGTGTAAAACCTACTCCTAATTTTAATAAAGAGAAAGGATAATAAGATGATTCTTTATTGGTATGATAGATCGTTTCAACAGTTTCTCGGTTGTCTTCTTTATATGTTCTAGTGAGCTCCCATTCATCCATTAGTTTAATACGTAATCTTGACGCTAGAGACGCTTTGACTACAAGTCTTACATCAAGCTTTCCTATATAGTTTAAACTGTCAGGATCGTATGTATTCACGATTAAAACATCTTTTAAAGAATCGTAATAGATACTTTGCTCATCAATTGCTAAGTCATCAAATTTAATATACGCAGTGATTTCGATATCACCTGTCGATAAAGAAATTCCATACTCTTTCTCTGATATATAATATGCAAATGTTAAGACTACAGATAAGAGTAAGAGTATTACATAAAGTAATCCAATCATGACGTACCTATTTTTAATCAATTTCATTTTAGCTCACCTCTTTTTTAGCTGAAACAGAGCCAATTCTTACTGTCATTGAAAATGTATAATCTAAGTAATTTTCAGGGACTTCAATTAAATCATAATCTACCCAAAAAACAAACTGTAAGGATAATTGATCGCCAGGAAACATTGTTAATAATGAGATGTCATTGAGTACTTTTTGGTTATGTATATCAATCGCATTCAAGATATCTATTTTTGATTGTAAAGGAGCGTAGATGGATTGTAATAATAAATGATATTCTGTATTTTTTAGATGACTACTCTCTAAATTAATTCCCTCATAAATAATGAACATGATGACTGCTTCATGACTCACATCAACTGTGATTAAATGTTTAGTCAATGGTGAAAGTTCACTTAATACAATATCGATATCAATTGAAGTTGCCATTTCATCCAACACATTGGATAAATCATTGACGAAATCATCCTCAAAATCGATATATGCAAGCTCATTTAGAATGAATTGATCCAATATCAGTTCATCATTTGCCTTCGTTTCCACAATAATCTCATTCGATACAAAGCTTGCGAGTGACTTTCTTTGGACATAGGTAAACCAAGCATGCGTAAGGACTGCTGATGAGAGAGTCGATAACAATATAAGGCATACAATGATTAACTTACGCATATGGTTGAACTCCTGTCCTTTTCACGTTAGGTCATTGGATATATACATAAATATATCTTCAACTGTAAATACCTGATTCATAAAGATATTTGAATTGGTATAGGGAACTTGATTGATATCAGAACCGAAAATTGTCGGATCGAAATAGAAATCAAAAAAGATAATTATGGATGAACCTAGTTCTTGATCAATAAATATTGGAACATTTTTTACCATTGGATAAATATAGTCGGGATCTTCATGAAAGTAATTGCTTGTATGTATGGTTGGTGACACTTCTTTTTTATCTATGGTCTCGATGTTATTTTGAATATAAACAATTTTTGTAACTTCATAATAAAAGGCGTTTTGAATCTTATTTTTACTTAAATCGTATCCTGTTGAGGTCACTCCACCAATGCTAAGATTTAAATACGATTCTGCATTTCCCAGTGCTAAAATTTTGATCGCAAATGAATATCTTTCCCCAGGTGCAGCACTTCCATCCATTAGGTGGGCTGATGTTGGGTTTGGGATTAACAGATAGCATAAGTCTTGATTTTCAATTGTGCAAACATTATTTTCTAGTGTTGGATCAAGACTTCCATCATGTAAACTATTTTGATAAATATAGAACTCATATTCTGCTTCAACATCTGAAATGTTTGATATCAAATGTGAATTATTTTCATTGGTTATAATAAACCATGCGTAAACAGTTACTGAAAGTAATAAGAATGACGTTAGAAAATAGGTAACTGAGAGTATCATCATTTTTTGCATGCTATACGTTTTCTTTTCTTTCATGCTCTCACCTTCCAATAATCTAAAACTGCTTCTTAATATTATTTAAGAATGCTTGACATTCTTCAAATTCACTCTTTCCAAATAACTTATCGAGTAGTTTAGATAAATCATTAATTTCAGTCTGTAAGAATGGTAAATTCAATCCTTCAAACTTTCTAAATATCTTTCTAGCAACCATGTAATCTAAAGCTTCATATTCTGAACCACCACATGCTACATATACTGGTACAAATGATCGAATCTGTTTCATGATACGGTTACCAAAAGTTACTTTAAAGTTTTTAGTGATAAAATGGTCTAGTTTTTCAAGGTTTTCAATAGCTGCTAAACTCATTGGATTTTCTTTGAATGCAGCACTGAATAAATCAGTTAGGTAATCATAGCTAAAATGTACTCCTTCTGTAATCGGTGCATCGATATATTGTGACTTGGCATTGATTTCAATTGGAGTTGCACGGTCATAGACCTTATCCGTAATAATAAATGTAGAATCATCTTTATTTGCAGTTCCTATAAACCATACATTTTGAGGAAGTAATATTTTACCTCGATGAAAGTTCTTCGGATCTCCCGCTTCTGTGTTTGGTACGATATCAATTAACCATTGATCGTGATCAGGCATTTCAAGTAGTGATAACAATTCAGCAAAATAGTACTCAACACGTGCAAGATTCATTTCATCTAAAACGATGATATTGATATCATCACGATATGTCGTTTCATAAATTGCTTTTAAGAAATCTGTTTCATTGAATTTCTTCGTAAATTCATTTAAATATCCAATCATTTCTGCACGATCACGCCATGAAGGCTGAACTGCAATGATTGCAGCATCGTGACTAAAGAATTTTCCCATCGCATATGGAAGAGATGTCTTACCAGTACCTGAGATACCTTCTAAAATCATTGTTTTAGATGCAGCCATGCCAGCAAAGAATGCTGATATGATTTTATGATTATAATAAAGTCCTAGCTTGTTTGCTGAAAAGTTGATAAATCGGGTAACTAAATCCTTTAGGCTAATCATGTCTTCATCTTTCATGCGAATCGTTGTTACAACATCTTGATAGTCTAAATCGACTTGAATCAACTTCACAAATCTTGAATGTGGAAGAGTTGGATCTTCCTCTTCTGGTTCTCCATCTGGATAATCAGGGTTTATCCCAAGATTTGAAACTTTGAGTGCTAATATCTTATTCTTTTCATCGATAAGTTCCATCGTTTTCTGGTTTAGAAACGCTATTTCTGAAACCAACTCATCTTTTTCAATTTCCTGTTTGGAAAATTTGATATACTTTTTAATTGCTTGAATCAATTTCATTGAAAGTATTACAATGAAAACAATATTAATGATAAAGACAATGATTGTCATTACCCAATCGAGAAGTGAAAAATGAATCGAGGATAACATGAAATCACTGAACAAATCGGAGAAGCCATCTAGAAACAGTGTAGTGAATACTGTGAATAAACCCCTAAAAAATTCAAGGATTTTTTGAAAGAATTCTCTGATGAAATTGATATAATATCGTCCAAATTCTACCATGATAATCTCCTTCAAAAAGAATCACATCTACCTTATTAACCCTTTGTTAACTCTAGCTCACGTAGGATTTCCTTACGAATCGCTTCAATCTCAGTTTCTAAACTTCGATTGACTTGTTCAACTTGCTTCTTAAATTTATTTTCTAGTTTTTCTTTGTTCATAACTAAGAGGAATCTGACTAAAAATGCACCTTCTAGTAGCAATAAAACCAATACCGGAAGGATAACAAATACTGCGAAACCAGTTGGTGATTGCAAATAATCAAGCATGTTACCAGCATTTGGAATCGTAGATCTGTGTACAGATAGTGCTTCTGATACATGAATAGGTTGATCTGCTTCTAGCGTATTGTCACCTTTAGTGATTAAGAATAGTTCATTATCAATCCATTCAATTTCAAGAATTCGATGCGTATTGTGACTTCTTATGGTGTGATCATAGAATGTTACGATATCTCCAACTGCTAAATGATTTCTAGATTGTTCATTTAACATACTCACTAGAATGACATCTCCTTGGTTAAAGGAATCATTATTATCACCTGACATCGAATTGGACTGAACCGATAAAAATCCAGTTTGAAACACATTTGCGATATCAGATGTTGACTTTAATTGGATGCTAGCAACCGAAAATAATACTAAAAAAACGATTACTGTATAAAACAATCCATTTAAAGAAATCTTTAATGCCTGAAAAACCTTTTTTCTAGCTTTTGGATTCATATAAACCTCTCATTTTAAGTCACCAAATAGGTTGGTAAGTGCAACATCTCATGCTGCACTTACCCGACTAGTTATTCTTTTTTTAAAAATTAAGCTCCTTGGAATCTAAATGATGCAAGAATAGTTTTACCTAGTAATGCATTATAACCTTCAGCATCCCAACCTTCGAACCAAATACGTACTGTAACTTGACCATAATATTCTGCATCCGCAATTGCTGATTGATCAGCAGTCATGTCTAGAATTAATGAACTTGTTATTGAAGTTAGGGTTGCAACTGTAGATACTGAATCACTTCCACCAGGAAGTATAGCATTGGATCTGTAGAAATAGTTTTGTGCACCATTTACACCAATATTAGTAGGTATGCCTTGTACCAATTCAGTAGTTCCTTGAAGATCAGCAGCTGCAAGTTCACCAAGAACTGTATTGGTAGTTGAAAGTGGATTTTCATAAGCTGTTGTAACATTTAAAACTGTAGGCACAGTTTCAACTTCAACAATTTGGTTACCTGTAATTGAAATTCTCATTGCATCCGCTGGATTCACAAGTAATGCACTATTTGCAGAACGAGCAACACCTTTGCTATCTGTGAAAGCAACTCTAGTTGTAAATGATGAGTCAGAACCAGTTAATGAAACATAGCTCCAATTGATTTGGCTTGTTGAATCTGATCTAAAATGTAGAGGTAATGTTAAATATCCAGAAGTTGTACCGTCACCAACACCAATTGTTCCAAGTGTGAAGAAGTTTCTTCCGTCAGGTGTAGTCACATGATTGAATCTAAAACCATCAACTCCATATGTTTGTTCCATATAATTGATAATATCTAATGTAGTCAGTGTTGATTTCCATTCTAATGTAAGAGGATCTGATCCTGCTGTACCAATAGCAATTTGAATCCCTGAATCAGCAATGATATCTGCTTCAAAAGGTTGCACTGTTGCTGTATTCGTAATTGTAAACCATGCAAATGTAGTTGTTCCAAGTGCTACCACTGTTAGAACGACTGATAAAACTGATAATAATAACTTTCTTGTAATTTTTTTCATTTCCTAGTCTCCTTATATTTTTTTCTTATATTTTTTTCTATATCAATTAGCTAAGCTAAATGAATCCTTGATTACGATGCTGGATTTGCAATTTTAAATTCCAGCTGCATTTTAATTCTGTCTGAGATAATCGAGTCAAATGCATCCGCATCCCATCCCTCTATCCAGATATTGATTCTAACCTTACCCTGATAATATGTTTTACCAGCTAATGTTTGCTCATTTGTCTCCTGCAATAAAGCGATTAGAGAATCATTGTCAAGAGCTTGATATGGATTCATAGGATCCATTTCTGAGAGTCTATAGCTTGTATTTGGAACTTCTATTGGAAGTTCGATGAACACTCCCGTACGTTGAGCAAAATAACTATGTGCTCCATATGGTTTTCCATATCCTCTAGACTCATCTTCTGAGGGGTCATAGATGAAGACATTTAGATCATCTATATTTCTGATGTCAAGCTCGTTTTCTTCATCCTTTAATTCTTCAACTGAGATTCGAACTGCTTGACTTGCATAATAGAAGTTGACATCCCCCTTGTAAACCATATTTCCAATATCGTTACCGTTTAAGAAATCAACATGACTTTCCCAACTTCGTCCTCTTGAAACAATATAGGTGCCTTTTGCTGTTGTGTCATACATTACTTTTGGACTAACATTATTAATTAAGTAAAGACCATGTTCTCTTCTAGTTGTTCTAAACCATAACTCAAAGCTCATGTAATCCCTGTTTGGGGTAGCGACTCCATATTCGGTCAGACCACCTCTTCTAAACTCGATTCCATCTCTTGAGGTCACATCCTTGAGTGTTGGATTGCCAAAATAGAGTTCAATGACACTAGAATCAATTTGATTACCGAAGTTTACTCCATCCAGTGATATTTCTAATTCGCTTGCTGTAGTTGCTGTTAAGGATAAGCCTTCAATGTTATTGATCGTTGACATGGTGATCCATGCATAGGTTACGGTTCCGAAGAGCATGAGGATGAACATGAGGGATAATAATGATATATAGAGTTTCCTTATTTTTCTCATCCTATACCTCCTATGGATTATCAATCGAGAAGTTCATCTGAAGCTTTATCATTCCACCAAGGATATCATCTGTACAATCAGGATCAGTTCCTTCAATCCACATCACCACACTGTATTTTCTAATTTGCCCTGGTGTAAAGTTTGAAACTCTTTTTCGAGTCACTATCGTCTCGGATAGGAATTTATCGGTACGTTGCAATTCTAGAGGATAACTGATTAAGATACCTCCTCCAGGATTTTGATCTGGTTTTTGGAAAATGGATTGTACTCCTTCTTCAATAACCAAAACTCGAATTGCTTCATCCATTCCCTTGTAAACATCGGTGATTCTAATGTGATAAATGATATCAACAGCTTCAATTCCATTATTTTGAAGGTAGAATGTGTAAGCAACGTAATCATAATCTGGATCACTATAATTTCCAGTAGTTGCTGAGACCTCTTCAATCTTTAACCAAGAGTATGTCATGTCTCTCGCTTCTCCAACAGGTTTGGTCATCAGTCTTGCTTGAGAATTGATAAATGATTCGTCATTGGATAAGACAATACCTCTTTTATATGCATCATGATCAACTGTCATTACAAAGTTTCCTGCTTGTTGTCCATAAAAGGTAATTAAGATGAAGATTACTGAAAGAATACCAGATCCTAAGAAGATTAAGGATTGTATTCGTTTTTGTTTGATTGATTTTTGAACTTTTAAAACTTTGGACAATTTCATTCAAACTCACTTCTTTCCTTATTCTATAACTCGATACTATCACAGGAAATAGCAAAAAAAAATGAATAAATTGTTATAAATTGATTACAATCATGTCAATTCCCTTACGACTTCTTAATGTTTATAATTTTTCACTTTTTGTTAAGATTATTGTAAGAATATGTATTCAAAACATATATTTATTTCTTAAGATGGGATTTTTTTCAATATAAATAATAATTATTTATACTCAAAAAAACATAAAAAAAACTGCTTGAAATCAAGCAGTCTCATTTCATTCTATTTATTTCTATTTTTGTACATCCTTCCAGGCTTCAGTACCGATATATCCACGCAGTGCTTCTGCAGAAAGAGGTTTTGTAAAGTAGAATCCTTGCATCACTTCAATTTCATATTTCTTCGCTTCCTCAAGCATTGGTAGATCTTCTATCGCTTCACAGATTACAGTATATTTATTTTTATGCGCAAATTCTACGAGAAGAGATGCAAACTTCGCTTTCATGTAAGATTCTTCTTCCTTTAAGAATTCATTATCTAGTTTAATGATGTCAATATTGAGAGATTCAGCTTTCGAGAGTGTAGCATAATCTAGCCCAAATCCATCAATAGCAATCTGAAAACCCATTTTTTTCAAATCACTCAATGTTTTATGAATTTGCATTGGTTTATCAAATACTGCAAACTCAATAATTTCTAAAATAATATTTTCAGCATTCATTCTATACTTTTTGAGTAACTTTTGAAACTCTCCTGATAAACTCTCATTCATTAACTGCTTTGGACTTAAGTTGATTGAGAATAAGATATTTCTCTTTGGAAACTCTTGTTTTAGCTCTTGATAGGTCTTAATAACAGTTTCTAGTCCCCATAACCCAATCCAATTAATGTCTCCAGATTGTTCCATGATTCCTAAGAATTTAAAGGGTGATAACAATCCATGCTCAGGATGGTTCCAACGAATTAAAGCTTCTACACCATAAATACTATTTGATTTGATGTCTATCATTGGATGATAGAACAATTGGAACTCCTTATGTTGAATCGCATGTTTGATTTGATAATAATACTCAACATGTTCTCCACCTTCAGTCGTCATTTCATCAGAATAAACACGAATTGCATTTCCGCCATTGCGCTTAATTAAATAAGTTGCAAGCTTTAAAGAGTTTAATAAATCCTTTAAATTACCACCATGAATCGGGAAGAATGCGATTGCAATCGATGCAGTTGAATTGATAGAAGTATCTCCAAATAGTTTGATTGGTCGACTGAGCGCTATTTTGACCTTGTTTGCCAAGTCAACAGCTTCTGTTCTGTCATAGTCCATCGATAAAAATATTAGAAATTCGTCATTTTGAAGTCTTGCTAGTTTTACTGTTTTTGGTAATGCATATTCGATATTTTTAACAATTTTTTCGATAATTTTTTCACTTTCAGTTTGACCAAATGCGTTGATAAAGTCTGAAAATTTATCTAAGTCAAGATAAATCAATGAAAATTGACCATCTTTACCTGCTCTTGCAATATGAGAGGTAATAATCGATGTGATCTCTGCTCTTGTAAGTACTCCTTCAATCGTTAATGCTTTTTCTTCTTTAATTCTTTGACGTTCAGAAAAATAAGAGCGTGCTAAAAAATAGATTGATGCAAGCATAATCAAAATTGCAACTACTGATAAAATAATTGTCAACTGATCACTAGCCTGATATATAGTGAACCATCTCATCTCTTAGTCTCCTTAGGTTTCATGAATTTTTGCACATCGACTCTCTTCGTCTTATCTATATTATAATCTATTAAGAGTTTAATCGCTTCACTTTTCACAACTGGTGCTGATATCATATATCCCTGGATAATACTACAGCCACTCTTATAGACGATTAAGTTTTGTTTTTCATTTTCAATACCTTCAGCAATAACTTCCAATCCTATATTTTTCGCTAAGTTGGAAATCATCGTTACAATTGCTCTTGAGTGAGCATCTGTTTCAAGATTGATAATGAATGCACGGTCAATTTTAATCGTATTGATTGGTAGATCTCTTAAATATTGTAGTGATGAGTACCCAGTACCGAAGTCATCTAGATGGATATCAAACCCATATTTTTGAAGTAGTTTTAATTTATTGATAACAAGTTCAAAAGATCCAATTAAGAATGTTTCGGTAATTTCTAAGCTTATCGAATGTTTTTTCAAATCATATTGCTCAAATACAGTAATGATTTCATTCACGAAGCCTGCTTGTAATATTTGGACTGGAGAAATATTTAAAGAGATGTGTACATTATATTTTTCCATTTCCTTAGCAATTTGACAGGTTTCATGAAGTGCAATACGACCGATATCAATAATCATGTTGTTACGTTCAGCCATTTGGATAAACTTTAAAGGGGACTCAGAAGCATATTTTGGATTTCTCCAGCGAATGAGTGCCTCAAAGCCAGTAATCATCTCTTTAGTATTATCATACTGAGGTTGAAGTGCCATATAAAATTCTTGGTTCTTAATCGCGATGGCTAAATCGGCTTCCATAAGCTGCTCGCGAGATGCAACCATATTTAAACTCACATCATAAATAAAGTGTTTATGTGTATTGGATTCCTTAGCATGATTTAATGCAAGGTTCGCATTATCATAGGTAACATCTGCATTTAGAATTTCATAACGGTCTGCTTCGATATTAAATACACCAATCTTTACATCAATATTGATAAAGTTTTTGTCAATTGTTATTGGTTTTTCAAAAATACTTAAAATCTTAGTGATCCAACGTGTCACCCAGTTATAATTTTCAATATCCTTGAAAAAGATGAAGAAACTATCAGATTCCGTATTGTAAAGTGTTGCAGGGTATCCTTCTAAGGACTCATCAATAAGTTCAGAAATGATGACTAGGAATCGATCACCGCTCTTATCCCCTAATAAGATGTTAATTTTAGAGAAAGAAACAATATCAATAGCGAGTAATGAATTCATTTTCTTAACTGCATCCAAATCACTAAAGAATGAGATTAAGTCTGCTCTTAAACTATTATAGTTTGGTAAATGAGTCACTTTATTGAATAAAGCAAGTGATTTATACTCATCGAATCTTCCTTCAATATTTGAATTGTCATCCCCAACCAGTAGATATCCTCCACCAGAACGCATAGGGATAAATCGAATATATACAAGTCTTAAGAGACCAAGCTCAAAGATTGCTGTAAATGCTCGTTGACGATGTATGACATCCTCAATATTTTCCATATCAAATTCGGTCTTAATTTTGAAGTCTTGTATCTTATCGTAAATATCATAATCACCTAAAAGTTTCTTAAAGCTTTGATTATAGCTCTTGATTTTTCCTTTACCAGTGATCCATATGATATAAGGCTTGGCGTAATAATGGGTAATTCTAGCATTTTCGATATCATTAATCTTGGTTACTAAAATCTTGTAAATGATAACCAATGCTAAAGCAAATAAAACGAAGATAACAAAGAATAATGCCCATAAAATATTTGTTAAATAAGACATCGAAAGAATTATATCATTTTCATTATAGGTCACAATCAAATAGAACTGCTTTGACGAAAATTGAGAATCTAATGGATTTAAAGTTATAAACGAGGATTCACTTAGAAATTTCGATTGCAAAACATGGGTTGAACCCTCCATGACTTTTGATTTAATATCATCGATAACAGATTCACTAACAGACTCATTTCTTAAATAATCATAAAAGAAACTCAGTGTTCCATTTGAAAAACTTTTATACGATATCGTGTTATCAGCAGTCATGACTAAAAAATTTGTAGATGTTTGACTTGACTCCATCAAAGCTTCTATATAGGGTGCTGCTTCAAAATATGCAATGACATCATCCACTTTGAAAAAAATGTAATTGGTTTGTTCTCCAGTTTGAAATGCACTTTGAAAGGAGTAAATAGAAACAATTTCATTAAAATCTTCAAAGTCATATGCATCGATGTAAGTATATTCAATTCCATTGATTGTTAAAACTCTTTCATCTAGAGTTCCAAAACCTGTATAGGTCGAACCATGGATGTTTAAATCATTAATATTTGCATTGAGTGTAGCAACTGGATCGAGCGATTGTGCTATATAGGTCTCTATGGTATCTTCTAACTTGTTATAGTCAAAATCGATTTGCGCACTAATTCTTTCAGCTAAAACCTCACCTGTATCTAAAAGATTTTTACTCGCTTGTCTCTCAATAAAGTTTTGTGAGATGTTTATATAAGCAAAAACAACCACCAACATGAGCAGTAAGTAGGAAATAACGAATGCAATTGCAAGTTTCCAGGTGTAACGCTTCACGAAGTTCCCTCTTTCATCCTTTACTACCATTTTATGTGATATTTGATAATATTTCAACCACAAACCCGAATTACACTTCATAATTGACTTTATAAGTCATGTATTTACCAATGACATTTTAAATTAACATGAATGCCTAACATATATACTTAAAATCATTATACATTATTAAAAAAAATGGGTAACTTTTTTTACCCATTTTTGTTTGTATTTATTGAAATGAAGATACTTTCAAAGATATTTAAGAATATATCAAGATCTTTATAAGTCATGTTTAATGGCGGTAGTAATCGAATAACAGTTTGATTGGTAACATTGAGTAATACCTTTTTGGCAAGTGCTTCATTCTTAATTTTATCAGCAAACTCTCCAACCTCAATTCCAATCATTAAACCTTTTCCTCTGATTTCTTTAATGATTTTGTATCTATTTTTCAGACTATTTAATTTTTCGAATAAATAATCTGATTTAGCTTGAACTTCTTGGATCATGATTGCACTTGAAAGTATAGTGAATGTAGCAAGCCCTGAAGCTGCTGCTAATGGATTTCCTCCAAAAGTAGTTCCATGATCTCCAGCTTTTAGAATATCTTCGAGTGATTTTGAGACAAGCATAGCACCTAATGGTAATCCTCCACCTAATGACTTTGCTAAAGTAAGAACATCTGGGATTAGATTGGTATGTTCATAAGCAAATAGCTTACCGGTTCTAAGTAATCCTGTTTGAATTTCATCAGCAACAATCAAGACTTTAAATTCCTTGGATAGTTTGATTAATTCATCGATATATTCTCTCGATAACACTTGAATACCACTTTCACCTTGAATCATTTCGATAAAGATTGCACAAACATCACGATTCATTGCTTTTCTTAATTCCTTGATGTTATTTCTTTCTACATAGGTTATACCTGGTAGTAAAGGAAGAAATGATTCTTGATACTTTGGCTGTGCTGTTAATGTTAAACCACCCATTGTTCTACCATGAAAAGATTCTGAAAGTGTAATGATTTTAAACTTATTAGGACTTATCGTTTTACCATATTTTCTTGCAAGTTTAATGGACGCTTCAATCGCCTCAGTTCCAGAATTCGTAAAGAATACCTTCGATGCGAAACTTTTGCTTACCAATCCCTTTGCTAGATCGACTAAAGGTTCTGAGACAAAGTAGTTGGAAAGATGAAGATTTTTCTTCATCTGCTTTTTCATCGCTTGAATCACTTTAGGATGCAAATGACCTAAGCTAGAAACTGCAATACCAGCAAACATATCTAGATATTTATTTCCCATTTGATCATATAGATAAGATCCCTTAGCCTTTACGATTTCAATTGGTAATCTTTTATAAGTATTTAATATGTAGTCTTGATCAAGTTTGATTAAATCCATAAATACCTACTTTCTAAGATCATCGAGTATTTTTGTCTTCTCTATTGTTTTTTCATCTTTATTTTTTATGATTCTCGCAGGTGATCCAGCAACAACTACATTTTCAGGAACATCAACAGTCACAATTGCTCCTGCTGCTACTACCGAATTCCTACCTACTTTTACACCCTCTAAAATGACAGCATTCGCACCAACTAAAACATCATCTTCAATAATGACAGGTGTTTTTGAAGGTGGTTCTAGCACACCTGCTACAACAGCTCCTGCTCCAATATGGCAGTTCTTACCAATAATTGCTCTAGCTCCAACAACTGCATTCATATCGATCATCGTTCTTTCTCCGATAACTGCACCGATATTGATCGTTGAATTCATCATGATGACAGCGTCTTTACCAATCGTTGCATGTTCTCTAATGACTGCGCCTGGTTCAATTCTTGCCTGAATCTTAGTGATATCAAGTAGAGGTATCGCAGAATTTCTTCTGTCGTATTCAATCACATAGTCTGTGATGTGTTCCTTATACTCATTTAATAGTCTTTCAATTTCAACAATCTCGCCAAAAACGATTTGATGATTTTGATCACCAAATGCTGATACATTAGAAAAATCAATATTGAGCATATCACCTCTTAAATATAGCTTAATTGGTGTTTTCTTTTTTGAATCCTTTATGAATTTAGCGATTTCATAAGCATCTAATAAAAATTCACTCATTGTTTTAGCTCCTTAAAAATATCATTCATCTTGTATAATCCTGCTTTCTTACAAACTAAAAATTTGGCAGCTTTAATCGATCCATAAGCAAATATTGACTTAGATTGTGCAATATGTGAAATCTCAATCGTCTCATCTTGACCTAGAAACATAACGGTGTGTTCACCAATAACTGAGCCACCACGTACGGCGTGTATTGCTAACTCGTTTTCTGCTCTTTTTCCTTGGTGTCCATTTACTATTTCTTTTTTGACTAGAAGTGATTGATTGATTGTATTGGCTAGATGAAGTGATGTTCCACTTGGAGCATCTACTTTTAAGTGATGATGTTTTTCAACAATTTCAATATCGTAATCAGCTTCTAAAACTGAAGAGATTTGTTTTAACACCTGTGTCAAAACTTCAACTCCAAATGAGTAATTTGAACTCTTAAAAATTGGAAGGACTTGACTCATCGTTAAGATCTCTTCCTCTTGAAGACTACTATATCCTGTGGTTGCTATCACTAATGGTGTACAGTTTATTTTCGCATAGCTTAAGATATCAGAAAGTAAGCTTGGGTGTGAATAATCAATGATAACATCAACTTTAGGTAAGTCAGAAAAAGTTTGAAATGTTGTCTTAGAACTGATCTCATGTTGATCCAATCCATAGACTAAATCAACTCTTTGATCTGCTTCTAATAACGTCTTTACCAACGCTCCCATTTTACCTTTAGATCCAATGACTAATACTTTCATTTTTGATCTCCAATCAATTGATATTTTCTTAAAACACTTTTTAGCGTTTCAAGATTTTTATCTTCTAAACTAACGAGTGGAAGTCTAACTTCTTTTTCAATCATACCCATTAGATTTAATGCTGTTTTTGCTGGTACTGGATTGCTTTCAATAAACATAACTTGATGCAATTCTCTTGTTTTTAATGCTGAGTCAACCCATTTTTGATCACCATTTAAATAGCCTAAGACTTGATCATGAATCAATCTTGGACAAATATTTGCTGTAACTGAAATAACACCTTTTCCACCGAGTGCTAAGATAGGCATTGTTTGATCATCATTACCAGAATAAACTATAAAATCTTTAGGAACAAGTTCTATAACTTTTGCGATTTGACTGATGTCTGCAGACGCCTCTTTTATAGCCCTAATTTGTGAGATTTTAGAAAGTTCTAGGACAGTTTCAGGAAGTAGGTTAACTCCTGTGCGTGATGGTACATTGTATAAGATGATTGGAATACTCACATGCTCTGAAATGGCTTTAAAATGCGCATATAACCCTCTTTGAGTAGGTTTGTTATAATAAGGCGTGATGAGTAATAAACCATCTGCACCGACTTTTTCTGCATACTTAGAAAGTTCAATTGAGACTTTTGTATCATTTGTTCCTGTACCTGCAATTATCTGTGTTCTTTTATGCGCAATTTTTACTGTAAATTCTACGATTTTTTTCTTTTCTTCCATGGATAAAGTTGCACTTTCTCCAGTCGTTCCAAAAACGATAATCGCATCTGTTTTTTCCTCGATATGCCACTCGATTAGTCTTTTCAATGCATCATAATCGACTTCATTTTTTAGAAATGGTGTGACGATTGCTACACCTGATCCCGTAAATAAGCTCATATAAGATTCTCCTTTATTAAGTACTCTGCAATTTGAATTGCATTGGTTGCTGCACCTTTTCTAACATTGTCTGCAACTGCCCATAAATGAATACCATTTTCTGCACTTAAATCCTTTCTCAATCGACCAACATGAAC
>JAHIRQ010000014.1 GCA_018818645.1 Bacillota bacterium
ATTGTTTCTGGAACTACAAAACCAACGAAAGATCCTGTTCAATTAAAGATTGCAAATGATACAGCTAAGCTTATTGATGAACTAGGCTTTATCAAGGAATCGATGAGCTTTCAAACAGGTGCTGGTGGTACATCACTAGCTGTCGCAAAAGCGATGCAAAAAAAGATGATAGAAAAGAATATTAAAGGATCTTTTGCATCTGGAGGTATCACTGACTTCTTAGTCCAAATGCACGAAGTTGGCTTATTTGAGAGATTATACGATGTTCAATGCTTTGACCTTGAAGCTGTTAAGTCCTATAAGAATAATAAAAATCATATCGCAATGAGTGCATCAAAATATGGAAATCCTTGTGACAAACCAATAGTTAATCAGCTAGATATCGTTATCCTGGGTGCAACAGAAATCGATATCGATTTTAATGTCAATGTAACTACAGATTCATTTGGTAATTTGATAGGAGGAAGCGGAGGTCACTCTGATACTGCAGCTGGAGCAAAGCTTACAATCATTACTACAAACCTTTTAAAATCAAGAACTTCAATGGTTCGAGAAAACGTAACGACGATTACCACTCCAGGTGAGACAATCGACTGTCTAGTTACTGAAAGAGGGATTGCTATCAACCCAAGAAGAGTTGATTTGCTCGAAAAGTTAAAAAACTCAAAATTGAATATTGTGACTATGGATTACTTATTAAATAAAGTACAATCCATATCGGGTATTGCTCAAACAAAGGAAAAAAGTGATCAAATTATTGGTGTTGTAAGATACCGTGATGGATCAATTATCGATAGTATTTTTAAAGTTTAAGGAGCAATTATGTACCACTTTGTTGACTGTATGTCAAAAACTGAATTGAATGATGTTAAACATCTATTGACTCTAAATCATTTGAGTTTTGATGATAATGTCACTCAAACCGTTGGTATCTATGATGGAGAGGTCATGGTAGCAACCGGATCACTCGATTCAAATGTTATCAAAATGATTGCTGTTGACCCCAGTCACCAAGGTGAAAATCTAACAGCTTTGATTTTATCGCATTTGATGAGTATCTTAAATGACAGAGGTATTCAAAAATACTTTCTTTTTACTACACAAAAAAGTAAAGCTTTCTTTTTGAATTATAACTTTTCACTCATCTACGAAAATGAAACGATTGTTATGCTCGAAAACAAGTTTGATACCATTATTGAACGACTCACTAGGTTAAAATCAACACTTACCCTAAATAGAGGGACTACTGCTGCTATTGTTATGAATTGTAACCCAGTAACTCTTGGTCACTTATATTTAATTGAAAAATGTTCGACTCAAAATGATAATGTATTGATTTTCCTTGTTGAAGAGAATAAATCAGTTTTTCCTTATCCAGTACGACTAGAATTATTACAAAAATCTACAAAGCATTTAAAAAATGTCCATATACTTCCATCTACACCATATATCATTAGTACTGCTACTTTTCCAACTTACTTTTTAAAGGAAACGAGTGAACGATCCTATGCGTACATGGATTTAGATATTTCAATTTTTAACAAGTATTTTATCCCTATATTTTCTATAGACTTCAGATATGTTGGAAGTGAACCACTAGATCCTGCAACCAACGCATACAATGAAACCATGAAAAAAATACTAAGAGACAAACTCGTGATTATTGAAAGACTAAGAAACAAAGAAAATGTCGTGAGTGCTTCTCTCATTCGGAAATTTGCCGTCGAAAAAAAATATGATATGATTAAATTATATACACCTGCTCCTACATATAAATTCTTGAAATCCAAAAAAGGAAAGGCACTATTCCATCATGAATGATATTTTAACAGCTAGAGAAAATAGACATATCCGCATCGAAGAACTCCAAGAGACATTTCGGTTACCTTTACTATGTATAAAATCAAATATACCTGGAGAACATAAAAATATCAGTGAAGCGTATCTTTTGGTACGCTTGTTTTTTAACGAGTTAAAAAATATTTTTTCGATTAAGTATCATGAATATAAAGAAAGTATGGATGGACCATACTATTTAGTTGTCATCAACCCTAGGGAAAATGAATATGTTAAATCGATTCTCGTTGATATCGAAGACTCTCATCCTCTTGGAAGATTCATCGATTTAGATTATTACTTGCACAGTAAGAAATCTATATCCAGAGATGATTTAAATATTCAACCCAGAACTTGCTACTTATGTGAAAAAGATGCGCGAATTTGTTCTAGAAATCAAACTCATCCCATTGATGAACTGATAACGTTTATCAAAAAATCAGTATTTTCTTATTTATTGGAGTTAATGACTGATTATGCTGAAAAAGCGATGCTTTATGAACTCAATGTCGAACACAAGTTTGGTCTAGTTACGAAAACAACCAAAGGCTCACATCAAGATATGACTTATGGACTCATGTTAGCTGCTCAAAAGGTAATTATCCCCTATTTTGGTAAGATGTTTCAAATGGGTTATTATTCAACCAATATCAATAACCTCTTTGTTGAGGCAAGAGAAATAGGAATCATTGCTGAAGAAGATATGCTTAAAGCAACCAATGGAGTCAACTGCTATAAAGGATTGATCTTTGTGTTGGGTCTCGTTATGCTGTCTACTGGATATATCATTTCACATCATCAACAATTTGATTTAGTTTTTAAGAATATCCAGAATATGACAAAGGATCTATTAAGAGAATTTGATAGAGACCCAATTACTTTTGGTGAACAAGCATATCACACGCATCAGGTCAAAGGTGCTCGTGGTGAAGCATATCTTGGTTTTCCTACGATTCACTTGGCTTTAGTCAATCTAGAATTCAAAGAAAGTTTAAGTGATTCATCATTAAGAGGGTTACTGAAAATGATTGTATTATCGACTGATGATACAGTTCTATTGAAAAGAGCAGGTTCACTTGAAAGATATATGATGATTAAAAGAAAACTTGCAGAAGTTGATACCGATCAGCTCGATGAAGTTATTGAATTTACAAAATATTGTATTGATGAAAATATTAGTTTTGGGGGAGCAGCCGATTTACTTGTCTCCACAATATTCTTATATTTAGTGAAGCAAAAACTGTATTAAAAAAGGTGTAGTTCAATTTGAACCACACCATTTTTTTTGATTAAAATGCTTCTGATACAGTTTTACCTTGCATATGCAAAATCAAGTAATCTGGTCCACCAGCCTTAGAATCTGTACCACTCATATTAAATCCACCAAATGGTTGATATCCAACAATCGCTCCTGTACATTTTCTATTCAAATATAGGTTTCCAACATGGAATTCTTCCCTAGCTTTTTCTAAGTGCATTCTATTGTTAGAAATCACTGCACCAGTTAGTCCATACTCTGTGTTATTAGCAACCATAATCGCTTCATCAAAGGATTTAACCTTACATACAGCTAGAATAGGTCCAAATATTTCTTCTTGCATCAATCTTGAGTTCGCATCTAGATCAATAAATATAGTGGGGTTAACAAAGTATCCTTTAGACTTATCTGATATACCACCGATTGCTAGTCTTCCTTCTTTTAATCCAACATCAAAATATGAAGTGACTTTATCAAAAGCTTTCTCATCATTTAAAGGTCCCATGAATGTATCTTTTGTTTCAGGATTTCCAACCTTGATGGTCTTTGTTATATTGACCATTTTTTCAACCACTTCATCATATACATCCTCATGAATGATTGCACGAGAACATGCACTACATTTTTGTCCAGAAAAACCAAATGCAGAGCGAACAATACTTTCTGCTGCTAAATCTAAATCTGCATCACTGTCGACAACAATTGCATCTTTACCACCCATTTCGGCAATAACTCTCTTTAACCATAGTTGACCTTTTTGAACCTTAGCAGCCTTTTCATATATACTGATTCCGACTTCTTTACTACCAGTGAATGAGATAAAGCGAATCTTAGGGTGATTGACGATATAATCTCCTATTTCTGCACCACTACCTGGAATAAAGTTAATGACTCCATTTGGTAGCCCAGATTCTTCAAGTACTTCAACAAATTTATAAGCAATGACTTGTGTCGTACTTGCAGGCTTTAACAATATCGTATTTCCTGAAACGATTGCTGCTGTTGACATTCCAACAAGGATAGCAAGCGGGAAATTCCATGGTGAAATAATCGCTCCGACTCCAAGTGCTATATATTTGTATTCGTTTCTTTCAATGTTTCTTCTACTCAAAATTGCATCATCAATACGATCTAAAGAAAGCATTTGACGACCATAGTACTCTAAAAAGTCGATTGCTTCAGCGACATCAGCATCAGCTTCTCCCCAGGGTTTACCAGCTTCCTTAGTCATCAATGCTGCAAACTCAAATTTTCTTCTTCGAATAATTCCAGCAGCCTTGAATAAGACATCAGCTCTTACTTCTGGCTTCACACGTTTCCATGTTTCAAATGCGCGAAGTGCTGTATCTAAAGCTAAATCTGCATGCTCTATCGATGCTTGTGATATTGTTCCAACCACTTCTTTATAGTTGGAGGGGTTTAGAGAAGTCATTTGCTTATTCGTCTTAATTCTTTTTCCATTGATTACTAAATCATAGGATTTACCCATGTAAGATGAAACAGTCTCTAAACCTTTTAGGTAATTCTTGATATTTTCTTCTTTGCTAAAATCTGTAAGTGGTTCTGTTTTGTAAGTGTAGATTGACATTTTTTTCTCCTTTTTTTAAACGACTGATTTTTCTACATGGAATTGATCTTGTGTTTTGAAACGATCTAGATGCAGCGGTTCCATATCAATCGAGTTATTTTCTTTGAGTATGATTTCACTTAAGAGTAGACCTGTCATTGGTGCGAACATAAAGCCGTGTCCTGAAAAACCACAAGCCATATAAAAGCCTTCTAACTCCTTCGTGTCACTGATAATTGGTTGTCGATCTGGTGACATGTTGTATGAGCCACCCCATTGTCTTACTACTCTAAGTTTACCAATAAGTGGCATAATATCAGTTACTGTTTTTGCCATATGGTCTAAAAACTGCCATGTGGATTCAACATCGTGACCCCTTTCAACAAATGGATTACTTCTTCCCATTAAGAATGCTCCATGCGGAACTTGTTGGCAATAAATATTCTTAGAGAAACTCATCACCATCGGTCCTTGAATTCTTTCGACTGGTTCAGTCGCCAAAATTTCATGATTCTCTGAATAAACTGGTATGTCAACTCCTGCCATATCGCCAATCTCTTTAGAGTAACCTCCGGCAGCATTAACAACCTTAGATGTTTCATAGGTGTTTTTATTGGTAATCACTTTTAAAATCTTTTTATCTTTCGTTTCAATATGAAGAGCTTCCTCAAAAAATGAGAAGGTAACTCCTAATCTCTTCGCAGCTAGATAATAAGCTTCAGTCATTTTAAATGGATTCAAATGACCATCTGTCTGGCAAAAAGTTGCACTAATGAATGCATTAGGGTTTAAGTGAGGCACAATCTTTAACGCTTCTTCTTTAGTTAACTGCTTTGAGGGAATACCTAAAGAGTTTTGAAGCTTAACATTTTTAGTGAATTGCTCATGCTCTTCTGGATTGGTTGCAAGCATTAAGTACCCTTCTTGTTTAAACTCAAGATTTCCTTCATACTCAAGAATTTCATTCGCGTTCTCAAAGAATTCTATACTCTTTTTTGCAAGTATGCAATTCATAGGTGTTGCCCATTGCTGTCTAACACCTGCTCCGCATCTTCCTGTAGCACCGTTGGTAAAATAACCTCGATCAATGACATGTATACCCAAAACACCTTTTTTTGCTAAATTATACGCAATACTGACACCACTGATTCCTGCACCGATGATTAAAATATTAGTCTTCATCTTTGTTACCCTCAGCAATCTTAGCAAGTGGAACACCTAAAACAAGTGGTCTAACCTTATGCACAGGAACTTCTTGAATAGGAAGTTTTTTATGCTTAGCGATTTCTCTTTGAGCAAGATGACCACATGTGTTTGCTTGGCAAGGTCCCATACCAACACGAAGTAATCTTTTTAAATCTTCAAATGTGTCATAACCATTTTCAAATGCTTTTTCAATTTGCTCAAGTGATACATCCTCACAACGGCAAATAATGATATCTTTTTTGTTTGTCATAGTTTTACCCTAATTGTTACAAAATCATGAAGAAATTCTACAGGGACACTCACTGTAACAACTGCTGTATGATCTTGTTTTTTATTAATGACTACTTGTTCAATTAACGCATCGCAAATAACTTCTCCACTGCGATTGACTCCATCCCAAACAGCATTTTTTTCAGGCATAGGTAAAAACTCATAAGGGATTTTAAAGACTGCATCATTTCCTCTGATTTGAGCAATAACGATAGCAAGTCCTGGGCAGCTTGGAACACAAACACCGCAACCTGTACAAACATCGACTAAAAGATGAGGTTGAACATTGATGTTCGGTCCGATTTCAATCGCGTCAAATGGACAGCTTGTTGAACAAGGATTACATGGAATATCCTCATAACATTCCAAAATAGCTTTAGGCTTTAGCAAAGCTTTTTGATTGGGAAAGCGCGATAAAACTAACTCTTTTTCAGGTATACCGGTTTTATTCAGCATGTTTATTCCCCTCTCTTAGTTTTTCTAAGCCTACTTTTGTTTTAATACCGAATGGACCATCACGAAGCATACTTAATTGATTTTCATAATGTGTAATCATTTCTTTTTCGTTTGGATGGCACTTTCCTAAATGATTTGAAGCATATAAACCCGTTAAATATCCTTCCATCATTGCAGAGCTAGCCTCTTCAATTCCAACAGCATCACCACATACAAAGATACCTGGAATGCTAGTCTGGTGATGATGATCGATGACTGGAACAAAGCCTCCTAGCTCATTGATAAACTTGGTTTTCGCATTGACCATTGATAATAATTGATGCATTGGAGAAAGACCAACAGAAATGCATAAAGCATCTAAGCTGATGAATTGACTTGAATTGGGAACTTCATTCCATTTTTCATCGAGTGAAACTATTTCTATTTCTTCAATAGCATCCTTTCCAATCGCTTTCTTTACGGTTGTTGAGGTTAAAATCGGTATTCCAAGTCTTCTAATCTTAGAAGCATGGACCTTATAACCACCAATTGTTGGAGCAGCTTCTATAATTGCTTTAACCTTAACTCCTGCTTGGAGGAGCTGATAACTCACAATTAACCCTATATTTCCGCTACCAACCATCACAATTTCGGATCCTGGAATAACACCATAACTATTCATTAAAGTTTGGACTGCACCAGCACCATAGATTCCTGGTAAATCATTATTTTCAAAGGCTAGGAACTTCTCACTAGCACCTGTAGCAACTATAACAGCCTTTGCTTGATATCTAAGGTATTCATGGTTATCATAAGTAGTTACCACATGATCTGAATAAAGTCCAGTCACTGTAGTATTGGATTTGATTTCAAGTTTCTCAAATTTTTCTAAATCTGTAATTAATTTTTTAGCAATATCGAATCCTCTTGTCTTTGCATACTGTGCTTTTGAACCAAAAAATTTATGTGTTTGCTTGACAAGTTGTCCACCTAGATTTGGACTTCTATCTATTAATAGAACCTCCATACCTGCTTCTAGGGCAGTTTTCGCTGCACAAAGACCTGATGGCCCACCACCGATAATAATTAAATCCTTTTCAATCATTTGACTACCCCCTTGTTGGTTTGTCGTTCAACAACCATGTTTTCTTCAAGTGGAGTAATACATGTTCTAACATTTGGAACACCATTGACAATCATATTGCATGAAGCACAGTTACCGATTGCACAATAAAAACCGCGTGGGCGGTGTTCTTTTATGCTATAGCTTAATGTTTTAATTCCTAATGCATGAAGTGCTGAAGCAATGGTATCACCCTGTATACCTTTTACTTTTTTGCCTTCAAAAATAAAGATAATATCTTCCGTTTTGGGGAAAGTTAGAATCGGATGTTTTTCGATACGCATGTTCGTTTCCTTTGTCTTTTTTCTTGTTTGTTGACCTTATTTTATCACATATTTATGTGATATCAAAGACTATATGAAAAAACGCTTACATTTTTATTTTTAATTTATTCAGATTATAATATGCTTTGCATAAAAATAAAAAAGAACCCGTTTGAGCTCTTCATTATAATGTTTTTTCTTATAAGATATCCTTTAGTTTTCTAATATCATCAATCACTAAATCAGCATTTTCTAACTCTTTTAAAGATCCATAACCATAAGAACATCCTATCGTCATCACCTTGTTATATTTGCCTGTTTCAATATCGATATCACGATCACCAATCATGACAACATCCTTAGGTATGGACTGCATGATACGTTCCAAAATATACTTCTTTGAAATGAAATTATACATTTCTGAGCATAGCATGATATCGAAATAATTGCATAGATCAAATGCTTCATCCATTGCATTCATGTAATAGGTTTTAGAATTAGACAAATAAATCAGCTTATATCCTTTTTCCTTTAAATAAGCCAATATCTCTTGTGCACCTGGATATAAAACTGCTTCATTGTTTTTGATACTTTCTGTCATTGATCTTGAAATCATGGGACTGACTGTATCTATAACTTCTTGACTGAGTTTTGGATAAAAGCTCTCCCACATTTCTTTAGGATTCATCCCTAGAAACTTTTGAATATCCTTATCTATCCAAACTTTTTTTGGTGCATATTTATGGTCAACTAAATATTGATAGGCTTCTAGAAACGCTTTCTTATATATTTTCATACTGTCATGTAGTGTTCCATCCCAGTCAAAAACAATAGTTTTTATATGACTCAAGTCCATAGTATTACCTCTATAAAATGAGGATCTTATTCTTTAAACTTTAAGATATGACCCATTTTTTCTTTCTTCGTTTTCATGTATTCAACATTTCTTTCATTATGATTGAGTTGAATTGGTTCTCTATTGGTAATTTCGATACCATGGCCAGATAGACCTGTTAGTTTAAGTGGGTTATTCGTCATTAATCTAACCTTAGTTACACCTAAATCAGATAATATTTGTGCCCCAATTCCATAATCTCTTAAGTCTTCATCAAAGCCAAGTGCTAGATTCGCTTCCACTGTATCAAGACCTTGATCCTGTAAGCCATAAGCTTTGATCTTATTGATAAGACCTATTCCTCTACCTTCTTGACGCATATATAAGAGAATTCCCTTACCTTCTTTTTCGATCTTATCTAGAGCCGCATTCAATTGTTCACCACAATCACACTTCAGTGAACCAAATGCATCACCAGTTAGGCATTCTGAGTGAACTCTAACGAGTATTTCATCACCAGGCTTGATGTTACCTTTAACAAGGGCTACATGATGCTCACCATTCAATGCATTTTCAAATCCAACCATTCTAAAGTCACCATGGGAGGTGGGTAGATTGGCTTCAGCTGCGCGTTTAATCAAAGATGCGTCCTTCTTACGATATTCGATAAGAGATGCAATTGAAACAACTTGAAGCTGGTATGTTTTTGCGAAATTAAGAATTTGCTCAAGCTTCGCCATCTTTCCATTTTCACAAATCAATTCAGTAGTGACTCCAACAGGATATAGTCCAGCTAAGCTTGTTAAGTCATAAGCTGCTTCAGGATGTCCAGCTCTTTTTAATACTCCACCTTTTCTCGAAATGACTGGATAAACATATCCAAAACTTTTGAAATCAGTTGGTTTGGATTGTGGATTTGCTATTGCTTGAATTGTAGATAAGATATCATTTGCTCTAGACTTTGTTTCTTCTTTAGATCCTACTGTCCCTCTATTCATCGAATTGATCGATCTTTGATAGGAAGCATTAATACTTAACTCATCAAAACGATTTTTTTCAGCAATCGCTGAAATATACCCTCTCGCATGATTGAGTAAAAAATCTACTGATGTTTGATTCATTTTCTCAGCTGCCATAATGACTTCTCCGACATTGTCTTCATAGTCATCATCAACAACTACAACCATTTCACCATTTTTTATTGCGAGAATTGCTTCTTCTATTGTGTTAAATTTCATTTTGTTTCTCCTGTATTGTATTTTGTAAAATTTCCTTCAATCATAATGTCTTCATCAAAATAGTGATATTTGATTTGACTTAACTGAATTGCTTCTTTCATTGCATCAATTCCGTTTCCTCCAACTGGAGTGAGTGCATCTTTTCCACCAATCATTTTTGGTGCAATAAATATATATGCTTTATCTAAAATATTTGATAGTAATGCTTGTCCATGTAAAAATGATCCACCTTCAATTAATACACTATCGATTTTTTTCTCTCCAAGGTCAACCAATAGACTTTCTAAATCAATATTTGGATTAGCTTGTTTTTGCAGTACTTCAACGCCTAATTCTCTAATCTTTTTAATTCTTGTTTCATTCGTATCCATACCTGCTACTACAATTGTTTGAATTTCTTTTGCAGTCTTGATTATTTTTGAATCAAGAGGTATTTCAAGCTTGGGATCGATAACGATTCGAATCGGGTTTCTTGAGGGTTGATCTCTTCTTGTGTCAAGACTTGGGTCGTCTGCAATCACTGTTCCTACACCAACCATGATAGACATATATTGATTTCTAAGTTCGTGTACAAATTTTCTTGATTTTTCATTGGTAATCCATTTTGAATCTCTTGATTTTGTCGCAATTTTTCCATCTAAGGTCATTGCATATTTCATAGCAACAAATGGTTTCTTCGTTTGAATATATTTTAAAAATATTTCATTTTGTGCCTTTGTTTCTTCCTCTAGGATACCTGATTCAACAAGAATACCGGCATCTTCAAGTAGTTTAACACCTTTACTATTGACAAGTGGATTTGGATCCAATTGACTAATAAATACTCGTTTTATTTTCTTTTCGATAATTTTTAGAGCACAAGGTGGTGTTTTTCCATAGTGTGAACAAGGCTCAAGTGTGACATAAATATCTGCACCTGTAACATCTTCAGTCGCATTTAAAAAAGCATTGACTTCAGCATGTGCATGTCCAAAACACTCATGATATCCCTCACCTATGATTTTTCCATCCTTAACAATGACTGCACCAACCAAAGGATTGGGATTGACAAATCCTTTACCCATGTTTGCGAGTTCAATTGCTCTTTTCATATATTTTTCTTCCATTCTATTCTCCTAAATCATCAATTTTTTCACAAGTTTTGTTTTTATTGTTCAATTTAGTTAGAATTTCATGAAGTTTAATTGCTTCTTGCATCTCTAAATCTACACATTTGAAGAGCTCAAATGGAACATGTTTCGCGTCAAAAGAGAGTTTTTTTCCTTCTTCTGTTAAATCAATCCATACTTTTCTTTCATCCTTTGAATCTCTAGTTCTTTTAATTCTTCCATCATGTTCTAATTTTTTTAACAGTGGTGTTAATGTTCCTGAATCTAAGCTCAATCGTTGTCCTAAATCACTAACCATTTGATGATCTTCTTCCCATAATGCAATCATCGTAATGTATTGTGTATAGGTCAATCCAAGTGGGTCTAATAATTCTTTATAAAGCTTAATCACATTTCTTGAATTTGCATAGAGAAGAAAGCATAGCTGATCGTTTAGCTTCCATTCCATAATTTATAAAGCTCCTTCGATATACTTAGCGATGTTTTCTGGCAAGAATTTAGGTCCAAATCGATAGATTACATTTCCTTCTCTATCCACTAGAAATTTAGTAAAATTCCATTTGATGGTTGATGAAGAACTAACTTTGGATAATAGACTTTCTTTTCCTGATTCATTAAAATCGGTTTTCTTAACTTCTCTTAAATATTTATATAAAGGATGTGCACCTTTACCATTGACATTAATTTTTCCAAATGTCTTAAACTTAGTACCGAATTTCAATTGGCAAAAGCTTGCGAGTTCTTCGTTTGTACCTGGAGCTTGATTCATAAATTGATTGCATGGAAAGTCTAGTAGCTCAAATCCTTGATCCTTATACGTTTCATATAACTTTTCTAAGCCATCATATTGTGGGGTTAATCCACATTTGGTTGCTGTATTCACAATCAAGAGTACCTTACCTTTGTACTCACTTAATGACATTTCTTTTTGATCTACTGTTTGAACTGAAAATTGATATACGCTCATTTGTTTTTCTCCTTTTATATTGTATCCAATTTAATTTTATCAAATATTTAATTTAATGCAAATAAAATGCACCCAATTCAATTGGATGCAATATTCTTATTGTTTACATGATGTCATTCAATATTAAAGCTGACTGATAGATTGTAGGCAAACCACTACCAGGATGTGTTCCACCACCGACAAGATATAGATTTTTAATTTCTTCAAATTGATTATGTGGTCTCTTATGTAACATTTGATCGAGTCCGTGTGATAAATTGAATACAGCACCTAAATAGACATTTTCATTATCCTTCCAATCGATTGGAGTGTATACTTTTTCAACAACGATATGCTTTTCAATTTCAACTTGATATTGATGATTTATCATCGATATCACTTGATTTCGCAATTCTATTTTGAATTGATCCCAATCAACTGAAGATCTTAGGTTAGGAACAGGAACTAGAATATATAAACTAGAATGACCCCTTGGTGCAAGTGTATGATCAAGAATTGAAGGGTTATGCATATAGAAGCTTATGTCTTTAGAAAGTTGACCTGTCATCAATTCTTTTAAGTATTTTTCATAGTCTTTTGAAAATATAATCTGATGATGAGGTAAATCAAATATCTTGTCTAAGCCCAAATAAAGCATATAAGTCGATACTGAATACTTTTTCTTTTCTAGTTTTGAAGGATGATATTTTTTTAAATGAATCGGATCAATTAGTTTTTCCATAGCATATGAAAAATCAGCATTCAATATCACTTGATCATAATAAACAATTTCTCCCTTTATTTTGATACCTTCAATGCGTTTATTTTTTACCAATATCTTTTCAACAGGAGCATTCAAAATGAGCTTTCCTCCATTTTTTTTGAAAAGTTCACCCATTTTCGCATGAATTCTATTCAACCCCCCCTCAACATGATATAAACCTTTTTGATGTTCAAGATAAGGAAGAATCGTAAAAATAGATGGTGCTTGATAGGAAGCCATACCTAAATACTTAGCTTGAAAGGATAATGAGTGTATAAAATTAGGATTTTTTGAATATGTATTGAGTAACTGATAAACCGATTGAAAGGGATGAATGACAGGAACTGCTTTGATGACATCTCTTCTGAAAAAATGAAATGGTGATGAAAACGGTTTTTCTAAGATTGGTTTGATCACATTTAATTTCTTTTCTTGATCAATTAGCCATTTTTGATAGGACAATCCCATCCCCTTTTCATAATTCTCATACATTTCTATATTCTTTTTAGGATCTGCACTAATGGTAAAAGTTACATCATTGAAGATCAGTTTATAGAGTGGATCTAGTTTGATCAAGTCAATCTCTTGATATAAATCATAGCCTGATTTGGAAAAAACTTCAGCAAGTATTTCAACATACATCAAAAAAGTAGGTCCTAAGTCGAACTTATAGTCACCAAGTTTAATTCTTTTTGACCGTCCACCAACCACTGAGTCCTTCTCATAAATGGTTACATCATACTTCTTAGAAAGTAATAATCCAGCAGCTAAACCACCAGGTCCCGCACCAATAATCGCTATTTTTTTCAAAGATTAATCATTGCATCCGCTTTTTTAAATTCAATGATAAAGCGACGCATTTCCTCCATTAAAACAGTTTGGGGACTACCCTTTAAAACCATCCCATCTAAATACATCATACTTTTAATAATTGGAAACATGCCTTTTTCAAATATCATACCAGAATTGACGCCTAATTTAATGGTCTCCATCATTTTCTTAGTCAAACTTTCCTCAGAAACAGATTTACCTGCAAAATCTTTATATAAAATTAAAAGATTAGCTTGGAACTTTTCGAATTTTTTTCCATCAATTTCATGGTCAGCCATATGATTGAGTGCATGTGAGCAGCCAACATAATCATACATAGATAGTTTTTCCATGAACTCAAATAAACCACTTTGGATTTTTTTACCGACTCTAGAAATCGCACCGGTATCAATAAAATAGAAATCTTTACCCTTAACGATTAAATTTCCAGGATGTAGATCACCATGGAAAGTACCGATAATAAAAATGTAGAAGCCGTGTATATGAAAGATTTCTAAAATATCATCAAATTTCATTTTTTTATTGGTTAGAAGCTCATCTGCAGTTGGTCCATCAATAAATTCAGAAACCAAAACATGTTCATTAGATAACTCTTCGTAGATGTGAGGGAATTTTAATCTATCTAAATCGAATTGATCTTTGTGATCTAGATAGATTTGTTTCAATTCCTTACCATGTTTAATCTCATTATATAAATCAAGTTCTGCAAGTGTATAGGATTCAATATGCTCTAATATCCCTACAGGATCAGCAACCTTTGCTAGCTTGGGATAAAAAAAGATAACAAATTTGATGAATCTTCTAAGTGAACGAACATCTTTTTCAAATTTTCTCTTAAAATCTTTTTTAATTAACTTAATAACAACTTCTTCACCTGTTTTCAAGGTTGCACGATGTACTTGACCGACTGATGCACTTCCTATTGGTAAATCCTCGATGGATTTAAAGGATTTTAACCAAGTATCATCAGTATATTGTTTTAGAAGTAATTGAAAATCTTCAGGCTCAATAGGAGTGGTCTTGGTATAAAGCTTTGCAAGGTGCGTGCAGGTCTCTTCAGGTAAGAAATCAATTCTTAATGCGAATGTTTGAGCAATCTTCATCGATAAAAGACCCTGATTTTGAATCCAATCAAGATCAGGTAGTGACTTACCAAATATTTTCTTAAATAGCCTCATAAAAATGAACCAACGCATTTCATCAACTCTTTCAATAATTATTAATCTTATTATATTGGATTACAAAAAAAATATGCAAATTTTTGCATATTTTAATTATATTTTCATCAAAATGAGTGAATCATTTTCTTCAATGACAATCTTTTGACCTAAATGAAGATCTCCTTCAATCATCATCAATTCCTTGTCTTTATAGTAACCAATGAGCATCATTTCCTTTTTGAATGTATAATAAATCGATTCAATCAACTGCTTCTTTGATTCAAAGATTATCGGAAATTTTTCATCAATTACATGAACTGCTTTTTCAATTAAAATTGCTTGACTATCGATATTACTCGCATTTGGGGCAATCGTCAATAAATCTTCATAAAATGGTGCAGTTTCATTAAATAATGCAAGTTTGCTAAGTAGCAGAGAAATAATTTTATTACTAATAATGGTATTTTTAATTGAAAATCCTTTGACAATAGGATCATTTTTAGGATTTAGAAGCTCAACAATAATGTGTACATTAGGATTTTGGATATGACCTTCTAGATAGATCAAATTGTTAATTACATTTGCATCCAAAGAA
>JAHIRQ010000124.1 GCA_018818645.1 Bacillota bacterium
ACATCACTGATATTCACTGTTGAAGTATTCGCAAGTCTACCAACCAATCCACCAACATAAGCAGTTCGATTAAACACCTTGAAATTGGTTGCTTTAATATTTTCAATATTTAAGATAGTCAGATTTGTTTGTACATAGCCCACAAGTCCACCTACACCAGTCGTACTATTTCCTTGAACTCCACTATCAATGATGGTAATATTTTTTATTGTCGTTATTTTTGCATTGAACACATTTCCTGTAATTAAACCAGCACGTTGCGTAGTTCCTGTCAATGAGGTCACCAATTGAACATTATCAAGTGTTAGATCATAGACAGATCCACCATCCATTCGAGGGAATATACCTAGATATAAATAGGTCGTACTTGTATTGGTAATGGTTAGATTTGAAATTGTCTTTTGATTACCGTTTAAATTTCCTCTAAAGATTGTACTATTATTGGTAGCATCGTAATTCCAAGTAAATCCGGTGAAATCAATATCATTTGCTAAATAATAGGTATCTGTTCCTAAGCTTGTTGTATTGGTAGCCATTGCATAGAATTCTTCCGGAGTTGAGACTGGTACACCAACATTTGCTATATTCAGTGTTCCATCTAAATAAACCCTTCCTGTAGATGGTTCTTGACTCCAGTAATTATTAATACTAGAAAATATAGTATAGGCACTATTCCACCATGCTTGATCAGGCATCGCTGTTTGATTCACCACTGTAGCCACTTGTCCTAACTGATTGGTTTCCGTATAGCTAGAACCCGTTGTTGTTCTATATAAAACATAGGAATGATATACATTATCTAGCGTTGCATTATTTCCTAGTCTACCAGTGACAGTTCCGACATTGGTTACATAGGTCGCATCATTAGTTCTCGTATAAAGACTTCCAGTCATAAAGGAATAAGATATATTAATATTTGCTGTTGATGATAGATTATAACCAATGAATCCTCCAAGATATCTTAGACCATATGCTAAGTAGCTTACATTGGTTACTAAGGTATTTTGGAATGTTACATCTACAATTGCACGTTCAATATTCGCGAATGTCCCTGCATTGGTTTGTCCGATTAAACCACCTGCGATGGAGCCTGTGGTTGTATTGGTCGAATTGGAATAGACATCTCCTTTAAAATCAATATCAGCCATATTGACAGTTGCACCACTGGCGTTGACTCTACCAACCAATCCACCAACATAAGCACTACGACTAAATACCTTCATATTATTGAGCTTAATTCGATTTAAGGTAACAATCGTGGATGCTCCAGAAACCTCTCCAATTAATCCTCCAACACCATTTGCACTTGCTCCTTGTGTCCCTGAATTTAAGACTTTGATGTTTTGTATTAAATTAGTTCCCCCATATGCATTTCCACTAATGAGTCCTGCTCTTTGAGTGGTTCCTGAGGATGGGTTTGTGATGAGTTGAATATTATATAAAGTTAAATCACGAATGCGTGCACCACTAATTCTTGGGAAAATCCCATGATAATTATACGTGGTCGTCGTATTGGTGATTGTTAAATTTGATAAGGTTTTGTTGTTACCATTGAGTTCTCCCCTAAAGGTTACACTGTTATTGGTAGCATTATATGTCCAGATGAACCCTGTAAAATCGATATCTCTTGCAAGGTAATAAACATCGGTGGATAAGCTATTGGTTTTTGTAGCGAAATCATAGAATTCCTGAGCAGTAAAGATTGGAATTCCCCAGTCTCCAATGGTGACTTGACCATCAGAATTTGAGATACCCGATTCAACTGAACTCGCCCAGAAGGCAAAAGTCATGCCCAAGGAAAACAAGGCATTGAGTATAACTAGTAGAGTTATGACTTTAACTTTGATGCGACTCATCGATTCACCAGGTGGCTCAGTTTTCTAAAAATGCGGTGATTGCTCTATAGTGTGCTCAGTAATCTTTTGTATGCTGTAATGTTTAGCACAAAATATCCAATTGTCATATGACACAAATATGAATCATTAAAATCTTTCATCTTTATGTCTATAGACAGTATTATAGCATTATTTTTTTGGAAAAGTTAACAATTTAATACTCATGGAATATGCATTATCAAGAGTTGAATTCAAAAAACAAAAAAATACCGAATAAATCGGTATTTTGGATTGAAAAAACTAGGATATTGCTCTTTAGGAGACCCAAATAGTAGTGATCAGATACAAGGATTGATAACTCTATTCTTTTGGGGTGTTTTTAACCCATTTGAAATAAGTAGATCATGATATGAGATGTTACTTTAATCTAAAAAATAAGTTTATTTATTGAACAATTCGTCAATAATATCTTGATTTCCTAAATATGGAAACATATTGAGTAATATCGTTTTATTTTGAGCCATATCTTCTACAAAACCATACTCTTCTAAAATTCTTGCATAATTATTTTCAAGGAAAGGAATATCACTGATTAGTTCTTCAATGGTTACATTACCAAAGGATAATCCATAATCAGATAGACTGATTAATCCTTGTGTTATCTCTTCTTCATGAACGAAAATATAAGTTTCCGCTGTCATAATATCTTCATATACGCTAAAGACTGATGAGAAATCAGCCAAAACCTCTTCAGAACCACTAAAGATTCGATCATGTGCATTTTCGTTGAGTTCGACACTATCCCAACCAGTTATATCCAGCGTGTTCCAAGTTAACTGAATAGGTGGATATATTGAATTCCAATTAAAACTATATCTAAATGTAGGATTATGCGTACCATATCCTACAAATCTGTTTGAAACCTCTATACCATCTCTATAACCAAGAGAATGAAACTTATTGGTTGCAGTATCTTTATAGTTATAATATCTTCCTTCTTCTGAGTTAGAAAAAAGAAACACGTTATGATTTTCTCTTACATAGTTTTGATAATAAACATCAA
Organism: Bacillota bacterium; assembly: GCA_018818645.1. Taxonomy (GTDB): domain Bacteria; phylum Bacillota_I; class Bacilli_A; order Acholeplasmatales; family Acholeplasmataceae; genus Peloplasma. Next base: position 2,899 of record JAHIRQ010000124.1, read on the forward strand.
ATTCAGCATTCATATTGAGACTGATATTTAGCATATCCCCTGATTCATAGTAACGGTCATAATACAAATTGTGTATTTCGTAATCTCCGCTTCTTTCTCGAAAATCACGAACAAGCTCAAAATAGACCTTTTCATCAAGGCGGTTCAAATACATCAATTCAGCATTCACAAAACTATTGCCACCAAAACTTGAAGTTGAATGATAATGATAAGCTTCAATGAAAAGTTGTTCTTCTTCATTTTTGACTCTCAAATATAAGTCGTATTCATCATAATTTATGGTGCAAAATACATCTTCTTCAAATTCATCGCATAAGTCCAATGCTTCATGATATAAATCTAAAATCATTGCTGCATTCTGAGTAAAAAATGGATCAACGACATCAGGATCATATGGATAGTCATATTCTGGTGGTAGGTCTTCTCTATTGATTTTTGGTGTATCTTCTGGGAATTCATCACCTGAATCAGAACTTAAGCTCTGATTTGAATTTAAAAGTCCTCCACCATTAGCCTTCAATTGATCTGAGTAAGACTGTATTTTTTCTTGAATCTCAGCTTTAGTTTGTTTCGAAGTGTTCTTAAATCCATAACCATCCCCAGTGTTAGCACAACCTGAAATCGTTATGGCTCCCAAAAATAAAACAAGAATTATAAACAGTTTTTTCATCCATTTCCCTCCATTGAATAGATTTATTAATTAACAATAACAAATCTTATTTTTTGTTTATTCATTTTTTAGTTGCTCAAATAATTCCTCTACTAAGTCTTGATCTGCAAGATATGGAAATAAATCTAATAATTTAGATCTGTTTCTATCAATATTTAGAGAAAAACCATGTTCCTTTAATAAATTCTCATGATTGTCTTCTAGATATGTTATCCCTTGATTGAGTTCTTCAATGGTGATTTGATTAAAGGACAATCCATACAAAGAAAGATTAAGAAGATTTTCAGTAATATCTTCCTTAGCAACACGAATGTATGTTTCAGCAGATGTTACATCACTGATTGTTACTTCAGTGGTAAAATCTTCCAATACTTCTAAATCTTGATTATAGACATGGGCAGGAACTCTATCAAAAACAACAACTTTATCCCATCCAGATATATCTAGTAAATTCCATCTCAATTCATATCTTGGTACTCCTGTTGGATTGGAATAATTATACCTTAATACTGCATTGGAGAATCCAAATGAAACTAGATTGGTACTAACTTTATCGTCAATAAAATTGAGTAAATATAAGATATCATTTGGGTAATCATTATATTTAAAATTTAAATCTCCCTCAGTGTTAGAAAACTGAAACGTCGTTTCAGTAGCTCTATCATATTTTTGATAAAAGTAATCTTTATTGAGTAACAAGTTCACACCGAAGTTGATTAAATCTCCTGACTCTTGATAAAGATGATAGCTTATTGAACGGTCTTCTATATCATTTCGAATCCTCTTCGTATCCAGTATACGTTCATATCTCATTTGATCATCAATCATATCTATATAGATGATACTTGCAGTTACATAATCCATGCTCCCTGCGTCATTTATAAAACTTGAAGAATGATATGCTTCAATGAAAAGCTGATGCCCCTCATTTCTAACTTTATATAAAATATTCGTATCTTCTATAGTTATTTTACAGAAAACATCTTCTACAAATTCTTCACACAAATCAAGACTACTTAAATATAGCTCTAGTCTTTCGCCTTCTCTTTTAACAGTCATAGGATCTATCATATCGAGATTTACATGATTCGTTTTTTTGGGTGGTAGTTCGTCTCTTGTATAAGTATCTGAATCAGCTTCTGTAGCAAGAAAAAGATTGTCGCTTGAAGTGGTCACATTCAAGTTCAGTTCAGCACTTGATAGCATTCTATCAATATAGAATGCTAGCTTTTCTTTGATTTCTTCTTTCGTTTGTATCGTGGTGTTTATAAAACCAAAAGCATCTCTATTCGTATCTTTACAACCAGAGATGATGAGCGTTCCTAGGAAAAGCATCAATAGTATCGCTATTTTCTTCATAAATCCCCCACTCAAATTGTTTTATTTCTATATAATGATTATACCATTTAAATTTAGATTAAAATAGGGCGTATATGTCTTAAAAATATGTTTGTTATCTTAAAGTAGTCCAAATTGGATATCTAAAGTAAAGGTAGGCTTTCGATTTGAAAGTCTACCTTTATATATTTTTTTTATCTTTTGATAACTCTTCCTTCGATATAGCCTCTATACCCTTGTGGTTCATATTGAAATCTATATCCATCTGGATCATAGGAGAATCCATATACTTTTGGATTATACTTTTCAATCGATTCCATAACAAAGCCAATTTGTGCTCTAAAGTCATCATCGTTATAGGGTTCTCCCTGGAATACGACTAGCTCACAAGCAGGTAGATCGATCAGTTCAAAGCCTTCAGGAACTACACC
>JAHIRQ010000125.1 GCA_018818645.1 Bacillota bacterium
AACCAGACCTAGTTTAGGAAGTTTAAGATAAGAACCTTCTATACGGATATTATCATTGGTGGTATGGGTTGTATAAGATTGTATTGGGTTATGTCTAGATTTATACTTAGGTTCATCATGAGACTTGTTAAAGAAGTTACTATAGGCTTGTTTGAGATGTAGCCAAGCAGTCGTCAAACTTTGAGAGTCGACATCATACATATATGGAAACTCTTCTTTGATCCGTCTAGGATTCAGATAGTCATGACTATTTAGAAACTCAGGATATCTTCCGTAGAGTTCATAGATAGATTTTCGTTCGAAAAGGAGGATATTCCACATCTTTCTGACACAGCCAAAGGTTTGGTTGATGAGATTGATTTGTTTGGTTGTAGGCTTTAGTCTATAGACATAACCTTTTATGGTATCACTCACATCATCCACCCCCTTATATCGCGATTTCTATACTTATATTATATCATGTAATGATATAAGAGAGTTTACTTATTTATAGATATTTTAAAGTAAAAAAGTTGGTTTTATTCATCTCCCGCTTAATCCTTTGAAGAGGGAGTTTTCTGAATCTTATAGATAAAATACCGATAATTCAGAGCACTTTTTTATACGATTCCATCGATTTATAAATCACCAATAGATACTAAAAAAATATTTTCTACGTACATATTTAAACTAAATCATATATACTGTTATTGAAGAAGGTGAGGCAAATGATACCTATTTATATTGATAAATTTTCTAAGATACCTATTTATAAACAGCTAACAAAAGCAATTGAAAATGCTATTTACTTGAGAGAACTTAGACATTTAGACAAACTTCCAACAGAAAAGGATCTTTGTGACCTTTTTGGCTTAAGTCGTTCAGTGATAAGAAAAGCTTATGAAGAATTAACGAAAAAGGGCCTAGTAATAAGTAAACAAGGATATGGAACCTTTGTGAATAGAAGATATCATTTCACAGGGACTGTAAAAGATATCTTTAGTTTTGGAAATCAAGCAAAAAAAGAGATTGCTGTAGTTGGGTCTGTAGACTACCGAAATCAGGTTTACCCAATCCTCGGATTGCACCAAGGTGAAAAATCTTATGACATTAGTTATCGTCTATTAATTGATGGTCATCCAATTTCATTACAGAGAGCTTACTTCCCTTTCAAATACTTCCCTGGTTTAGAGAAAAAAGTCCACCAAACAGAGAATTTTTTCTCACTTATATCAAATGAATACAATTATCAAATATCTGGAATATATACTGACATTATCGCAAGTGAATCAGGAAATGTTGAAGCTTTATTGTTAAACATTGCTGTTAAAGATCGTATCTATTTTGCTACATCAAGAATTGTTGATCATGAGAATAGAATCATAGCTGTTATTCTTCATGCACTTCCAGGAGATTATGTAACATTTGAGGAGGTCATAGAAAATGAAAAATATTAAGTTAGTACTTGATAAAAGATCTACTGCTTCTATCGTTGATCAAATCAAAGATTATATCTATGTAGGAATCATGAAACTGAAAATCCAAAACGGAGACAGACTACCTAGTATTGATGAGCTTTATGAAGAATTAAGTGTTCCTAAAACTGCAACTCGGAGTGCTTATCAAAAATTAATTGATATTGCTTTAGTGGTAAAAATTAATAATCATTATGAAGTCACCTATAATGCAAATCCAAACGTTTTTCATAATAAGCTCATTTTGGTCAATGAAACACTAAAATCATCGGGAGAAACTCCTGAAATCACATTACTTGAGAAGAAAATCGTTAAAACGAGTCCTACTTTAGCAAAACTAACTGGTTTGAAAATCGATCAAGAACTTGTATATTTTTCTAGACTTTATAAATCTAACAATCAACCGCTTTTTATAGCAAGCATGTATTTCCCACTCGATATATTTCCTAATCTTGACCAAGCAGATATGACAGGAAAACTGTTTTATTCGTTTTTTAGAAAAGAGTATGAAATTATAATGAGTAAATCAGTTCGTAAATTAAAAATAATATTTAGCAATGATGAAATATCATCCTTACTCAATATTTCTAAGGAAATGCCTATACATTATGAAACGACGCATGCCTATGACCAGTATGGAAGATTGATCGAATATGGTGAACTCTGGTGCGCACCAAGACATCGGATTCCATCTATTTTGGAAAAAGAAGATGTAAATCAGTATTTTAAGTAAATGAAAAGTTGGGAAAACTCCCAACTTTTATTTTGTTCCAAATAAACGATCACCAGCATCTCCTAAACCAGGAACAATATATGCGTGATCATTAAGTTTTTCATCCTTGCTAATCAAGTAAATATGAACATTTGGATATTTATCAAGTATTTTATTAATTCCTTGATCTACTCCTATGATGGATAGCACTGAAATATCTTGAACCTTTTGTTCTATCAATAATTCAATAGCAGCCAATACACTTCCACCTGTAGCAAGTAACGGATCTAAAATAAATGTTTTAGCTTGTGCAATATTATTAGGAAACTTCGCGTAGTATACTTGTGGTAAAAGCGTCTCAGGGTTTCTAAACATTCCTACATGAGCTATTTTTACCGATGGAATTAGATTTTGTATCCCTTGAGTCATTCCTAATCCTGCTCTTAATATCGGAACGATTACTATATCTTTTTTTAATTGAAAACCCTTGGATTTTGCAATAGGTGTTTCAATATCTATTTCTACCAACTCTAAATCTCTACTGATTTCATATACCATCAATGCTGTGAGTTCCTCAATAACCTCACGAAACATCTTAGTCCCACAATTCTTATCTCTAATAATTGTCATTTTGTGTTTCATCAAAGGGTGATTAAAAACTTGATATGGCATGTTTTCCTCCTTAAAAAAGGCTTGATAGCCTTTTTTTCATGAATAGATTATTGTTCCTGCTTTTCCTTTTACAGCAAGCGCTGCATCTTCTAAACTAGCAATGATTGCTTGTCCGTTTTTATTTGCTTCCACAAATGATACTGCAGCAACTATTTTGGGTTCCATACTACCTTTTCCAAACATATTGATTTGAATGTAATGCTTTGCCTCTTTTACAGATAATTTTGAGAATTCTAGTTCATTCGGTTTTCTAAAATTGATTGATACTCGTTTAACAGCTGTTAGAATGATGAAAACATCAGCTTTAATTAATTCTGCTAGCTTAGCACTACTAAAATCCTTGTCAATAACAGCTGCTACACCGACAAGTGTATCTTTTTTTATGACCGGAATTCCACCACCACCAGATGCAATAACAATATGGTCGTTCTCCAATAATTCCCTAATAATATTTTTTTCAACAATATCTATAGGCATTGGGCTAGGTACAATTAATCGATAGCCTCTCCCTGAATCTTCAATCATTGGAATATTATATTGTTTAACCATTTGATCAGATTCTTCTTTTGAATAGAACTTTCCAATCGGTTTCGTTGGATTTTTGAATGCAGTGTCATTTGGATCAACTACTGTTTGTGTGACAATTGTTGCTACATCCTTTTGAATATTTCTTGCCAATAATGAATTATATATCGCATTTTGAAGATGGTAGCCTATATAACCTTGACTCATTGCTCCACACTCTGGAAGTGGCATTAATGGAATTCCAGGTTTAACCTCATGGGATGTTTCAAAAGCTGTTTGGATTAACCCAACTTGAGGGCCATTACCATGAACAACAACAACTTGATGTCCTTGTTCAATTAGATCTGCTACACTTTCTGCAGCATGTTTCACAAGTTCTTTTTGTTCTTCTGGATTATCGCCTAGAGCGTTACCGCCGAGTGCAACTAAAATTTTCATTTTTTATCCTCCTTTATATCTTTTAAGAATCCTGAGAGGGCTTTTTCAAAGCAAGCCATAGGTGGATGAACGAGTCCAGCACCTACTTGACCAACACCGGCATCTTTATGTGCCATACCTGTGTTAATAATCGGTAGAATACCTGTTTCTATGACTTTCATTATATCGATTCCAACAGCAGTAGGCATAAAATCAAGTGGTGGTAAAGTAAATACTTGATGTTTACCTGCTGTAATTTCATGCATCTGCTTTGAATAGTCAAATGCTTGTTTGACGACACCTCCAACAAATTGTACAATAGCTGGTGCCCCGCCCATAGCAAACCCTCCTATTCCACAAGTCTCTGTGATTGCACTGTCTCCAATATCTGGAGCAGCATCTTCTTCTGTGAAGCCTGGAAACATTAATCCTTTAACATAATTTGCTGGAGCAGTATACCATCTATTGTCATGAGCAAGTTGTATTCCAAAATCAACACCATTTCTACTCATTGCAACCAAAACTGTTGAATACTTGATGTTTCTTGCTGAATCTAGTGCTAGCTTGCAATATGGCATTGATAAATTTAGAAAGTAATGTTCATTGTTTTTAATGAAATCCAGTACTTCTTTCTTTTCTAGATTTGTAAAACTCGTCGAAAGTATATGACTTGCAATCTCTCTTAAGAATAAGGCTGAGGAAGCCTTATTTCTGTTATGACATTCGTCTCCCATGTGAAGAGCTTGCGTGATAATACTCTTGATATCGATACCACCTGATAGAATTAACGCTTCATTCATAACAGGCTGAAAAGTTTTTTCCAACCATTTAAGTTTTTTTATAACCGCTTCGTTATTTGCTCCATATCTTAATACTTTTCCTAAACCTTCGTTTATTGTGCAATAACTATAGTTTTTATCAACAATATTGTATAGTACATGGACTGGCATTGATGCAGAAATGATTCCAGCCATTGGACCAACAGCATCATGATGATGAGCACTATCAAATTCAATTTGACCAGATTCAGCAAGCTTCATAGCTTCCTTCTCATTTTTTGCTAGACCTTCATATATTAATGCACCAATGATAGCACCTTTCATAGGACCAGCCATTTTTTCAAAGTCAATTGGTGGTCCTGCATGCAATATAGTGTTTTTACTCATATTTGGAATAACATCAAATGCTTTTTTAATAGCAATTAATCTTGCTTCAGCACTTTTTATTATTTTTACTGCTTGCTCATTCGCTTGATTGATTTTATCCGCGTAAGGTCTTATTTGATTCAATTGATTCAGTAGCAAAAGATTTCCTGATGCAGGTGGTGTCCAATTGAGATGAATGTACTCGATTTCTTGTTTCTCATAATCTTCTTTAAAACTGGGTGAACCAATGTTCACAACTTTAAGTTGTTCATTAAAAAGTTTATTTACACTCATTATTCCACCCCTTCTATTAATTTACCTGCAATACGTGCAGCATGAGCATTAGTTTTTGCAACAATGACTCCTATTTCTTTCAATCTTTGTTCTGATTGATTTAAGTTCTGATGATCTTTATCTGTTCCACAAACATAGGCTACAATAGCAAGGTCTCTACCATCTTTTTTTGCTATATTGATTGCTTCCAATAAAGTATCTAGAGTTACTCCTATTGGATCAGCATGAGATCCAATTCCGAGTTCAAAATCAAGAAGTAATACGGCAGTTTCAGGATTTTTAGCTTCATCTAATATACGCTCTAGTCTTATAGTTGGTTCTATCATTGGGTGAGGTTTACCTTGAGTAAAGGTGTCATCTCCTAAATCGACTAAATTATTCCCTTTTGAAATTAATGGATTGTTCATTTTTTCATCCTCTTTTTTAGCTACATTACTTGTCACTTGCTTCAAAAAAGGTCGTAAAACACTCAATGCTTCTGCAGTTAATGTACCACCACAAAATAATCCTTTAACAGTTTTTTGAGTCGACTTAAACTTTTTGCGATGCGAATCAATAACACGTAGTGCTTCCTCATCAAGGTTTAGTAAATCTGGTGTTTGTTTTCCAGTTAACTGAAGTGCTTTTATTGCTGCTTCAGTCAATGTAGATACAAAATGGATATTTTTCATTTGATTATCAAATTTAGCATCTAGCAAACATAAAATAACTGGTTTTTGTACTGTTTTTAAACGTTCAAGTATTTTTTCTAATACGCTTTGATGAGGAGGTTTCGATATCAGTACAATAACTTCAGTATGTTCATCATTGTTAAGTGAATCAATACCCATGAGCATCATTTTTCCACCGATTTTTTCAGTTAAATCTCTACCACCAACACCGATAGCTTGTGTGATACCTCCACCAAATTTATCGATAATAACAGTGACTTCCTGAAGCCCTGTACCACTCGCAGCAACCAATCCTATGTTACCTCTTCTAACTTGATTGGCAAAACATAACCCTTTACCATTTATAATTGCAGTTCCACAATCTGGCCCCATAACGAGAAGGTTTTTATGAATACCAATTTCTTTAAGTTGAATTTCATCTTCAATACTGACATTATCTGAAAATAACATAACATGCAGATTTTTTTCTAAAGCTTTATATGCTTCATTTGCTGCATATATACCTGGTACACTTATAATTGCTAAATTTGGATTCAAATCATCAATTGTTTGATTGATTGACTTATAATCTCTTTGAGACTCTTTTGTTCCTTGTTTTTTTGCAGATAACCTCTCTAAAACTTCATCAACCCAGTTTGGATTGTCCTCAATCATATCGATAGCAAGCATCAAATCATTTGGCTCTGCTGATTGCAAATGCTCGTCAAAAAGACCTACAGATTTGATCATATCCTTATTCATATCTGTTCCCATGAACATCACGAGTTCTTTAAGCTTTAATTCTTTCTTAATAGCTACAGTCGTACTCATTAAAGTAACAGAATCATAATAACTATTTTTTAATATTTTATATGCTTTCACTTCATCACCTCTACATAAGCCCATAGATAAATCCTGTGAGTATTCCAGCTCCGCTGGTCGCTCCTAAATTTAAAATGGTTTTCGCTTTCTCCACATCATGTTCAATAAATAAACCAATCAGTAAATCAATGAATGCTTGTGGATAATATCTTTCCTGTGTATCTTTCAAATTTTGCGCTGATAATCTACTTGTTTTTTTGTCAGCTTCCTGAACTAAAGTTGGTATCCAAGGTAGCGTTTTTCCTATAGAGTTTAACCCAAGAATGAATCCTGTTAAAATATCATCACCAAGAGGTGTGAGACCCATACCTAAACCTAAAATCGATAATGCACTCGGTAACCCTGGGCTGTTCAAAAAGACATCAATTTTTTCAAATTGATACTTTAACAAAGGATCATGTTTTGAGTAAGAAAATAAATTTTGATAATGCTGATCTCTAATCATCAACTTTAGACTTTTCAAAACCTTTATGAATTGAGCATCTATTCTAAAAATATGTTGATAAGGAGTAAAGATTATAACAGCTTCTTGTTCAATTAAGAATTCTAGATTCCCTATAAACATAGTATTGTTATCCATAAATATGCGTTGTCCTACGACTAAATGATAACTTGAAAAATCTATATCTTGATCGATGGTTATGTGATGCTTACCTTGAGTTACTCGATTTCCCAATGTAATGATTGAATCCACTAAGGAAAGATGAATGGTACTCCTATAAATACCTTGTATAGTGGCACCATTCATCTTAATTTCAATAAATACATCGTAATCGATTGAAGATATTTTATTCGGTTTCACTGACTACATTTTCATGCTTACGATAGAAGTTCATTGCTATAAGTACTAAAGCCATTAAGGTATAGCCTAGAGCAACTTCCCAACCGGTAGCAAATCCAATTGCTGGTGCATGAATGAACCCAAAGAATGCAAGTCCAGCTGCTATAAGTGCATAAACCGCAGAAACTAAGAATTTTCTATCAATTATGAAAATAGCAATTGTAGCAATCATCATACCAACCAATATATCACCTGCTGCAAGTCTTTCCCATCCAAGAAGTGGAATACCTGTGTTTGATAATGCTTGATAATCTAATGTACCACCTGTTGCAGCTATAGCGTTTTTAATCTGAAGAGTTACAAATCCTGCAATCAATGGAATAAATGATAAGGCAACAGCTGGCATATGTTCTTTTTTAGTAGTAGCAAATGCTTGAGTTGTAATGACCATTCCGATATACATTAAAATTGGGAGTAATGCAACTAATGGAATAATTGCTAAAATAAAATTCATAAATCCTAAGAATGCTAATAATAAGATTGCCACACCAGTTACCCATGAATATCCGATACGTGCTCCAGTTGATTTCCAACCTGGATGACCAATATAAATAATTGTTGGGAAAGGTGATCCTAAAAATGATCCAAGAAGTGTTAGACCTGCAGGAACCAGCATCGCTTTAGGAACATTATATTTTTCACCTGAAACTTCTGCACTTTCTAGATTATCTAAGCTTTCAAGGAAATCATAGATAGCAAGAGGTATTGCAGCAGGTAAAAATGGAGCAATTTGTGCGAACCCACGACCAAATACATTCAATGCAAGTCCTGGTAAGCTTAATCCAACATTAGAAAATGAATCACCTACTGCTTGTGGATCCATATAACCAGTTGCCCAAGCAAGTATTGTACCAATCATAATTGCAAATGCTCCAGCAGGAATACCAAATGGCATTTTCTTTAATGCAAACCATCCAACAAAGATGATTGCAAGTGATGTCATCCCTATATAAGGTGTAGCAAATACCTGACCAGCAGGATTCATTGCAATGTAAGTGATTGCTAAACCTGCAAGTGCACCTAGCATAGCAGCACGAGGTATGTATTTCTTAATATAAATTCCGACAAAAGAACCAACACCCATAATAATACCTTGAATGAAATTCCATACTATCCCAGCTGCCCAAGCTGTTTGCCAGTCATTTGTAACTGCATAAACTACTGCAATAACACCAAATGCTACAACGAAATAGTGAGGTACAGAAAGACCATATGGCATCGCTGTAACATCATTTTTTTTCATTTTGACTGATAGTTGTTTTGCTTGAATTGCTAAAATGATTCCTCCAAGACCAACAGCTACTGCTGTTCCAGGAACTACACTTCCAAATACGATATCATTTGGCATACCAATAATAATAAGAAGCCCTACTGCTGCTAAAAAATTAGTTAATACATTTGAAAAAAGACCGAAAAATCCATTTAAATCTCCCTTAACCCACCAGGGTGTTCCACCTTCAAGTTTTTTAAACATTCGTTTTCTCCTTTATTTTTTTAGTTTTTTAAGTAGCTCTTCACTTGTTGTAGTCCAACCAAAGATACCACCTTGTTGATTGATCATTCGAATTGCTGCTTCTTGATCTTTTGGATCAAATGCCGCTGTTCCATCTTCTAACATTAAACATTCATAACCTCTATCATTTGCTTCACGTATGGTTGTGTGGACACAAACATGGGTGGTTACACCACAAAAGATAAGGGATTCAATACTCTTGTTCTGTAGAATTGAATTTAAATCTGTTTCATAAAATGCACCTTTCCCTGGCTTATCGATTACAACTTCACCCTTTAGAGGTTTCAATTCATCGACAATATCATGACCATACTCTCCGCGAATAAGTATTCTACCCATTGGTCCTATTTCTCCGATGGAAGAGAATCTTACCTTTTTTGCTTTAGGAACGTCACTTAAATCAGGTCGATGTCCCTCTCTTGTATGAATGATAAACATGTTTGCAGCTCTTGCTGCATCTAGCACTTTTCTTACAGTTGGAATAATAGATTTGGTTGGAGTAATGTCATTACCCAATGCTTCACCAAAACCACCAAATTCACAAAAATCTCTTTGCATGTCTATGATGACAAGTGCTGTTTTTTCGAGGTCAAAATCAAATGTGAATGGTTTTGCCTCAACTTGATACTTTCTCAATTTCGTTTTCTCCCTTCGTTTTATAATATAGATAATATCCAACAAATATAAGTGTAATTAAAATATATCCTATTGTCATTTCTAAGTTTGCATTTATCTTTACAACCGAAGAATGTATGATTCCAAAGAATGTTAGTGCTGCTGCAATCAATGTGGTCATTGCAGCATGTAGGAATTTATGATCAATAATATAAACTGCAATAGAACCTAAAATCATACCTACTATAATACTTCCTGCTCCTAAATTCATCATCCCAAAGTAGTTTAAGCCATTGCTTTCAAGTAATCCGAAACCAATTGTTGAAGCATTTGTTCCTGCAGCACCGACTGCAATATCAACTGCATTTTTAGTCCAATCAGCTAACCAAGGAACAATTGCTAAAACGACTGCTGGAGCATATTTATGTGAGACAGAAGTGAATGCTTGTGTTGTAATAACTACTCCTATATAAAGTAATATAGGTAAAATTGCAACAACTGGTATGATATTAAGTAAAATCGATATCATTCCAAATAGTGTCAATATGAATAACACAAAACCAGAAACGAAAGAATAGCCGATTCTTGCACCTGCTTCTTTCCACCCAGGATGACCGATAAATATTGCTGTAGGAAATGGATTACCAAATATAGAACCAATAATTGTTGTCGTCCCATCTGCTATCATGGCTTCTCTTGTTGAGTAATGATCACCAGCAACTTCTGCTGATTCACAATTATCGATAGTTTCAAAAAAATTATAGATTCCTAATGGTATTGCTGAAAACAGAAAAGGTAGTGCACTTTGGAAGCCATCTGCAAACCGAGAAAAACTAGGTACAGGTGCTCCGAGTGTTATACTTCTTAAACTATCGAGTAATGGTCCAAGACTCATAAATCCACTTACCCAACCAATAATAACACCAACTAGAATTGCTACAAGTCCTGTAGGAATATTCAAAGGCATTTTGACTTTACCAATCCAACCTAGAAGAACAATGGCTAATGAAACTAGACCAATATATGGAATTGCGAAAATACTAAACGCTGGATTTAAAGCAATATACGTTATTGAGACCCCAGCAAGAGATCCTAACATTGCTGCTCTTGGAAGGATTTTTCTAACTTTTGCTCCAATCACACTACCTAGAAGCTCAATAATACCTTCTAGTAATGACCAAACTAATCCAGCTGCCCATGCTAGATATGCATTTTGAGTTGTCCAGTATACAGGTCCAATTATTAAGAATACAATTAAGAACATGTGAGGAACTGAGGTGCCAGCCGGTAAGGCAGTTACATCATTTCTATTTTCTTTTTTTGACAGCTTAATTGCCATGAAACTATAGTATATAGATGAAATAAAAATCGATAACCCAACTGCTGGAAGTATTCTGCCATATACAATATTTCCTGGTAGTCCTACAACAACTGATAGCAAACTAGCCATTACTAAAATATTAGTCAGATTATTGGTGAATAGTCCAAAAAAGCCATTCCAGTCACTTTTAACAAAGTATTTAATAATAAGCACCTCCTCAATGTAGTTTAATTATACAAAATGAGCATTCGTTTGTAATTAGCAATGCTTTACAATAAAAACGCTTGATTCTTGTAATTTTTAACAATGGTTGCTAAAATATGTATGAGGTGGTCCTATGAAAACAACATTAAAGGATTTATTTGATAGAGAAATTTTTGAATCTTATGAGATTCTTACAGCCAAAAACCATTTAAATCGGAGCTTTGAAAGTGTCTCAATTCTGGAAACACCTGACTTCGAGAATTACATCATCGAAAGAAGTTTGATTTTAACAACTTTCTATCCAGTAAAAACTGATGTGGAAACATTTAAACACTTATTATTTGCATTGAATAAAAAGGATACAGCAGGAATTCTTATTAAAATGAAAAGATATATTGATATTATTCCTGAAGAAATACTCATATTGAGCGATCAGTTAAATATACCTATTATCGCGTTAAATTATGATGCAAATTTGTCTCTTCTATTCAACAACATTTTAAGTGAGCTCCAGAGCCAAGATTATACAAATTACTCTTTTGACGCAAATTATTCATTATTCTTAAAACAAGTGTATGACAATCCTTCTACAAAAACTTTAATGAATATTGTTGATAAAATCCCAGATCTTGAATTGCTAGTTCAAAACCTAGACAATAAAACTACATACTATTCAAATGAAATTATGTTGAATTATTTCAATCAGTCAAAAACGACGAAAAACTTGTTTCAGCGTATTGGAGATGCACTTTATTATTCAGAAGACGTTATATACGACGATAAACCTATCTATAGATTTGTTTTTATGGCCAAGAATGAGAAAAGACACATACTACATAACTATACAGAGATTTTTAAGCTAATGATTATTGTCATTCATCAAAAGAAAGTTGAGAACACTTTAAAACAAAATCAGTTCTTGCTGAATTTTGTGTCTAATCTATCATCAAGTTATACAAATACACAGCTCATTGAAGCAAGTAAACGATATAAATGGAATGTCATATTTCCTGTCACTTTAATTTTATTTTCAATTAAGGAAGATCATAAAAGTATGATTAATCCCAATATGGTTGAATATATTAGAACGGTAATCATCAACAAGTTTCATTTAAATAGTGATGAGCTCAGATACACTTTATTAAATGATCAACTATTATTTATCCTGAATACTATTGAGACGATAAGCATCAATGAAACCATGGAAAATGTTTATAGTATTTTGAAGTTGAAGTATAAAGAATCACAGTTTAGAATCACATACTCGAATCTAATTCATGATGCTGCTCAGATATCAAAAACTTATTTTCAATTATCAGAAGCGATGCTTCATATCGAGAATAAGAACCTAGGAATTCATCTATATACAGAAGACAATATCAAACTTCTAAATCTTTTAAAGAACATCGATTTTGGTCATTTAAAGGAATACGTTAACTCAATACTTAAGCCTTTAATTGAGTATGAACAAAAAAACAGTACCCCACTTATTGACACCCTATACATGCATATTGAGTGTAAATTCAATGCAAGAGATACTGCTGAGAAACTCTTCATCCATTATAATACTGTTCGATATAGACTTGATGTGATTGAGCAATTAGGTTTTAATGTATTGTCAAATAAGGAAGGCCATTTCGACTTATATTTCGCGTTATATTTGTATAAGAACTTTGAACCAGGAAAAAATTAAAGGAGCAAATTGCTCCTTTTTTTGTTAAAACCATTTCTTCTTTTTAAAGAATAGAACCATTGCAATTGCAATTGTAAAGCATAGAATTGAAAATATTAAAACAGCTTGATTATATTGCAAAATACCAAAGTGAACAAAGTTCATACCAAAGAAACCTGTCAAAAATGATAAAGGAATAAAGATTGCTGAGAATAAAGTCAACGTAGCCATAATCTTATTCATTTTATTCGATTGATTATTCATATGAAGGTCCAATAAGTTTCTCATCACTTCACGTGCTTGATTGATTCTGCTATCAAGGCGTTGAAGATGGTCTTTGAG
This sequence comes from Bacillota bacterium, assembly GCA_018818645.1. Taxonomy (GTDB): domain Bacteria; phylum Bacillota_I; class Bacilli_A; order Acholeplasmatales; family Acholeplasmataceae; genus Peloplasma. The sequence continues at coordinate 13,260 of JAHIRQ010000125.1, forward strand.
ATCTTCATAATATAGTTTATTTGAGGAATTAAACAAATCTTGATTTTTCAATAATATTTTTTCAAGTTGCTCATAAATTGGTGTCACATTGTTCTTTAATTTGAGCATGTTCTTTCTCACTAGATAAAAATCTTCTTGTTCTATATTTTTAGTATCAATAATTTCCTCTTCAAATAAACTGATTGCTAAATCTAGTTCATCATAAACATCTAAGTGATTATCGGTGATGATATCTAGTATTTGATATAGTAAATAATCAATACTTTTTTCTCTAAGCTCTTTATGATCATTAAATAGCGTATCTAAAGGCTTTAAAAATACCGGTTCTGTTTCATGGAATGTAATAATTGTATTTTCTATCATTAAAATACTCATATAATCTTCTTTAACATAATTATTTTCTAGATATTCAACATGAAAAGCACCAAATAAAGAGTTTTCAACAACCTCTATTTTATTTCTTTGATTCACATTGAAGACATCTTCTAAGATAAGCGGATCAATATTATAGTGTTCTTTGATGATTGCTATTTCTTGGACATTGGACAGCCCAACGATTTGAATATAGTTTTTTAAATCTTTATTTGATTTAAAATCAGCACTAACTAAAAGTGTTTTTGCATCATAAGCATAATGCTTTATAGAAGTTGGTGTTTTGACATGTTTTCCGGTATAGACCATAGTCTTTGGTTTGAAATAACTAGATAAATTCATGAATAATACCTCCTACAGATTAAGTATATTTTACCACGTATGAAGATTAAAAAAACAACCTTGTGGTTGTTTCTTATGGGACAAAATCAATTAAGTCTTCAAGTAATTTGAGTTCTACTCTAACATTTTCAATGTAGTTTTCATCAATTGTGTCTAAGAACTTCACGTTGAACGTATCTCTTTCTGTATAGACTGCAATGTATGCTTTTTGATTCTTGAAGGCAAACATCACATGTTTTGCAACCTTTGAAAATTTTTCAATATGCTCCATAAAACGAGGTGTTAATAAGTAAAATGCTGAATGCTCAGATTCTGAATATATCTTGAATTTTTTATTAAACTCTATCGATTCTGTTTTGACTTTAGTTAACTCACTTCTAATAGCTGGTGTATGATTTCCATCTGTCGATATGTAAACATCATGTTCGAACTTTTTATCGAAATCAACAACAAAAAGTCTACCTAAAAATCTTATTATTTCAGTCGTTGTCTTTCCTGTTGATACGACTTCAGTAATTAAAACATCTGCAGACTCAAAATTTTTTCCATTGATACATCCTGCCAAGTAATCTTCACTTTTATATTTTGTAAACTTTCTTAAAATATTAGACTTAAATACAAATTCAGCTTCAAAGCCTTGTTCTGGAACGAAAGTGAGCCCAGGTATGATAGACTCAATCATTTTCTTGACATGAACTTTTTTAAACTCAAGGTTTAATTTCTTGTATACATCTTGCTGAACAAATAATGCGACTATACATATTATTAAGAACAATAGAACCCAGTGGACAAAAATGCCTATGATGATCGACATAAAACCTGCAAATAGAATCATAAAAAGCATGGTATCTAGAAAACTCTTTTTTTTCTGCAATTCTGCAATTGTCAATCTCCCCACCCCTATTTTAGAATTATATAAGTAATCCCATCATTCATTTTTTTGTAGTCAGAATCTGATTTGATTAAATTTCCATAAGTTTGAATAACTTCGTCAAATCCAATCATTTCAGAAAATGCTTCTCCTGGAATATAAGCTTTAATCTCTCCACGACTCACTTTACTCCTTAAAGACTTATGTACAGCTGCTTTTATAGATCCTCCAACTCCTGAAGAACCATAGCCATGTACAATTTTAATCACCTTATCTTTGCCCGTACAATTTCTGATAATGGTAGCAAGTCTTTTTCCTGCTTCAGAAACCAATGGCATATCACTTTTGATATCAAAACTTTTCATACTATTTGAGTTTTGCTGAATTACTCTTTACAGTAATATCTTCGATACTTCCAATGAGCTTAGAAAATCTTGTAAATCCTAATTCCTGATAATTAAATTCAGGATATTTCTTTTCTAGTTCTTGTTTAATCTTTGTCAATATCATTTCTTTACTCTTATTTTTTGAGATGATTTCGGTAATAGCCTTTGAAATGTCTTTCATTGAGAGTTTAGAACTGAAATTTACAAAGGTTGTTGTTTTTTCTTGTGACAATGATACTCCGTTTAAAGAGCTAACAAGACTTGATAATGTTTTATGTCCATATTTTCTAGAATCGAAATCGGAGAATCGATTGACTAATATATCACCAAGTCTACTAAGCTGAATTTTATTATCTGCTCCATTTTCGATGATGATACTCTTAATGATTGCACCAATTTCTTGACTTGTAGTCACATTTTTTTGTATAGATTCTGTTGTTTCTTCATCATCTTCATCGTTTAGATATTCGAAATATTTAAATTCATTGCATGCAGATCGAAATGCTTGTGTAACCTTCTTTTCATTTCCTACACCAATGACATGCATTCCACCTTCTCTAAGTTTAACTGCAAGTGGTGTAAAATCTGAGTCTGAGGTGACTAAAAAGAATGCGTTCACCTTTTCTTGATACATCATTTCTTGAGCATCAAGTGCCATTGCCATATCTGCTGCATTTTTACCAATCGCTACATTATACTGATGCACTGGTTTAATTGCATTATCCTGTGCAGTTTTGTGCCAATCCTTCGATAAATTATTGATATCCCCATAAAATCGTGCAATGACAATCTTTCCATATTTTGCGATTTCATTCATTACAGACTTAATATATTTATAAGATACATTCTCTGAATCAATCATTAATGCTATTTTATATTCTGTTTTTTCCATATATTCTCCTTATTCTTTTGCTTTGTATCGTTTTCATAATTTCATATCTATTACAATTGTACACCAAAAGCGTATAAAATCATAGGTGTGAAAGGAATATGGGAGAAATGCCATGACATGAAAAAAACGCTTAATGGACAATCATTAAACGTTTGCATGACATTATCTGAGACTATATTACGGAGTTTTACCCTTAAATATTGTGTGTGGCTTTTTTATTTCCAAAATAGCTTATTGCTCTTCCTTTTTTCCATTTTTTTAGAACAAATTTCACTTAAATCCTTATCACTATCACTTGGGATGTATATCCTTGATCTCTTATGCAGGAACAGAATTATATAATCTTTTTTTTCTATATAATAATCAATCATCTCATAGGGTATTATTTTATTGTTGCAATATGTACAATCATATACTATATGTTCATTATGAAACTCAATGTGGATTTTATTATGATTTTCAGTCTTCTTCAATACATTAATATAGATATAAAACGTATATATCGAAAGCCCAATAATGATATTAATAAAGCCAATAATTAAAGTGATTTTCGCTATTTGAATCTCCATATTTAAAGCACTTATGAATAGTATTAGCGCAAAAGTAAAAAATAAAAAACTTAAAAAAAACATAATGATATCTGCTTTTGAGTTTAAATAGATATAATCTCTTCTATATACAACATGCTTATCTTCTTCATAATCGATGCTAACAAGTGGAGTCTCTTCGTTCTGTTTTGATATTTTACTAAAATCCTTTACTCCAACCAATACATCAAGTGATGTATTGAATAGTTTTGCAATAGCAATCAAATTTTCCATGGATGGAAAAGCTTGATTTGTTTCCCATAAACTAATGCTTTGTCTAGAAACACCTAACTTATTAGCTACTTCTTCTTGTGAAAGTGATTTTTTCTTCCTTAACTCATATATTTTCATTCCATAATCCATATTTTCACCCCATAGTAAAATTATACTATTTACTAACGAATTTACCACCAACTTCATTAATATTCTTGTCAAGTATAACTTGCTTTATCACCATTTAACTTAATTTTATTCAAATTACAATAATTTTATCATAAAAAAAAGAATTCGAGAAAGTTTCTCAAATTCACTTTAATTTGTTGGAGGCCTCAAACGGATTTGAACCGATGATCAGGCAGTTGCAGTGCCTTGCCTTACCACTTGGCTATGAGGCCTTAACATGCTATTTCATTATAACTTTTTACTGACTCAAAAGTCAATACAAAACTGATTCATTTTTTAGCTTATCAAGCCAAAGTTTGAGTGCATCTACTAATAGTAAATAGGTTTTCTCATGTTCTCCGGAAAAATATGGGTCTGGAACAATTTCTCCTATTGTATTTGGGTCTATATCTCTTAAGAGATAAATTTTATTGGAATAACTACCTGCATGACTGTTTAAATACTTGATATTTTCGTGATCCATCCCAATAATATAGTCAAATTCAATAAAATCTAAGTCTTTAATTTGAGTGGATGCTTTACCTGTGTAGTCTGCACCAATTCTATCTAAAATTTTTCTTGTTCCTGGATGTGGTGGATTTCCATCTTCCCAAGTTGATGTTGCTCGGGATTCTACGTAAATCATGGATTCAAGCCCTTGATCTTTAATCATTTTTCTTAACATTCCCTCAGCCATTGGAGAGCGACATATATTTCCTAAACACACAAACAACACCTTGATCATATAGACATCCTCTTCTATTATAAGATTTGATACTACAATTTAAATATATTGTAACACATATTGTAAAAATATGTATATTTAGCACTTAATAGTTGACAGTGCCAATAATCTGTTTTATAATAATGTTGGCAATTCAAGATAAAGACTGCCAAAGGAGGGTAATTATGAATTTTACACAAATGGATGACTATAACAATGACCCTAAGATTTTAGACAAGTTCGGACGTAATATCGTTGAGGCTGTCAAGCAAGGAAAAATTGATCCTGTCATTGGACGTGAAGAAGAAATTCGACGCGTGATTAAAATTTTATCTAGAAAAACAAAAAATAATCCTGTATTAATTGGAGAGCCTGGTGTAGGTAAAACTGCGATTGTAGAGGGACTTGCAAGACGTATCGTTGATAAAGACGTTCCTTTAGGACTGCAAAATAAAATCATATATGAACTTGATTTAGCGTCTCTAGTAGCAGGTGCTAAGTTTCGTGGTGAATTTGAGGAAAGATTAAAAGCTGTGTTGCATAAAATTAAAGAATCCAATGGTGAAATCATTTTATTTATTGATGAACTCCACACAATTGTTGGTGCAGGTAGAGCGGATGGTGCAATGGATGCATCCAATATGTTAAAACCAATGCTAGCTCGTGGTGAATTACATTGCGTAGGTGCAACCACATTAAACGAATATAGAAAATATATTGAAAAAGATAGTGCTCTTGAAAGAAGATTCCAAAAAGTATTAATTAACGAACCAACCGTAGCAGACACAATCAGTATTCTAAGAGGGCTAAAATCGAGATTTGAAGCACATCATGGGGTTCATATATCAGATCCTGCAATCATCGCTTCTGCTACTTTATCCAATCGTTATATCTCAGATCGTTTCTTGCCTGATAAAGCGATTGACTTAATTGATGAAGCCTGTGCTTCTATTCGAATGGAAATTGACTCGATGCCAGTTGAACTCGATACAGTACTACGTAGAATCATGCAGCTTGAAATTGAAAAAACTGCATTAGATAAGGAAACTGATCCAATCTCTAAAGATAGATTAAATAAGATCAAGCAAGAAATCGATTCTTTAAAATCTATGGAAAAGAGTTTGAGAAAGCAATGGGAAACCGAAAAAAATCATCTAAATCAAGTAAAAATCAAAAAAAGTGAACTTGAAAAACTAAGAATTGATTTGCAAAATGCATTCAATGATTCAAATTATCAAAAAGCTGCTGAATTGCAATATTCAAAAATCCCCTTATTAGAAAAAGAAATCAATGATATGGCACTTGAAAACCAAAAAGAAGGAAAATTGTTAACAGAAGTCGTATCTGAGGAAAGTATTGCAGAAATTGTTTCAAAATGGACAAGCATTCCTATATCTAAACTAATGTCTGGTGACAAAGAAAAGCTATTACACTTAGAATCTACTCTCAAAAAAAGGGTTATCGGCCAAGATCATGCCCTACGTTTAATTAGTGACGCTATCATTAGACAACGCGCTGGTATTAAAGATGAGAATAGACCTATTGGGTCCTTCTTATTCTTGGGACCAACTGGTGTCGGAAAGACTGAGGTAGCAAGATCACTTGCTGAAGCACTATTTGACAGTGAGCATCAAATCGTTAGAATTGATATGAGTGAATATATGGAATCTCACAGCGTATCTAGATTGATCGGTTCTCCTCCAGGATATGTGGGATATGATGAAGGTGGACAGCTTACCGAGGCAGTTCGTAGAAAACCTTACTCGATTATCTTGTTTGATGAGGTTGAAAAAGCCCATCCAGAGGTTTTTAATATTTTACTTCAAATACTAGAAGATGGTAGATTAACAGATAATCAGGGACGTACCGTTGATTTTAAAAACACGATTATTATTCTGACATCCAATATAGGTAGCGAATTTTTACTAAGCTATGAAAAAGAAGCTCAAAAAGAAGTCATGAAATTAGTAAAGGAAAAATTCAAACCAGAATTCATTAATCGTATTGATGAAATCATCATATTCAATGCTTTAAACTTGAAAGTTCAAATTGAAATAGCAAACAAAATGCTAAATGATCTAAAAGAAAGACTAGAAGAGAAAAATCTATTTATCGAGTTTGGTGAAGATATTCAAAAGTATGTCATCCAACATGGTTTTAATGATGAATATGGTGCAAGACCTTTGAAAAGATTTATTCAAAGACATATCGAAACACTTGTAGCTACTAAAATCATTGAAGGCTCCATAGAGCCACATTTACACTATAAGATGTATGTAAATGACGATCATTTAGAAATAGGTCTAAAAGATTAAGAAAAAAAGTGCGATTTGCACTTTTTTTGTATTAAACTTTTGTTTTCTTGACCTTAAATACGATATCATATACGAAATATCCAACAATTAATACTGCAAAACCGATGAGTGATGGAACCAAACTCTCAATTAATGTAGCAATTAATAAACCTATCATACCAATGATTGCAATCGCTGGTACATAAGGATAACCCCATACCTTATATGGTCTTTCGAGCTCTGGGTTCTTCTTTCTAAACATAAAGACTGAATAGAATATGAGTGTATTGAAGATAAGTCCTCCAAATACGACAAATGTCAAGAGCTCTCTAATATTGAAGATTAACAAAATGATTGCCATTAACCCAGATCCTATAATAGATACAAAAGGAGTATTATACTTCTTATCTAATTTGCTAAATGACTTAAAGAATGTTTTATCATTCGCCATTGCATAATAGACACGAGGAAAGACCATGACACTTCCATTTAGAGCTCCAAATATAGAAATCATGACTGCAATAAAGACGACAAGCATTCCAGTTTCACCAAAGAGTGTCATCATCGCTCCAATGGTGAAGTTTGAACTTGCATCGGATGCTAATAATCCTGCATAAGGTATAATTCTATAAAGCGCAAAAATAAACAAGACATAGATAATAGTGACTGCACTAATGGAAATAATCAGTGCTCTTGGTAAATCTCTTTTCACATTTTTCATTTCTCCAGCTACCGTATTTAGATTTGTCCAGCCCTCATATGCCCAAAGAGTTGCTACAACACCAAATCCAACCATTGATAAAATCTTAAGAAATGAGACATCACCCACAGGAGTGAATGTAAGATTAACAGATTCTGTACCCATAAAAAGACCAATGAAGATAATAGCGAAAATCGGGATAATTTTTGCAACTAAAAATACTTTTTGAACGACTGCACCAGCCTTAACACCAAAATAATTTATCAAAGATAGTAAGATAATAAGACCAGCAGCTATGAGTTTAATATAGCCTGAGATTGGAACTACATAAGAAAGTATTTCAGCAAAGACAAGAGCTAAGAGTGCAATTGAACCACTGCTTGATAAAACAAAGCTAGTGATTCCACTTAAAAATGCAACTTTAGAACCATATGCTTTTTTTAAGTAAACGTAATATCCACCAGTTTCAGGAAACATTGTCCCGAGTTCAGCGTATGTTAATCCAGAAAACAAAGTGATAATCCCACCTATAAGCCATGCTAGAAGTGATAATCCAATGGCATAACCAACTTGTACCAATACAAGACTACCAAAAACAAAAATCCCTGACCCGATCATAATCCCTGCAAGGATTGAGATTCCTCCAAATAAACCTATTTCTTTTTTTAATGAAGACATTGATATCATCCTTTCTTCCATATTAAAAGTATCATATTCTTGAAATAATTACTTATAAAATGCATAAAAAAAATACCCAA
>JAHIRQ010000126.1 GCA_018818645.1 Bacillota bacterium
ATGATGGGTGGTAACATGATGGGGTATGGTGGAAATGACCCATATGCAAATTGTGGTTACCAGAATAATGCAAGTACTTATGAATGGTTGTATATTCATTCGAGTGATGTCCAAAGAGATATTTTGGATTTATCGTTTGCGGAAGATATTATGAATTTAGATTTATCTAATCTTTCAGTTCAAGAAATTGTTGAAAGTATAAAAGAAATTAAGACAAATATAGTTAATCGATTTTTAAATCCTGTTCAGCCAAATGAATAAATAGGATGTGGGTGGGTATATACTCACCCATATTTTGTTGTTGTTGTATAATATTCACATAGGAAGTGATTTTAATGAAAGTATTGGTTGTTGAAGATTATCCAAAAATCAATCAATTATTAGCGATGTATGCACGTAATGATGGACATGAAGTCAAACAAGTATATAACGGTGAGGAAGCACTTGCAGCGATTCACAATGAAAGATTTGAAATTATTCTCTTAGATTTAATGCTTCCAGGAATACAAGGTGAAGAACTCATCAAGCAAATTCGCAAAGTATCCGATGTCTATATTATCGTATTATCAGCTAAAATTGATATCAAAGACCGTGTCGATGTCATCACACTTGGGGCAGATGATTATATGATTAAGCCTTTTTCAATTGATGAGGTCATGGCTAAACTCAAAAATGTTGAAAAAAGACTTGTTGTTAATCATCCAACAATCTATACATTTAATCATTCACATCTAAAAGTTCTACCCTTAAGTAGAGAGGTTTATGTTCACAATCAATTGATCAATTTAACACAATACGAATATGATATTTTATTGCATCTGCTTTCGCATCCTAACATTGTTTTTTCTAGAGATATGATTATTGAGCAGTGTTTTTCAAATAGTGATGCTTATGACCGCGTTATTGATGTTTTCATAAAAAACATCAGAAAAAAAATTAATTTTTCTTCTGAAAAGTCATACATTAAAACGCATTATGGTATTGGATATCAGTTTGTGGGGGTAAAAGATGAATAGTATAAAGAACCTCCTTATATCACAAATCTTTAAAATAGTGCTCATCATTTTTCTATCAACCATTTTTTTATTGAATATTGCTTTTTATTTTTTTACAAATAACCAATTCCAAAAAGAAATTGCAAGACAATATGATGAACTATACAATATGACTGCTCATCTATCCACTGAAGAAAACTTCGAAACTTTAATCGTATATTTGGAGCATTATACACATAATAATGATGTAACAATTCATTTCAAAAATGTTACAGAACAAACCGTTTTCACCAATGATTTTGATGATATATTAATAAAGTTTGAAGCTATATATTATGATAATGTTCTGCTTGGTTATTTAGCAGTCGACTTTGAATCTTCTAAATTAAGTAAAGATATTCTTTACGGCTTTGTTGGGTTAAATTTAGTCTCTATTACATTGTTCGCTTTTGGGATGTATATTTTATATAAATTTCTTAGAAATGAAAATACTAAGATAAGGTTGGACTTAAAACATATTGAGACAGAAAGTTCGACTTTCGCATATAAAGAAATGAAACAATTGCACTTTCAACTCATGACTAACCAAGTTCAAAGAGAAAAACAAAGATCTGTTTATGAGTCTCATATCAAGAGTATTGCACACGATATCAAAACCCCTCTTTCAGTAATACGAATCTATGCAGATTCATTAGTCAATGAAAAACTTAATCCAACTAAAGATGTTTTTTTGGATATTCAAGTAGAAACTATTAAAATAATGAACTTAATTCCTAAGTTTATTGAGCTCGATTATGTTGAAATACCATATCTTCAAAATATCTCTTTATTTATTAACAAATACGCACATAAGTACAAAGAAATATTCGAAAGTAAACAGATTTCTATAACACTCGAATTAGAGACTTTACTTGTAAATATTTCAGATAAAGATTTAGAAAGATTAATTGAACACCTTTTATTCAATGCTTTTTATTATTCTAATCCACAATCAAATATTACAATCTCAGTTCAAAATAAAACAAGAAGACTGGTAGTTAGTGATGAAGGGATTGGTATGACAAGTGAAACAATTATAAATATCTTAAAAGGTCCTTATCGTTCAGAAGAGGCAATGAAATTTAACGAAAAAGGTAGTGGATTGGGTCTTCAATTTGTAAAAGATATTGTTCGAAAATTGGAAGCAAATTTGCAAATTGACAGTGTTGTAGGACATGGAAGCAAAATAAGTATTCAATTTTCTTAATAAAAAGCAGAAATTCATCGGTGCAAATGAATGTGCGGTATCGAACTTGTTTTCACAATCTATAATGAAATGTATTGTTTATATGTTCCCACACTGGAAAAAGTCTGGAATGGGGAAACATAAAATGGCCAAAAATATGTTTCCGACGTACACGAAACGACAAATTTTCGAGCAATTAG
>JAHIRQ010000127.1 GCA_018818645.1 Bacillota bacterium
AAATGTATTGTTTATATGTTCCCACACTGGAAAAAGTCTGGAATGGGGAAACATAAAATGGCCAAAAATATGTTTCCGACGTACACGAAACGACAAATTTTCGAGCAATTAGATATACTCCACGCAGATTGAATGAGACAACATATTATTAAAAGTGACGGAAAATGGACAAACCTAATTGGACAAACAATTATATTGTTTTTATAGTATAATTGTAATAATCAGTTATCTCTTTATGACTTATCAAAATATGAACTTTTAGCATTATTTACTAATAGACTTGCTGATGATTATGCAATATCATTAGAAGATAGTATGGTTTGTGTTGTAGATGGACATAAGCTAAGAGCACATATGACTGATAAGCCAGAAATTTCAATTCAAATTATTAATGAATTAACTAATAGGTTATCTGATACTGAAAATAAAATAGAACAACATAATTTGACTTCAGTTGAAAAAAGAATGGCAGTCTCAATTATTGAATTAAGTAATGGTAAAAGTAGTTTTACATTACCAATTTCAAAATTAGATTGGGCTTCAATGTTAGGAACAACTAGTGAAACATTAAGTAGACGCTTAAGAGATTTAAAAGATAAGGGTATTATTGAATTAAAAGGTCAACGCGGCATAGAAATCATCAATTTCAATAAATTACATGAAATTTAATATGAAAAGAAGTTAAAAATTGACCTAGGTCAATTTTTTTTTAACTTTTATATGATACTATAAGTGTATAAAGAAAGAGGAGTTGTTAAAAATGAACCAATTTATGGAAGTAAAAGCAAAGAATCTTGACACACTTAAACAATTTGTACCAATCGTTAAAAAAGTACACGGAGGTAATCATCAAGAGTTTCATGATGTAGTAATCGAATTTAATAAAATAGTAAGTAAATTAGATAACAATAACTATCAATTGGAAGAGGAGTTTAAGCAATTAAAACTAATAACTAATAATTATTTAGTTCCAAGTGATGTATGTGAAAGTTATCAAGCGGTTTATGAAATGCTTGAAGAATTAAATACTGCTTATCAAAACATAGGGTAATAAAATGCAAAGATATATATTACAAAAAAAGACACAAATTTCTTTTATAAGTTTATTTTTAATTGTTGTTGCGTTTGTTTCACATTACGCATTTAAAAATGAATTGATTTTCGAAGTTGCTTTAATAATTGCATCTGTTATCGGAATTGCTCCAATTGCAATTCAAGCTTATCAAGCACTAAGAGTAAAGGTTGTTAGTATTGATGTTTTAGTTACAATTGCTGTAATTGGTGCATTTATAATTAAAAACTTTGAAGAATCAGCAATTGTAACATTTCTGTTTCTCTTTGGAAGTTATTTAGAACAAAAAACTCTAAATAAAACAAGGTCAGCAATTAAAGCATTAACTGAAATGGCTCCTGAAACAGCTTTTAAACAAATGGAAGATTTAAGTTTTGAAGAAGTTGACATTTACGATGTTATTGTAGGCGATATTTTATTAGTAAAAACTGGTGCTAAAGTACCGGTTGATGGTAAAGTAATTACTGGTGAAGGTTATGTTAACGAAGCAAGTATTACAGGTGAAAGTGTATCGGTAAGTAAAACACAAGGAGTCAATGTATTTGCAGGTACGATTTTAGAAAATGGAACGATTCAAATTGAAGCTGAAAAAGTTGGTGAAGATACAACGTTTGGTAAAATTATTGAATTAGTTGAAGAAGCTCAAGATTCTAAATCAGAAGCAGAGCGATTCATCGATAAGTTTTCAAAATATTATACACCTTTAGTTTTAATTTTAGGAATTATCGTTTTCTTTATTTGGAAAGATGTTGAGTTAGCAGTTACTGTATTAGTCTTAGGTTGTCCAGGTGCATTAGTAATAGGTGTTCCCGTATCAAACGTTGCTGGTATTGGTAACGGCGCTAAAAATGGCGTTTTATTAAAAGGTAGTGAAGTGATTAGTGATTTCAGTCGTGTTGATGCATTTGTTTTTGATAAAACAGGAACATTAACAATTGGTAGTCCAAAAGTTACTAATGTTAAGTATTATGGTAAATTAGGAGATACACTAGCTTATTTAAAAGCTGTTGAATCAGAATCAGATCATCCACTAGCAAATGCAGTTGTTGACTTTATAGATGACGTTAAAGAATTTGAAGTAAGTGAAACACATGTTGTTAAAGGTGGCGGTATTACTGCTATTGTCAATGGTAAGACTATTGTTATTGGAAATAAAAAAATCATGGATGAGTTTAACATTGCTTTAACTGAAGAAGAAATTAATGATATTAATGCTTTTGAAAAAGCAGGGGAATCAATAGTAATGACAGCAGTTGATGGTAAATTGAAAACTTTAATGGGAATTAAAGATAAAATTAGACCAAATGTTAAAAAAGATTTAGATCAACTGAAAAAAATGGGTGTTAAAGAATTAATCGTTTTATCAGGTGATAATCAAGGTACAGTTGATTTAGTTGCAAAAGAATTAGGGTTAACACAAGCGTTTGGTAATATGTTGCCTGATGATAAGCAAAATTATATTAAGAAATTACAAAGTGAAGGTAAAATTGTAGCCTTTGTTGGTGATGGCGTTAATGATAGTCCTTCACTTGCAACAGCAGAAATTGGAATTGCAATGGGTTCAGGAACTGATGTTGCAATTGAAACAAGTGATATTGTTTTAATGAATTCAGATTTCAGTAAGTTACCTCATGCTTTAGGATTAACTAAAAAAACAGCAAGAAATATGAAACAAAATATCATTATCGCTGTAGGAGTAGTAATCGTGTTATTAACTGCTTTACTATTTAGTGAATGGATGAGTATGTCAGTTGGAATGTTAGTTCACGAAGCAAGTATCTTAGTAGTTATTTTTAATGGAATGCGATTAATGAAATATAGTTTAAAAACAAAAAAAGGAGAAAATTAAAATGAAAAAAACAACAATACAGTTAGAAACATTATCATGTCCATCATGTTTACAAAAAATTAATAATGCAGTTAAAGGTTTAAAAGGTGTTGATAAAGAAAGTGTTGATGTAATGTTTAATGCTAGTAAAGTTAAATTGAACTTTGACGAAGCGCAAGTAGATATTGCAACAATCGAAAATGCAATAACTAAATTAGGGTATGACGTTAAAAATTCAAGAGTATCTGATTTATAATAATAATGAAAGCTTCTTAAACATTAAATTTAAGAAGCTTTTTTAATGAAAATAAGGTCAACCAAATTATAAATAAAACAACCAAAACAAAAAGTGAAGTCGAATAAATCGTACTAAAGCGATTAAAGGGTTTTAATGATTGAAAACATTAAAAACGGTGTAAATATTTACCTTGCATTCTAAAAGATCATTGATTATAATAGGTAAACCAAGGGGGGATTTTAATGGAAGATGTTGTAAAACATCAAATAAATCGTAATATTTTATGTATTGATTTAAAAAACTTCTACGCATCTGTCGAATGTGTTTTAAGAGGCCTAGATCCATTTAAGACACCCTTAGTTGTCGCCGATAAAGCTAGAGGCGATGGATCAATGCTGGAGTCAATCAATTTTTAAGATTTATGAATTAAATATAATACCTTGGTACAAAGGGTAATACAGGCTTGACCTGTAAATAAAATGGCAAGTGCCAGAAGGAGATACTTATGAAAAGTATTGAAATTAAAGTACCAAGGAACTTGATTCAAAAGTTTTACCCACATCCTGAACCATATGGTGATGGAGACTATGTTGTTGATTTAATCAATGGCATGTACACTGATGTTTTTTATAGAGAAGAAGGAGACTTTGTCACGATTACAAATGACAGAAAATTAATCTCTTATCTTAAAAATAATCAGGTGAAGTCAAGAGATTATTTTTTCAGAAATGGAGTCTATTCATTACGTCTTAAAGAGGATATCGATAATAAAAATATGGAAGATTGGAAGCTAACTACACCAATCCTTATTGAATTAGAGATGCCTCAAGAGCACAAGCTACCCAATGAATTTATGTTTTGTTTCTATTGGATTGAAGTTGGATACGCAACTATAAAAGATAGAACAATGACGCTAAGAGTTTATGAAAAGGATCTGATCCACACGATAGACATTGGTGTTGCTATAGATTTAATCATTGAGTCAATAAAAAACACAACTAATTGATATTGACAGTCTTGTTAAGCCATATTTACAGGGGTGCTAAAAATCAGTTAAGGGTGCTAAAAAAAATCATGGGGTGCTAAATTGTATTAGCATCGCTTACCTTAGACATATTGAATGCATAGGTTTGATACAATTCGTATCAGGCCTTTTTTCATGCAGAAAGGAGATTTTTTTCCTATATTCAGAATTTTAGACTATTAATTAATCGTGAAATCAAGTAAATATACTTCTATATTATAAATGACTAACTACCACTTCACACGATAATTCAATCATTTATACGATTACCTAACAATTGACACGATTATATAATGTTGAGAGTAGCTAACTCGAAGTAGATATATTGATACCTACAAGTAAATTTTCAATAAAGTGATATAAGAAAACATTAAAAAATCAAAAAACGTGTTAAATATATTGTTTTAAAAATCAAAAAACGTGTATAATAGAGTTGTAAGAGGTGATCCTAATGAAGTTAGAGCGTAAAATATATAAGCAACTGCTTTCCTGGAAAAATGAAAATGGTAAAACTGCTTTACTCATCGAAGGTGCAAGACGTGTTGGAAAAAGCACAGTGGTTGAAGCTTTCGCAAAAAAAGAATACAAATCATACATACTGATTGATTTTAGTATTGCTAGTGATGAAATTAAATCGCTTTTCAAAAGATACGCATCGAATTTAGATGATTTTTTCTTTTTCCTAACATCAATCACTGGGACGACACTTTATGAAAGACAGTCACTTATTGTATTTGATGAAGTGCAACTTTTTCCTCAAGCAAGACAACTGATAAAACATCTAGTGAATGACAACCGTTATGATTATATCGAGACAGGTTCGTTATTATCCATCAAACGTAATGTTGAAGGCATATTAATACCTTCAGAAGAAAGAGCAATCAAAATGTATCCCCTTGATTTCGAAGAATTTTGTATAGCGCTTGGTAGAGGTGATGTTATTCCTCTTATAAAAAAGCATTTTGAATCTTTAAAACCTCTAGCTGAAATTCATTCAACGATTATGAAACTATTTAGACAGTACTTGTTAATTGGTGGTATGCCTCAAGCAGTTATGGAATTCTTAAATACTAATGATTATACAAAAGTTGACCGAATTAAAAGAGACATCCTAAAATTATATAAGAATGACATTTCAAAATATGCTAAAGGATATGAACATAAAGTACTCAGTATTTTTGATGAGATTCCTAGTCAATTATCAAAACACGAAAAGAAGTTTATGTTAAGTTCATTATCGAAAGATGCGAGATTTAGAGATTATGAGGATGCTTTTACATGGTTGGATGAAGCGATGATTACAAATGTATGCTTTAATGCATCAGATCCTAATTTTGGATTATCTTTAAATCGTGACAGGTTGACACTTAAAATGTATATGGCAGACACTGGGTTACTCTTAAGCCAAGCATTCAGTGAAAATGATGACATGCATCAAGAAGTAGCAAAAGCCATTATTCAAGATCGCCTTGAAGTTAACAACGGCATGATATTTGAAAATATCGTTGCGCAAATGTTTACAGCTTTAAATAAGAAATTATATTTTTACTCAAGAGCAGATAATCAAGACAGGTCAAATACGATGGAAATAGATTTTCTTATAGTAGATAAATCTAAACCGACTAAGATATCACCAGTTGAAGTTAAATCAGGAAAAAACTATACAACGTCATCATTAGACAAGTTTGGTATTAAGTTCAAGGACAAGCTTGGTAAAAAATACATCATTCATACAAAAGATTTGACTCAAAAAGATGATGTTATTTATTTGCCGGTCTATATGACGATGTTTTTGTAGTGTATTGCATAAAAATTTAACCAAAAAAATTAAGGGGGAATGGGGAAATAATGAAAAGTAGTATATTAAATCGAAATAGTATTATTATGATTGCAGCGAGTTTCATATTTTTACTTTATATGTTTTTTGTTTTAGTTATATTAAAAGAGATAGAGTTTGTCTATTTATTTACTTATGTATTTTCGATGGATTGGTTCATTTACCCAATCATAGCCTTGTATTTAATTACAATCGGTATAATTCTTTTGAACTATAATATAAAGCCACTCATAAAATTTGTTATAAGTTTAATCACTGGCATTGTTGGTATTGGTCTTGCACTATTGCTATTTTTGGGTATTGGTTTTGGTTTTGCAAGTAAAGCATATGAAGTAGAAGGATCTAATATTATTTTAGTTAGAACTCAAAGTATGATGGACTATTATTATGATGTCTACGAAATTAAATCAGATATATTTCCTAATCCAATTGCTGAATTGAACTCAATGATTTATCCATCGATAATTGATCAAATAGAAAGTGAATACAATGGAAATGAACTCATAGTAAAAATAATAAATCATGATCTTACATATGAAATACATCTTTACTTTGATATCATAGATGATGTATATATGTTGGTCGATGAGATTCAAGTTCCAAAACAATAAATATGGGAAAATAGCACGATATTAGTCAATAATATTGATACATTAAGGGGTGCTAAAATTCTGTTAATGGTGCTAAAAAAATTCATGGGGTGCTAATTTGTATCAAAATAGGTAGCATCACACATCTAACTAGAATAGGTCTGATGCACTAATCAGGCTTTTTTTATTTTTTATAAGTAATAAAATATGTTATAATTTCATTAAAAGATATATTAAGGGGGATAATTAGATGGATGAAAACATTTTATTTGAATACTATCCATATAAAATAGATAAAACTATAAAAGTATTTTTTTGGGTATTGTGTATTTCATTTGTTGGGCTTATTATTACATCTTTAGGAATGATTATTGAAGGTCTGTTTAAAGAGGATTATATAGAAATTCTTAGTTCTATAATCCCCTTTCTTCTTGCAATTCTAAATTTATATTATCTATTATTTTTAAGAAATAGCAAGTTACAAATTTTCTCTAATCATATTTCTATTTATTCTCTTTTTGGAAAAGAAAAAAAGTATGAATTAGATACAAAACTAATGACTATAAGAGTTAATTATACGGTTGCAAGAAAAAGGGGTTTTAAGCTAACCTTTTTAGATAATAAATTTTCAAAAGTATGCTCATATGTCTTACTTGAGTCTATGACATCCCAAAGAAATCATATAGATCGAAGAAAAAAGTGGGGGGAAGATTTAAAAGAACTAGGTTGCTCTATTGAAGATAAAGGAAATTATTTAATCGAGGAGTCTACTTTAATTAATCATGTTTAAGATGATAATTTAAATTATGATAACAACCAATTAATAACAACAATGACAAGAAAAATAAAAGTGAGAAGAAGTAGACAAAACTGATTGACAGGAATCATGAATTAAAAAACCTCTTAGTTAAGCCGTAATTTAGAGGTGCGTAAAAACAGACTAAGGGTGCGTAAATTTTCTCAAGGGTGCGTAAAATCCTATCAGAGGTGCGTAATTGTATTAAAATAGGTTACCCAACCCAAAATAACTAAAAAGATTAATGTCTTAAATTATTAAAGTTTTATATTTAATAATTTAAGACATTTTTTTATTAAAACAGGAGAAATCTTTTTATGATATCTCCTGTATATATTCAATATTTACTTTTTAATTTTAGGCTTAATTGTTCTAAGTAATCTTAACCCACTTAATATTACTACTATTGTACTTCCTTCATGAAATACTACAGCAATTGGCATATCCATTTTACCAATAAAGTTCATAGTTAGTAAAAACACTACGATAGTCATAGCAAAAATAATGTTTGTAATGACTACTCTTCTTAACTTGGTTGCTACTTTATGAGTATAATTAAGTTTTTCTAAATCACTTTGCATTAATACAGCATCTGCTGCATCAATTGCAATATCAGTTCCACTTCCCATTGCAACTCCAATGTCTGCTTGAGCTAGTGCTGGTGCATCATTTACACCATCACCAACCATTGCTACTGCGCCGTAAGTAGCTTTTAAATCAGCAATGATATTTGACTTATCTTCTGGTAATACATTACCTATTACTTGAGTTATGCCAAGTTGTCTACCTATTGCTTCTCCTGTTTTTATTGCATCTCCCGTAATCATTACAGTATGGATTCCTTGTTCGTTGAAATATTTAATTGCGTTAATTGATGTTTCTTTTGGAATGTCTTGAATAGCAATCAATCCAACTATTAAATCGTTCTCACTGAAATATACAACTGTTTTACCTTCATCTTCAAACTTCTCAGTTACTTCAAATATTTCTTTTGATACATTTTTATATGAACTAGGTTTACCTATTTTATATTTATTGCTTCCATAACTTGTAATTAATCCGGTACCAATGATATTTTCTGCATCTAACTCAACTTCTTTCACCTCTGTAAATCTGTTAATAATGGCATCTGCAAGAGGATGATTTGAGTGTTTTTCCATTGCAACTATAATAGCAAGGTAATCATTCTTTTTATCTTCTGATAATGTGTCGATAAAGTAATTATCAGTTACTACGGGTTTACCTTCAGTAAGTGTTCCTGTTTTGTCAAATGCTATTGCTTTAACATCTGCAAAGTTTGAAAGGTATGAACCACCTTTAAATAATATTCCATTTTTAGCTAAGTTTGAAATGGCTGATAGTGTTGCTGGAATATCTGTTGCTGCAAGTGCACAAGGTGATGCTCCAATTAGTAATACCATAGCACGATAAAAACTTTGGTAATGATCCCATCCAAATCCAAATCTACCTAATACATAAAATAATGGTGCAATTATTAACACTATAGTTACATAGATTGGCTCAATTCTTTTAATCAATGCTGCTGTTTTTGAAACGTTTGTTTGAGTTTCACTAACAAGTTGTAATATCTTAGCAAAAACAGTGTCTTTACTATCTTTAGTAACTTTCATTGTAAATGTACCATTACCGTTAATTGTACTTCCAAAGACAATATCACCTACTGTTTTTTCTTTTGGAATACTTTCACCAGTAATACTTGATTCATCAATATTTGAAATTCCCGTTAAGATAATTCCATCAGTTGCTACTTGATCACCATTTAACACTTGTAATATATCACCTATAACTAAATCGGCTACATCAACAATTGTGATACTGCCATCTGCATTAATTCTTCTACCTTGAGTTGGGTTTAAGTCAAGTAAGTTTTTAATTTCTTTTTGACTTTTAGCTTCGGCATATTCTTCTAAAATATGTGCTCCTGCAAATATTAGTATTAACAGTGCTCCCTCA
>JAHIRQ010000128.1 GCA_018818645.1 Bacillota bacterium
ATTGTATCTTGGACATAGAAAAAGGCGAAAATTTCGCCTTTTTCTTTATTTTGTTAGTAACTCTAATAATTTCTTAGCTGCATACTTAGGTCCTGTCATATGATGACCATCGACAGCAAGTCTTGTATAAATTTCACCGACAGGAATTTTTTGTTTATAAAGGATTTCAAAGAAGTCTTCTAAGATTAGATTCGTTTCCTTTTCCTTTTGAACAGGTCCAAATGGATTTGCGAAGAAGCTTGAGACTAAACCAACTTCAGCTGTGGTTCCCTTCGCGACACGTTCACCTTTTCTAAATATTTCAAGGGCTAACTCTTTACTTTCTAAAAATCTTAATCCTTCATCGGTATCCTTATAGTTATTTGCGTAGAATAAGTAATCGAGTTCTTGATCCTTCATGATGAAGTTATAATAGGATATCGGTAAGATGACTCTCGCATTCAGTTTATCCGGGTTCAAGAAAATGGCTCTGTCAATTTCTTGATATGCATAGCCTGCATCTAAATCATCAAGTCGAACAAACGCACCGATTTCTGTGCCATGTGCATACACCTTTTTATTTTTTAAGAAGAAGGTTCCCATATCATCAAAGATGACACGCATTTGCTTGATATAATCACTACCTATGGTTCTCAGTGCTTCAAGTGTTTCAGATTTACCTGCACCAGAGTCACCAATGATTGCGATATTTTTTTCTTCACCATTCTTTAAAATGACATTGACCATTGCTCCATGAATAGGCAGGTTTTGATGATCAATCATATAAACATTGTGTAATGTCAAAAGCATCTTCTTTAAATATCCGAAATAATCATTTTTTTCGTTACGACTTACAAAGCCAATATAATAATCATTAATCTTATCATGATAAAATGAACCATCATAGGTTTCTTCTTTATGTCCATAGACATAGAGAAGATCAGGTTTTTTGTCCTTAAAATCCTGATAAGCAGCTGGTTCAAATAAATTAGATAAAGCGACGCCATGATGTAGGAAGTCTCTATGGATATAAACAAATGTCAGTAGCGGTCCTACCCATATGGGATAAACAAAGTAATGTAGTTTGTTGATATTGATTTCATTTAAAGGATTATGATCAATTTCTCTAAATAAACCCTTTCTCGTATTCGAATTCGAATAAATCATAAAAGGAGGTCTCGTGAGTAATCCTGTAATGAATGAACAGTTTTGTAAGGATAAATAATCATTATGGAATGAAAAGCGATGTGGGACCAACATTAAATTCGCATTGATACCTGCTGGAAGCTGTCTTAAGACGTTAAAATCGTGCCCTAAGAGGTTTTGAGCGATTGTTCTATAGAGATATAGAACACGCTCATTAAAGTCGTCAGAAACCGATATTAGGTCGTGAGTCTTCGCTCCTTGGATATATTGCTTATTACCTTGGATGATTCCAAAGCGTTCTAGCTTTCTCCAGTAATCATAAAACATTTCCGTAAAACGATAAAACTCATCTCGTTTAGAGAGTAGAGCATCTAATGTATCTGTTTTTCTCTTCATGGTTTCAAAATCATAAATGAGTAAGAGTTTATAGGTATCTAGCATCATGGATGTTCTGATACCCTTTAGGGATAGTATGATTGGATCTTTTTTCTCTCTGAGTACTCTTACATATTGAACCAGTAGCGCTTCAAAGCTCTTGGATTGAATGATTTTAACTTCGGAGTCACAAATGGATGCGTCAAAGTTAATAATTGCATAATTCTTTGTTAAATGAAACTTTTTCATATAAACACCTCAGTATTCATTATACCATAAAGGTATAAGCCACTTTTTTTGTAAGAATCAAAGATCTAGGTTTATTTACATATTATTTAGTCAGTCTATATTGACAATATCTTTGAATTGATAGATAATTATTTCAAAACAGCAAATCATTTTTATTCCTATACGATGATTCGATTATAAAATAGTCCGTCTATAAAAATCTGAAAAGAAGGAAATCTAATGTATATTTGAGGACTACACATATATATTCGTAAATACAATGAAACCTAAAATACTTTTTCAAGGAGATTCCATTACAGATTGCAATAGACTTCATACCAACTCTGGTCTTGGAGATGGATATGTATATTTAGTCTCAAAAGAATTAACTGAATGTGAAATTATCAATAAAGGGATTAGTGGAAACCGGGTATCTGATCTATGGAAAAGATGGAAGAAGGATACGATTCAAGTAAATCCTGATATTTTAACGATTTTCATTGGGATTAATGATGTTTGGCATAAGCATGCCTATGGGAAGAGATTTTCAATTGAAAAATTTGAGGAAACCTATAGAAAATTGATTGATAGCAGCTTAGAAAATAATCCCAAGCTAAAAATCATTTTAATGACACCTTTTTATCTACCTTTTGGTGCATATAAAAAAGCATGGAACAAGGAATTTGATTTAATCATGAATACTTGTCATCAGATATCCTTAGATTATCAATTACCTTTAATTCATTTACATGAAGCATTTCAGACGGTAAGTATGAATGTAAATCAAACTGAATTACTTTATGATGGTGTGCATCCAACATTATTAGGACACCAGTTAATCAGAGATGAATGGCTAAACTTATATAATAGTATTGTTAAATCTTAATAAAATGATATGATAGAATTAAATCGAATAAGAAAATATGGGGGGATATTTTTGATGAGCAATAGAATTAGGTCACAGAAGTATAATATTTTAAATGTCATTTTGTCACTTATATATGTAGTAATCAGTATCATTTTAATTGGAGATCGATATCATTCGGGTGTTTTATTTCCAATCATTATGTTTGTTATTTTTATACTTATTTCTATCTCCTTATCCGTTTATGATTTGTTAAGGGATAAGAGATGTTGTAATTGGATGGTTTTTCTACTTTTTCATTGCTTTTCTGTTTTCGCATTTACGCTATCTTTGGTCATCTTACTCAATGTGAAACCGATTAGCTAATTTTAAAAAGCATTCATGATTTACTATTCATGAAGGAGGTTTATCATGAAGGATTTCGGAATAGTATTCTATTCATTTCTATATGTGATGGAGCTCATCGTTTTTGTAATCAACGGTTTTACAAGCGAGTATAGAGAGCTTGGTCCCGTGATTTTTGTAATTGGATTTATAATTTTTTGGATTATAGGTTTTATCGAACAGTTTTCCAACAAGGGCTTTCAGGTTTTCATGAAAGAACCTCTATCCTTCCTCTCATTGGACATCAAAAACAAATTTTCAACAGCTGGAAAAACCTATATTTATATGACGAGTGCCATATTTATAGGAGTTGTAGTTTTTGGATTCTTTCTACCCATGTATTATGGTGGTGGACCAGATATAGTTGAAGGTGTATATGTCGTAACAAGCCACGGAAGAATTGCTAGAGAAAGCATAACCAAATTCGAGTATGATATCTTAGTCTATTTCGAAACTCAAATGTTTGTATCGATATCACTATTATTATTCTCAGGGATCGTCATTTACTTAAAAGATGACGTAAAAAATAAGAAACCTCTTCAATCATTTGGTACTTTTTAATCCATATTAAAAAAAGACTTTTCTAGTGAGAATTCACTTTAAAAAGTCTTTTATTTTTTCATACTTACTATTTACTTAGATTGGCTTTGTATAGCAACGTCTTCGCTTATGCTCAATGGATTCAAAGTTTTTCCATCCATTTTGAATTGCGTTATTCAATTCCAATTCAGGACCTGTTTCAGCGTATTTCACGCCATTTTTAATACCTTCTTTGATTCCATCTTCCCAAATCATTGCGATGATTCCGTGACCCTGGTGCTTGGGATCGATTGCGATGAAATAAAGATCAATCACATCATATTTTTTCATACCCTTTAAGAGTCTAAAGATACCAAATGGGAATAAATGGCCGTTGCTTTTCTTATTCGGCTCTGCAAGGCTTGGCATGATGACCGTGAATCCAACTACTTTTTTCTCTTTATCTAAGACAAACCATAAATAGTTTAGTTGAACAAGAGTAATCATTTGCTTAATATAATAATTCATACCCTTCTTCGAAATTGGAAAGAAGCCGTATAATTCATTGAATGCTACATTATACATATCAAATGCATCATAAATATAGGTAAATACTTCCTTTTTTGTCTTACACTTAATCAGTTCATAACCATATCTTTTTCTTGCTACCTCAGCACCACGAACCACTTTATCTGGAACTTCAGTTGGCCACATTATTTGTTTTTCTGTCCAATCGACATCTTTAACGAATCCTAATTTTTCAAGATGCTCCATATAATAAGGATGATTATAAATGGTTATAAACATATTGAGTTGATCAAAGCCTTCAACTAACATGCCTTGACGGTCCAAATCGGAAAAACCAATTGGTCCAATCAACGTATCCATTCCATAGCTCTTTGCCCACTCTGTGACTTGATCCAATAAGGCCTTTGTTACTTCAAGATCATCAATCATATCAATTCTTGTAAATCTAGCTTTTTTAATTTGATATGCTTCATTCCATTTATGGTTGATAATTCCTGCAATACGACCTACTAACTTACCATCTTTATACGCTAAGTATCGCACTGCATCACAGTATTCAAACATCGGGTTTTTCTTCTTATTGAAAACGTTTCTTTCATCAAGAGATAATGCTGGTACGAAATATTTATTTTTTTTATACATTTTGTTTGGAAATTCAGTAAACAAGATACCTTCTCGAATACTTTTGACTTCTTTAATAGTGATCACAAACGATGCACCTCATTTCATTGATATCATTTTAACTTAATTTTACAAAAAGTTCAATGTTTAACCAATTTACTTTATCTATTATTTTTTTATGTTATAATAAATGAGGTCTATCAACCTAATATTACCAATTTAAGGAGATTACAATGAAAGTAGAAAAACTAACAACCAACCGCGTTAAATTCACATTCGAGGTTACACCTCATGAATTTGACCACGGTCTAGACCATGCTTTTGAACACGTTCAAAAGGATGTAGAACTCAAAGGATTTAGAAAAGGACATGTACCAAGAAACATGTATGAAAAGAACTTCGGTGTTGAATCACTTTATGAAGATGCACTCAATCATGTGCTTCACCATAAGTATCATGAAGCACAAAACCACCCTGACTATGAAATCGTAGGTCAACCAGAAGTTGATGTTGATTTCACAAAGATCAAACGTGGTGAAGTCTTTGAAGTATCACTGATCGCACCTGTTAAGCCTGAAGTGACTTTAGGAGCTTATAAGGGATTAGAAGTCAAAGCACCTAAAACAACTGTAACAGCATCAGAAGTCAATGCAGAAATTAAAAATCTATTAACAACTAGTTCAGAATTGACACCAAAAGATGGTCCAATTGAACTTGGAGATACAGCAATTTTTGATTTTGAAGGATTCCTAGACGGAGTACCTTTCGAAGGTGGAAAAGCTGAAAATCATTCACTTGAAATTGGTTCAAACCAATTCATTCCTGGATTTGAGGAACAAATGGTCGGATTGAAATCCGGTGATGAAAAGGATTTAAACGTTACATTTCCTGAACAATACCAAGCTGCTAACCTAGCTGGTAAACCAGTTGTCTTTAAGATTAAGCTTCATGAAGTTAAAGCGAAGTCTGCAGTTGAGCTAAACGATGAATTCGTGAAGTCTTTGAATAAAGAAGGCGTAACAACTGTTGAAGAATTAAAGGTATCAACGAAAAAAGAATTAGAAGACAAGAAAAAGAGTGAAGCTGAAGCGTCCATTACTGAACAAGTGATGACACAAGTACTTGCTAACGCATCTATGGATATCCCACAAGAAATGATTGAAGAAGAAATTAAGCATGCGAAAGAACAAGTCGAACAACAAGCGAAGCAATATGGAATTGAAATGGATATGTTCTTACAGCTTTCAGGAGTTGATAAGGATACATTCGAGGCTCAGATCAAGGTTGAGTCTGAACAACGTGTCAAAACAACTTTAGTCATCGAAGCGATTGCTATAGCAGAAGGATTTAGTGCAACTCCAGAAGAATTAGTTGCTAAATATGATGAACTCGCAGTCAAATACAATATGCCAGTTGACGAAATCAAGAAATACATCCCAGAAACTGCATTACAAAACGATGTCGTCTTAAATAAAGCATATAAGTTTGTATTAGAGTCAGCAGTTAAAAAA
>JAHIRQ010000004.1 GCA_018818645.1 Bacillota bacterium
TTGATGAATATGTTCTTTATTCCAAGCATTAATCTTTTTAATATCATTATTTCTTAAAGCCTCTTCGATATTGAAGTCTTTATTCATTGAATCATAGATTTGAGCAGCGTAAGCTGAGCCTAGTGCATAGGTTGGGAAATACCCAATCATGCCACCTGACCAATGGATATCCTGTAGGACACCTTCTTTATCTGTTTTTGGTCTAACACCTACATATTGACCCATAAGTGTCTTCCACTTCTTAGGTAGATCTTTTACCTTAAGTTTTCCGCTAACCAGTAGTTTTTCAATTTCGTAACGTACCATAATGTGGAGTGAGTATGTAAGTTCATCAGCTTCAATACGAATCAATGAACGTTCTGCTTGATTGATAAATCTAACCCACATTTCAACTGGAATATCTTTTAATTGCTTAGGGAAAAGTTCTACAAGCTTTGGATAATGAACTGACCAAAATGCTAGTGAACGTCCAAGCATATTTTCAGCCATTCTGGATTGTGACTCATGGATACCTAAGGATGTTCCGCCATGTAAGAAGGTATCATCATATTTTGGATCACATTGAAGTTCATAAATACCATGACCCATTTCATGAATGGTAGAGAATATTGCAGATACTGGATTATCTTCATGATAATGTGTTGTAATTCTAGTATCACACGTGCTAACACCAGATGTAAATGGATGCGCACTTTCTTTTAATAAACCGCGTTTTTTATCATAATCAAATACTTCCAATAGATAATTAGAAAATTCTTTTTGTTTATCAATTGGCCATACTGACTTCGTTAGCTTTCTAGGAAATCTTTCTTTAGTCTTGGTCACTTCTAATACGAAAGGAACCAATTCTTCTTTTAACGTGTTGAAGAATAAATCATATTCTTTAACACCAAAACCTTCTTCAAACATATCGAGTAAGATATCATATCCCTTTAATTCATCTGTTTCAAGATATTTAACAAACTTCTTACCGAATTCCACTATTTTTTCTAATGTTGGAGCAAACGCTTCAAAATTATCTTCATTTTTAGCTTTTGCCCAGATTTGAGATGCTTGAGATGTTAAGACTTGATAAGCAATTAACTCATCCTTAGGAACCTTCTTAACGATTCTTAAATCTTTATATTCGTTTTTTATTTCAACTCTAAAATCAGGATCTAGCTGATCTTTCATTTCATATAGTTTTTCAATTGCTTCTACATACTTTGGGTCCGCTTGGAGCATATACATATCTTCTGCCAAAACTTGATATTGCTTCGTGCGATGAACCACTGACAATTCTGGAGCTTCAGTTTCCTGATCCCAGCTCATTAACCATCCAAAATATTGGTATGCTTTTAGTTTTTTTCTTGTTGCTTCATACACTTTAATATAGTTTTCCATATTTTCTCCTTAATGAAATCTTTTCTATTATTATATCATAAAAGGGACTTCACCTTGTGAAATCCCATAATGTCTCATAAAAATGCAATGGTTGCTACTCCAAAATAGATTACAAGTGCTACAACGTCATTAATCGTCGTCATAATTGGACCAGCAGCTGCTGATGGATCTTGTTTCATCTTCGTCAAAATGACAGGTACCAAAACACCCATTAATGCAGAAATAAACATCGATGTGAAAACTGCAATCCAGACAACTGTAGCGATTTCAATGGGTAGTTGAGTGTCAACAACCAATGGTAAGAAGGTTAGAAATGCAGTAACAAATAAAAATGATGCAGTTGCTAGCAATAAGCTATTGGTCAACCCAACAAATATTTCTTTGATAATATGTTTTTTAGGAATACTCTTTCCATCAAACTCATTCAAATGAATGCCTAAGATCGTTACAGCTAGTGATTGTGTTCCGATATTTCCTGCCATCCCTAAAATAAGGGGTTGAAATAATACAAGTGCAGTCACTTCTGCTAAAGTTGCTTCAAATATAGAAAGAAATGAAGCGATGACTAAATTTAACACCACTGCAATCATTAGCCAAGGTAATCTCTTTTGTGAACGTTTGAAGGCTGACAAGCTTTGATCGTGGTCAGATATTAAAGCTAACTTTTGATAATCATCTTCGCTGGATTCTACGATTTCATCAAAGATGTCATCCGCAGTAACAATACCAATAATATGATCATCTTTATCTAAGACAGGTATTGAATTTCTGTCATAATCCATGACTGTTTGTATTGCTTTTTCAATGGATTGATCTTCGAAAACAAATTGAAAATCCTCTAGCATGATTTCTTCAATTGTGGATGTATTTCTTGCCATAATGAGTGTTCGAAGGTCAAGTATACCTACCAATCGTTTTTCTTCATCAACAACAAAGATAGAATCGATATAATCTTGTTCCTTAGAAGTAGTAATGATATTGTGTGTAGCTTCCTTGATTGATATATCTTTAGGTATAGTTACAAAATCTGTTGACATGATAGATGCCGCTAGATCTTCATCATAATTCATTAAAAGTGCAATCGTTTTTCTCTTGACTTGTGATAACAAACTCAATATTTCAGGTCGATCACTTTCTTCAATATCTTCAATAAACTCCTTCAAATCATCAGTTTCTAAATTTTTAAGTAATGATTTTCTTTTTGTTATACTGATACGATGTAATAGTTCAAGTTGATCTTCGACATCAAGCTCAACAAAAATATCAGTTAACTTATCCAAACTAACTAAATCAAGTAATCTATTTTTCTCATCATTATCCAAATTAGGATATAAAACAGCTAAGTCATATGCAAATATTGATTTCAATAATTTCTTGAGTGACTCATCGGTATGCTTGAAATTGATTTTCTTCATCATCTCAAATACCTCCTAACATCAAGGTTGCTAACCCAAAATAAATGAAAAGTGCAGCAACATCAATTAAAGTCGTGATAAATGGACCAGATGCAACTGCAGGGTCCATTTTCAAAGATCTAAGGGTTACTGGTATTAAAATCGCGATGATTGGTGAAAAAATGACAGTAAACCATAAAGACATCCCAACAACTAAAGAAATAACAATCGGGTTTTGAGTAGGTGATGTGATAAAGTTAGTGAATATAAGTGTGATTAAAAATGCGATTACACCGATGACTAAACCACTCATTATACCAGTTAGAATCTCACGATAAGAGTTTTTTAGGATTCCTTTCTCATGTGAAGAAAACATTTTTAAGGTTACCGCTAATGTTTGCGTGGCTACATTTCCTGCAGAACCTAAAATGAGAGGTTGGAAAATGATTAAAATAGCAACTGAGGCTAATATATGTTCAAACTCTCTAGTCACTAAGGCTAAAGGAAATGATAAAGCAAGCAAAGATAAAAGCCAAGGAAGTCTGTGAAAAGCAGTTTGGATTGCTCCTTTTTCTTCATCTGTTTCAGGAAGACCTGCTAACTTTTCAAAGTCTTCTTGAGCTTCCTCTTGATAAATATCTAATGCATCATCTAAAGTGATCATTCCAACCAATTGATGATTATCATTTAATACAGGCATTTCATAGATTGCATAGTTTCTAATTGCTGAAACAGTCAGTTCTATGGGATCCTTATCATATGCAAAGGGAGATTCCTCAATGATTTCAGATATATTCAAGGGAGTTTTTGCTTTTAATAATCTTCTTAATGGAACTACACCTATATATTTGCCATCACTATCTGTTACGAAAATTGTATTGATCGATTCAACATCAGTTGCTTCTGCAATCACCTTTTTGGTTGCCTTTTTTACATCCATATCCGGATAGACAACTACAAAGAGGTTTGTCATTGCTGAACCGGTTTCGTCCTCATCATAGCTAATCAGCTGAGCAATTTCAGATTCTTCTCCAAGAAGATCGAGAAGTTCTTCTTGCTCATCTTCTTCAAGCTCTTGAATCATATCGACAGCATCATCAGGCTCCATCATCTCAACGATTTCTTTTTGTCTATTTAAATCGAATTCGACAATAAGATCAGCTGCTTCATCTGCATCCAAGTAGGATACAAGATCTGCTAATTTTTCAATATCTAGTAACGCATAAACACGATGTCTTTCTTCTTTAGACAAATCTAAAAAAAGTAAAGACATATCATGGGCATGAATATCCTTTAAGTATTCTTTTAGTACTTCATCATTTGCATATTGAACCATTTCTTTAAGCATAGTACCGCCCCTTTCTATCCTCTCTATTTTATCACGGATTTTTAATAACTTTTTTTTAAGAAAAAACACCAAACCAGTTGGTGTTTATGAGTTAACCCGATGTCCAAAGAGCATTTTCGCAGTTTTTATACTGATAATCTTTGTCTTTTCTTTATCTTTAATTTTGATCACTCCATTAAAACTATCTTTTTCAATGATTTCATATTGATCATAAAGTTTGATTTCATTATCATTTAAGAAAACCAGTAGTTCTTTTAAATCAAGAACGCGTGTAATCTCAAAAACATCTCCCTTTTCAAGTTCATCCAAGGATAAAGTCGCTGATTTTTCCATCTTCCCCTTTAAATCTGGAATCGGATTACCATGCTGACAAAATTTTGGACTTCCTAGATATTTATAAAGACTTTCTAAAACTAGAGGACTTGTTGCATGTTCAAGCATTTCAGCATCTTCATGAACACTTTCCCAGGAAAACCCAAGTTTTTGGGTTAAAAAGACTTCCCATATGCGATGTGCACGTATCATACGAATTGCTACTGATTTTCCTTTAGTCGTTAAAGAAACACCTTTATAAGGAATAAATGAAACTAAATGTTTAACTTCAAGCTTTTTAATCATTTCATTGACACTTTGATCCGAAAAACCAAAGCGCTCTGATAGTTCGTTGGTTTTGATCATGATAAGATCTTTTTCAACGGTTAACTCATAAATCATTTTTATATAATCTTCTTCTGCCCTATTCAAAATAACTCACCTCGATTTTTTAGCCTAACGCTACGTCTAACATCATCATCATAATGAAACCAACCATTACCCCAAGTACTGCATAGTGTGCACCTTTTGGTGTTTGTTTTTGCTGCGCTTCTGGAATAAGTTCTTCAACCACAACATAAATCATTGCTCCTGCTGCAAATGCTAATGCATAAGGTAGTATTACACTAACATAGGTTACTAGAATAGCACCTAAGACCCCAGATATTGGTTCTACGAGTCCAGAAGCTTGTCCATACATAAATGCTTTCTTTCTTGACATACCTTCTTGTCGAAGCGGAATAGAAACAGCTGCTCCTTCAGGAAAGTTTTGAATACCTATCCCTATTGCTAAACCGATAGCAGATAGAGTTGCTGCAAGTGGATCACCAGAAATATACTGAATTGCTCCAAAGGCGACACCAACTGCTAAGCCTTCAGGAATATTATGTAATGTAATTGAAAATACCAATAAGATATTTCTTTTTAATTTGGTAGGTAGACCTTCTTTATCATGATTGAAGCCAAAATGCATATGTGGTACTGTTTTATCTGCTATATATAAGAATATTCCACCTAATGCAAAACCTACTGCAACAACAAGCCATGAAATTGCTCCTTGCTCTTCTGCCATATCGATGGCAGGAGCGAGTAAACTCCAAAAGCTTGCTGCAATCATAACACCTGATGCAAAACCTAGCATCAAATTAAATATATCTCTATGAATGTTTTTGAAAAAGAAGACAAGACTTGCACCAAGTGCAGTTAATCCCCAAGTAAATAATGTTCCGAGTAATGCTTGTACCCAAACTTCTAAGCCCATAAACCATGTTAGCATTATGTTCACCTTTTTCTTTCTAGTTTTCAGGTATACCTTAAAACCAATTTAAGATTAGCACGAAAAAATAGAATTGTCAATAGAAAAAGAAAAAAACTGACCTGAGTCAGTTCATTCACTACTTTAATGCATCTTCAATTGCGATTAATTCATCGATAGTGAAATCTAGATGGTTTAGAGTTTCTAGATTTTCATAGAGTTGAGAAATTTTTGATGTTGAGATCAGTGTTGATGTCATCTTCTCATTTCTTAATGTCCACGCGAGAGCAAGCTGAGCAATCGTCTGATTTCTATTTCTAGCGATAACATCAAGCTTTTTCATTTTCTCTCTATATTCAGGAGTAATGTCTTTTTCTTTCAACCAAAATGAGTTTGGATTTTTTGCTCTTGAATCATTTGGAATTTCGGTTATATATTTATTGGTTAGTAGGCCTTGTTGAAGTGCTGAAAAGCAAATGGTTCCTCCACCAAGACTAAATTGTGTTTCTAATAAATTATCTTTTTCTATCCATTTATTTAGCATACTATAAGATGGCTGAGTGATGACAAATGGAACATTAAGCTCTCTTAAGATTTCACTCGCTCTTTTTAACTGCTCACTATTATAATTCGATAAACCTATATATAGTGCTTTGTTTTGCAAAACAATATCTCGCAGAGCAAGCATTGTTTCTCTTAGATCCGTATCATAATCAAAGCGGTGGTGATAAAAGATATCGACATAAGGAATTCCTAGTCTTGCTAAAGATTGATCAATAGATGCCATCAAGTATTTTCTAGAGCCTAGATCACCATATGGACCTTCCCACATGTAATATCCAGCTTTCGTTGAAATAATTAATTCATCGCGATATTTCATTAAACCATCTTTTAAGATATTACCAAACATAGTTTCTGCATATCCTGGAGGTGGACCATAATTGTTAGCTAAATCAAAATGAGTGATTCCATGATTAAATGCTTCATGAATAATTTCTTTACATAATTCATAGTTATTATCTGCACCAAAGTTTTGCCATAGACCCATAGATAATACCGGTAATTTTAGTCCACTATTTCCTAGTCTACGATACTTCATTTTTTCATAACGATTTTTGCTTGCTTCAAACATCATTTACTTTCCTCCTATAACAAGCGATTCAATAAACACTGATGGACTACCTGTCCCTGAAGTGTTGAATTTTAAATCGGAAGCGATTCCTGAAACCCTATTCAGCATATCAAAAAAGTTGCCTGATACAACAATCATTTTCACAGCGTGAGTCAGTTTTCCATTTTCAATCATTAACCCTGAAGCTTGAAGATTGAATGCTCCAGAGACAGTTTTTACTCCTGCATGTAGGCCAATTAAGGATGTGATATAAACACCTTTTTCAATAGGAGTGATCATTTGATCGAATGCAATTTGAGTCGGTTCAAGATATAGATTTGTGGAAGAAATCCCTCCACCAAATCCGTTACCAGTAGGCTCTTCATTAAATATTTTTGCAGTTTTCAAATTGTGATTAAATCCTTTAAAGACGCCATTTTCAACCACATATCTCTTTTTACATGCAACTCCTTCATCATCGAATGGATTCTTAAAATATGCTAGATCTGATAGTGGGTCATCAATGATATTGATTTCCTTTCCAGCGATTTGTTGATTGACCTTATCTTTAAGTTGAGTTAACTTACGGTAGGCAGCTTCGCCTGAGAAAATAGTTTGAAAAACTTCTATCATATCTGAAAACATTTCATTAGAAAATACAACAGGATACTCTCCAGATGGAATTGATGTTCCACCTAATTTTTGAATTCCTTTTTGAATTGTTGTTTCTGCCATTTCATTTGCATCGAACTCATGAAACGATTTAGCAAGCTTCACATCATATGAAGTAACAATATCATCATCCTTACCAAAGATCGCAATTGCGTAAGCATATGCAAATCTGTTTCGTCTTGTTAAATTTAATCCCTTTGAATTCACTAGGGTCGTTTTTGTATCGACTTCTTGATAGAGTGATGTTTGAACTTGACTAGTAAGTTTGTTTTCTAAAATCATTTTTTCTAAGTCCAGTAACAACTGGATTTTTTTGGTAACGTCAACAGCCGAAAAATCGAACAATTCATCCTTTACGACTGGATATTCTTTAGACCCTTCATAGATGATGGCTGGTTCAACTACTGTTAATGCTTTTGCATTCTCAATTAACTGAGTGAGCATCATGTCTGCATTTTCATCTGATAAGTTTTCAAAGCGAACTGTTGAAAGTTTATTGTCATAGATTCCTCTAATCGTAGCTGATTCAACATTACTTTGGACGTGTTGGTCTAGCTTCCCTTGATATACCGAAAGCTTTAAGCTCTGACTTTGAACTGCAAATATTTCTAAATCAGTGATTCCTTTTGATAATCCTAATGCAATCCATTTTTTAAACATTATGTTTACCTCCTGAACCACCGACAGTCATTTCCGATACTCTAATCGTGGGTTGTCCAACATCGACAGGAATACTTCCAGAAATAGATCCACACATACCTTGACCAAATGTTAAATTATCGGATACTCTATCAATTTTAAATAAAATATCTTTTCCATGACCGATAAGCATTGCACCTCTGACAGGTGTTGTTAGCTTCCCGTCATCTATCATATAACCCTCTTGAACAGCAAAATTGAACTCACCAGTAGCAGGTACAACCGTACCTCCTCCTAGTTTTTTCGCGAATAGTCCATATTTTGTATCCTTAATAATATCTTCAAACTTATCTGTACCCTTCGCGATATAAGTTGAATTCATTCTAGATGTTGGAGAATACTTATAAGATTGTCTTCTTCCTGATCCTGTGGGGTCCATTTTCATCTTTCTTGCATTTCGATAATCAATTAAATACCCCTTTAAAATTCCATTTTCAATTAAAAGATTTTTTTGAGTAGGTTTTCCTTCATCATCATAATTCAAGCTGCCCCATTCTCCAAATAAGTCTCCTTCATCATAGGCAGTGACTTTATCACTACCAATTCTTTGACCAAGCTTATTCGCGAAAGGAGATAAACCCTTTGCAACAGCAGTTGCTTCTAGAGGATGCCCGCATGCCTCATGGAAAATAACACCACCAAAGCCGTTATGAATAACCACTGGCATGACCTGTGGAGTCATTTCTTTTGCTGAAAGTAGATTGATCGCAGAAGTTGCGACTTCGATAGCCATTTTTTTGGCATCGATTGCATCAAATAATTCATATCCCATGTGACGTCCTGGACCTTCATAGGCCTGCTGCATTAAACCATTTTCTTCTGCTGCTGACATTAAGGATAACCTTGTATAGGTTCTTATATCATCTTGATGAATACCATCGCTATTCGCGATTAATACTTTTTGTTCATTTTCGATTAATGCAGCAACCGATTGAACAATTCTTGAATCGTGTTGACTCATTATTTTAGATAATTCTTGAAGTTGATCTGTTTTTACCTTGACAGGTACTGAATACATTGGTTTTTGAATCAAGTACTGGAATGGTTTCTTATCTTTTAATGGTGTAGCCTGGATTGGTTTTGACTTAAAGGATGCTCTTAAGTTTTTTATGATTTTGAGTATAGCATCTTCTGATATTTGATTGGTATAACCATAGACCTCATCAACACCTAAAATAAGACGAATCCCAGCACCATAAACATTTCCTTGATCAATAGAAATAACTTCACCATTCATCACTCGAATCAATGATGATTTTGAATCTTCTAAAAATATCTCTGCAAAATCTGCACCAGTAGTCAACGCTTCATTTAAAAGTCTTTGTAATATTTCTTTTTCTAGCATAGGAATACCTCATTTCTCATATCTATTGTAAGTGATTTTTACGATTATATCAAATGATTAAAAGGAGATAACAAAGTATCTCCTTACATCTTTATTCAAATTTCTAAGTACTTGTTTCCTTTTCATCATATTGAAGCTGATAAAGATTGTAATACAATCCCTTTTCTCTGAGTAGCTCTTGATGACTTCCACTTTCCTTAATTTCACCTTTTTGCATCACGATAATCTTATCTGCATGCTGAATGGTTGAGAGACGATGAGCAACGATGAGCATCGTTGAAATATTCATCATTTTCTCTAAGGATTCTTGAATCAATTCTTCAGTTTCACTATCGATATTCGCTGTTGCTTCATCTAAGATCATTAAGCTTGGCTTATATACGAGTGCTCTAGCAAATGAGATCAGTTGTCGTTGTCCACTAGAAAAGTTATTTCCTCGTTCTAAAACAACGTGGTTGTAGCCTTCTGGTAATTTGTCAATAAATGTATTTGCTCCAACATACTCTGATGCATGAATCACTTCATCTTTCGTGATATTTTCATCACGCAGTGTAATATTTTCTTCAATGGTTCCACTAAATAGGAATACATCTTGAAGCATTTGCCCGATGTGACGTCTTAAACTAGAGCGCTTAATCTTGTGAATATCTATACCATCGATTAATATCTGACCCCTTTGAATTTCATAATTTCTTACGATTAATCCTAAAATTGTTGTTTTTCCTGAACCAGTTGCACCTACAAAAGCGACAGTATCACCAGGATTAACCTTAAAGGATACTCCTCTTAAGACCCATTCATCTGGTAGGTAGGAGAACCAGACATCTTTAAACTCAATTGATCCGCTGAATTTTTCTAACTCAATGGCATCTTCTTGATCAATAATATCAGGTTTTGTATCGAGCACGTCAAATACTTTTTCAGCACTTGCAAAGGCATTTTGCAGGGTGTTGAATTGTTCAGCTAGCTGCTGAACTGGTTCAAAGAAATCTCCAACATAAGTATAATAGGTAAATAAGATACCTGCTGTTAAAATACCTGCCATCACCTCTTGATACCCTAGGTATAGCGCAATCACAGCACCAACCATCGATAGTGCATAAACAATTGGTCTATAAATTCCGAAAACTAAGATTTCTTGAAGATAACTATTTCTAAGCTTTAAGCTATGACCTTTAAACTCTCTTCTCTTCTTTGTTTCTTGGTTAAAAATTTGAGTGACTTTCATGCCTGATAGGTTTTCAGATAGAAATGCGTTCACTTCAGAGACGTTTGCACGAACTCTTCTGTAGGATGCTCTAGAAAACTTTCTAAATAAATAGGTTGCGAATAATAATACTGGGATGACGAGCATCAAAAATAAAGTGATTTTAACACTAATAATCAGAAGTACGACAAGGACAGCGACTAGATACAATAGGTTTCTAACCAAATTGATTGCTACATTGGTATACATATCACTAATGGTATTGGTATCATTGGTTACTCTAGTCACTAGTTTACCTACAGGTACTTGATTGATTTGTCCTATCGATAAATTCTCAATATGATTGAAGACTTCATTTCTTAAGGTAACAACTGTCTTTTGTCCTACCTTTTGAAGCATGATATTTTGAATATATTGAATAAAATTACCTATAGCTAGTGCAACAATAAAGAATATGCTTAAAATAATCATATACTCTATTTTTTCCGCTCTTGAAAGTATTGGATCACTAACAGTATCTACAGTTCTCCCTATTAAAAATGGAGGTAATAACTGAATGGCTAATGAAACAATTAAAAGTAGTGAGATAACAACAAATTCCTTCCAGTAAGGCTTCATATAGCTTACAAGACGTCTCAATACCTCTTTATCACTACGTTCACGGGTGTTGTCTTTAAAGTCCTTCATGCTGCACACCTCCTTGAACTAAGTTTTCTAATGTTTGACGCTTCACCATGTCTTGATATAGCTCTGATGTCTTCATCAATTGCTGGTGGTTACCAATCGCTACGACTGAACCTTGATCTAAAAGAATGATTTTATCCATCTTTTTGACTGTTGATATTCTATGTGCAATAAAGATAGTTGTTTTACCTTTTCTGATTCTATGAAGATTTTTTATAATTGCTTCTTCAGTTTTGGTATCGACTGCTGAAACTGAGTCATCAAGAATTAATACTTCTGGATTTTTAGCTAAAGCTCTTGCAATCGATATTCTTTGTTTTTGTCCGCCTGAAACGGTAACACCACGTTCTCCAAGCATGGTTTCAAAGCCATCTCTAAATTCAATAATATTTTCATATACATCAGAAAGCTTCGCAGATTCAACGACCATATCTTCTGAAGGATTTTCTAAGGCAAAACCTATATTATTCGTGATGGTATCAGAGAATAAAAAGTTATCTTGAGGAACATAGCCAATCGCATTTCTAACCGATGAAATAGATAAATCCATGATATCAATACCATCAATATAGACTTGATCTTTATCTAAGTTATAGATGCGAAGCAGTAAGTCAACTAAGCTACTCTTTCCACTTCCAGTTCTACCTAGAACCCCAACCATTTCACCTTGTTTAATCTCGAATGTAACATTATTTAATACAGGTGAAGCTCCATCAGGATATTGAAATGTTAGATTTTTTACTCGGATTGAACCCTTTAAATCGTCTTTAACGATTGCTTCTTCACTATCCTTGATTTCAATTTCTCTATCTAAGAATTTACCGATACGTTCAGCACTACCCTTAGCTTGACTTTGAATTTGAATAAATTGTGAGATTGCCATCGTTGGCCAAATGAGTGCAAAGAAATAACTTAAATATTCTGTTAATTGTCCTGCAGTAAAGCCGTTAGCTCCACCATAGATGACCAAATAACTACCAAATAATAAGATAGATAAGATGACAACATTCAGTGCAATACCTACTGCAATATTGATAATGATGATATATTTTATAAACTTAAGATTTTTATCATAAAGCTCCATATTCTTCTTGTTGAAAAACATAGCTTCTTTTAATTCTCTAACAAATGCTTTAATCACTGTAATCCCTGAAAAGTTTTCTTGAGTGAAATCACTTAAATTCTCAAACGCTTGTTGACGTTCCTTAAACTTTTTAGAAATAACCTTTCTAATAAATACTAATATGATTGTTAATAATACCATAGGGATTGCTGCATAAAATGTCAGTCTAGCGTTTAAATTTGCCATTCTATATAAAGCAAAACCACCTAAAGTTAAACCATCAACTAGCATCAATATCCCTGGACCAAATGACATACGAACTGCTTCTAAATCATTGATAAAGTGGGTCATTAATCCCCCAACCTTTTCTTGACTGTAAAAGCTTTGAGATAATTTGGTTGCCTGTCCAAACATTTCATTTCTTAAATGGTATTCTATTCTTCTAGAAGCTCCAAAAATGGTGTATCTCCATAAAAATCTACCTACTGTAATCAAAGCTGCTAATATAGCAATTCTGATTATAGCTGCTTCAATAGACTCATTGCTTGCACTTCCTGATTTAAGGGTATCAATAATTCTTCCGACAAGCATTGGAATATCAAGTTGTATCCAGTCTACAAATATTAAAACAACTGCTCCAACTAAAAAGAACAGTCCATATTTTAAATAGTACTTTCTAAAGTGCTTTCCGAATAACATGATGTTTCTCCTTCTTGATGTGTATTATACATAGCTGCATAATCTTATACATGACAATAAGACGGGGATCCGTCTTATTGTTAATTCATATTCAATTATTTCAAATTGACTTATTCAACAACAATCTTAACGATGTCGCCATCTGCAGATTCAACATTAACGAGTTCTCCAACAAATCCTTGATTAATCATATCTAGTATAGCATCAATATCAATGTCTGATTGTTGCAAATTGACATTAAACTTACCAGTTTTGAGTAATTTAGCAAATTCGATTGGAATTTGGATTTTGACAACATCTCCGTCTTTTGAGTCCACATAGATTCTTAGCATTCTAAATGGAGCTTTTTTATTTGGTACTCCTGGGACCACAATTTGTTCACCAAAATTCATTTCTGGTGCATTCATTGCTCCAAGTAGCTTTTCAGCTTCATCTGCTGAGATTACTCCTTTAGATAGCAATTCTAATATTTTCATTCTTTCTTCTCTTAATTGTTCTTTTGACATGTACGTTCACCTTTCCTTTTTTAGTTTTATTTACTTGATTTCTTATTCAGGAGTTCTAATGCAGCTTGAACTGTCATTTCTCCCTTTTCGATCTTATCTAGAATGCTTTGCTTTAAAGCATTTTTAGGCTCTTCTTTTTCTTTAACAAATACTGTATCATCATCTTCAACTGAATATCCTAGACCAACAATCACTTCATCTAGCATCTTCTTAACAGTTGGATAACTAATATTAAGCTCTTTTTCAATTTGCTTAATGTTTCCTCTATTCTTAATGAAAATTTCAATAAAATATAGTTTTTCAGTTTCTAGATAATTGAACTTTGATAATGTGAAGGACCCCTCGATGGTCGTTTCACACTGGTCACAATGTAATCTAGCAACTCTTAATTCACTTTTACAAACAGGACAAGTTGATAATACTGGGTTTACTTTGTTTTTTTCTTTCATATTCTAATTCTCCTTTTAGTATGTTCTCACATAAATTTTTTCATTGGTGTGGGTATTTACTTTAATCTTAACTCCTCGAATGGATACCAATCGAATCAATTCACTTTTACTCATTTGAAACTGTTCGGTAACTTCCTCTTTCATAAATCTTCTCATGATCATTCTTACAATAAACATCGGAATGGGGAAGAATAGGATGAGACCTAAGAAGAAATTTGCTGGTCCTTCATCTGGAACTCTGACTTTGACCTTCAGAAAATGTGCACGTCTAGGTTTTCTAACTTTTGGTTCGCTGTAGAGTAACTTGTAAGCTTCTTTCTTACTGATCTCTTTTTTACTCAATTGAACGAGTACTTCATTTTTTGTCAATTTCACCACACCTTTGTTAATTTTTTTAATTGATACCTTAATTATATTCATTTCCAATTGATTTGTCAACACTTTTTATCATAAAATATTAAAAAAATTAATTTCGTGCTTAATTTTTTCAATGTTTTACTGTATTTTATGCGATTTTTGCGTTATAATATGACTTAGAAAAGGAAGGTTATCAAATTATGGATCGTTTAATTGAAAGATTTTTACGTTATGTGAAGGTGGATACACAGTCAGATCATGAAACTGGAACCCATCCATCAACAGAAAAACAAAAGAATTTAAGTAAAATATTGGTTAAAGAATTGAATGATTTAGGGCTAGATGCATTTCTTGATGATTTTGGATATGTTTACACAAAAATCAATAAGAATATAGAAGGCGCGCCTGCGATAGGTTTTGTCGCACACGTGGACACTTCTCCTGACGCTCCTGGTAAGGATGTCAATCCAAGAATAATAAAAAATTATGATGGTTCTATCATTCAACTCAATGATAAACTATCGATGGAGCCTAGTAAATATCCAAGCTTATCTAGAGTCATCGGGGATGATATCATCGTAACCGATGGAAATACACTTCTTGGTGCAGACGATAAATGCGGTGTTGCTGAGATTATGGAGCTTGTTGAATACTTTGTAGCAAATCCAAATGAAAAACATGGTGATATCTATATCTGCTTTACACCAGATGAAGAAATTGGTGAGGGAGCAGATCATTTCAATTATGATTGGTTCAAAGCTGATTTCGCATACACAGCTGATGGTGATGAAGTCGGTGGTATTGAATACGAAAACTTTAATGCTGCAACTGCAAAGATAGATTTTATCGGTAAAAGTATCCATCCTGGATCAGCAAAAAATAAAATGATCAATGCATTGCACCTTGCATTTGAATTCCATTCGATGCTTCCTCCATTCTTAAATCCTGCAATTACTGAAAAATATGAAGGATTTAATCATATAACTGGTTTGAAGGGTGAAGTCGAAAAGGCACATGCCAATTACATCATCAGAAATCATGATATGAAGCTATTTAAATCACAAAAAAGCGAATTTGAAAAAATCGCTTTATTCATGAATGAAAAATATGGATACACTTGTG
The DNA here is from genome assembly GCA_018818645.1 of Bacillota bacterium. Taxonomy (GTDB): domain Bacteria; phylum Bacillota_I; class Bacilli_A; order Acholeplasmatales; family Acholeplasmataceae; genus Peloplasma. Next base: position 15,607 of record JAHIRQ010000004.1, read on the forward strand.
TTGAGTTGAGCATTACAGACAGTTATTTCAATATGTATGAAGTGATTAAAGATCATATGCATGTTGTTGAACTTGCATTAACTGCAGTTAAAAACGTAGGATTAACTCCATTTACGAAAGCAATTCGAGGTGGTACAGATGGAGCAAGATTGACATATGAAGGCTTGATTTGTCCAAATATAGGAACTGGTGGATATCAATTCCATGGTCGCTTAGAATTCTGTTCTATCCATCAAATGAGAAAAGCAGTACAGGTCTTAATTGAGATTGTAAAAATAGCAGCTAAATAATATTGTTAAATCAAAAAGGGTGAATATAAAACTTCACCCTTTTTTGCTTATGCTAAATATTTCTTATTCTATGGTCTCAGACCAACTTGCATAAAGCATGACATCATTGGTTGGAGTATCTAGATATGGATTTTGATAATCATCAACCCACCCAACAAAATCATATCCCATTTTAGGAGTTGGTACTGCGAGCATAAATGGATCACCAAATAAATATTGTTCAACCATCAGATCAATACCTACAGTCTTTTTAAACTCCATCACTGGATCAACACTTGTTACATAAGTGTTAGCTGATGTATATGCAACAAGATTGAAATCAACACTTTGATAGTAAATTACAGTCTCTAAACCAAGTACAAACATTGGATTCATAAACGAGATTTCAAGATTTGTTGTATCCATGTATGCAGCATTACCATAACTTGTATAGAAACCACTTCCATACATAACTTCAACTAGCTTTTCGCCAACTGCTAATTCACTTAAATCAAATTCTGTAGTTACACCCTCACCAAGATGTTTATATAAACGACCAGCTGATGTGTAGTATAAATTCAAATCCCAATTGTATTCAAATACTTCATCTAATGTTTCAAATTCATTAAGTGATAAATCAAAGCTTTCAACAAATGTCATATCGTTATGATTATAGATATAAACTCTTCCTTCTCTTGTATAAACAAAGAACTGATTATAAGCTTGGAAGTTTGTTGTAACCTTGAAAATTTCATCTGTAAACATCATATTGAACTCGGTTTCAACTGCAGCATCTCCAGAAACTGAAGAACTCAATTGATATGCACCTGAAGGTATGATGATAACAATGTTGTTTAACTCAAAATTAAACTGATCTAAATATAAAACGTCTAAGAAGTCTAGAGTTGTTGTGAAGTTATACATTGAATCTTCAACAAAATCAAATATATATACTGAACCAAAATCAGTAAATAGATATAGGGAATTATACAATAGATAGACATCAACAGCTTCTTCTCCCATTTGGAAATTAAATTTTGAAGTTATATCTTGTGGAGCATCATAGTAGTTGTAATCTGGATCTGGGTAACCCCAAGCAAGCACACGCCCTAAGCTTGTAATAAATACCTTAGTTGAATAGTAAGCGTATGTTTGAGTTATTTCTTCTCCTATTGACAAATTGAGCAAAGGAGTAATGTCAAAAGGTGTATTGATTTGATTTATATGTAGCATACCAATACCAAGACCACCATAATTATTGGATCCCCAAGCAAATACTCTACCATCATTTGTAAATCCATAGGATGCCAAATCAGTAGCAAATATATTTTCAAATACTACATCTTCTGTATCGTGATAGTAATAGATATTAATAATCATTTGATCAATAGCTACATACAATGTTATATTACCTAAGACTTGTAAATCAGGATCAAACGGAATGAGCATATCTTCATCCAAATAAACTGCAACCACTTCATATCCTGCAGGCACTTCAATGGATAAATCTCCATAGTATGTATAAGCAAATGCTTGAACAACGATTGGATCTTCGGTTTCAAATTGGAATGTCACATCGTATTGTACGGATGAAAAGTTTGAATACATCACTACATCATGATCAATTGCATAGCTAAAGTCATAGGATTGATACATATCATCCTCATCATAGTAGTACCAACCGTTGAATATTTGATGATCAACCATTGGATCTGCTGGAGCAATCGGTGCTTGACCAATCTCTACAGCCATTTTTGGTAGACTAAATGGTACATAAAATTGGAATTCGATAAAATAATGTGTTCTTTCCCATCCTGCATAGAGATTCATTTCGTCATGGACATTCATGATTGATAATGGTGTGGTTAATTCAGGATCGATATACCACATAGCAAAATCCTCATACATTCTATCCATAGGTTGATATAGGTTATCCAATTCATTGACTGAATATATATCACTATAGACAAGACCTAATGTTGTAATGGATAAAGCTTCTAATTCCAATGTCTCCTGTCCAAATATCAAACTAAACATACCTTTATTGGTCTTAATGAACAACTCATATCCAACAAAAATCATATCCATAAAGTATTCATCCATTTCAAGCACTTGTTCTAGCTCCATATCAACAACAGTTAATGCTGGTACTGATAATGGATTATCTGTGAAGTTATTCTCGATTTGAATCATTAATATTCTATCTAGAGAAGTCATTACAAAGAATGGATCGAAGGTTCCTACGATAGTCTCTGAAACTTCTAGCATCAAGTCAGCAGTGACATCATGATAAATTACGCTGTTTGGCATCTCGGATTCTTCATCTTCAACGATGTACATAGGAACTAATAATCTTCCTTCTGATGTTACAAATCCACCAGCTCCAAAATGCATAGTAATTGATTCTAATGGATTAAAGCTAATTGTTAAATCAATATTTAAAGCCATCACAGGATTCATTTCATCACCTGTAAATGTCGCAAAATTATACTTAGACTCAGTCAAAACATGTACTGCAAACTCTTGAGATAACACTGCATAAATGTCTTCTTCAACTGGTAGATTTAAATCCATAGTTACATCATAGAACATGGATAGGTCATATGGATTCAACATCAAAACACGCGAGCCTGTATATATCACTGTTGAATAAGGTATATCTGTAAATCCATAGTTAGGTGCCCATTCTAGAACCTCTCCAACACCTAATACTGGAGTGATATCTGTTACTACCATGTTTTCATAAACAAGTATTCTTGAATCTGTAGTTTCTACTATAAAGAATCTTCCGAAATTGTATAAAGCTTGTGGAGTTCCGAGGGTGAAATCAAAATATTGTGTGATATCTAGTGGTTCATTAGAATAAACATCCATATCTTCATCTACATTGAATAATCCCCAAATAAATATTCTATTTTCTGAAGTGTGAGCAATTGCCATGTAATCCGTTAATTGAACACTTAAGATAAGTTCATCTTCCATAAGTCCAAAGAATCCAGTAGCATTTACCCAATACTCCTTACTAATGTTGGTTCCATCACCTACTAAACCATTATCGTTATTTCCCATCACGAATAGTTCATGTTGATCTGATAAAGCAAACATTGTATTTGGATACATTGTATTCGATTGAATATTCGTAATATTTACTGGTTGCTCATCGTAAAAGTTTAGGTTAACTAACTCATAGAATCTCGCATAAAGTGTGATATTACCTGTTGATCCTGTTACTATTTCTGTGTAAAGCATTCCGTCAACTTCTGCATCATACCAACCATCAAAATCATATCCATCTTTCGATGCATTATTTAAAATCAGAGTTTCAGATGTGATTTGATAGGTAGTTGGATTTGGCGCATCAAGTGTTCCGCCATCAAGCATATAGCTAATACTATATGTCATAGCAACATACTGTGCATAGAAATCAAGGTTTCCTGTTGTACCTAAAAGAACTTCTGTAGTTACTACTCCAGCAACTTCTGCATTTGTCCAGCTTGTGAACGTATAACCCAATTTGGTTGCTGCAGTTAATGCAAATGTCGGTGTTTCAATGGTATATGTTAATGGATTGATTGCTTCTCCACCATTGAGGTGATAGCTAATTGTATATTCTATAACTTCCCATTTTGCATATAGCATCATATCTTCAAGAATCATGTCCGTAGTAAATGCGAAATCATCAGTCAATTCCATATCCTTGTACCAACCTGCAAATGTATACCCCAAACGAGTTGGTGCTGCTGGTTCAAGAATCAGTGAACTATCTAATACATTGAGTAATGGGAGAACACTGGTTCCACCATTACTATTGAATGTGACATCGAACTTATCCATTTCTATCCATTTCACATAAATAGTTGTATCCGAAGTGATCATTTCTGTATTCAAGTCAAATGGTGTTGTAAGTAATGCATCTTTATAAAAACCATCAAAGATGTGTTCTGCTTTTGTAGTCGAAAGTGGTACAAATGCTTTACTTCCTGTAAGTACTTCATAGGAAGGAATAGGAGTTCCTCCATCCACATTGAATGAGACTTCAAATTTATCTATCATTTGTGAATTGTCGTTAAGGAGCTTATAATAATGGACGTTTGAAGCCCATAATGAACTTGATGTAAATGCAGATAGATGATCTAACCAAAACTGTAGATCAAGTGTATCTAGCTCTTGATGAATTGCTAATGAAGATGCTACAACTTGAGCATGTGTAGGAGTTTCAAAGTTTAAATCAACAAATAGATTCGTAAATGTTGGTGCGACTCCTGTTGTATTCACTCTAGAAACCAAACCACTGTTTGGTGCATCAAAATAAGTGAAAGTTGCTTCTATGAAAGCATGATTGACTGTTACAGTTCCACGGTTCAAGTAACCGACGATTGCACCAGAATATTTACCATGTAGATAACTATCCACAATAACCAATCGATTGACTGTTACATGTGCAGCGTCAGCATTTGTATAAGCTACAATACCACTAGCACTAGCATCTGTATTTGTAGCTGTAATTTCTGCAACAGAATCTCTTATAAAGATATCATTTGCAGTAACAACTACATCCGCACGACCTATGAAAAGTGAAGCGTACTTATTGGTTGAAAATGCAGTAGATCCTGATATCGAGACATTATGAATTTCTACTTCAAATGATGCTTGTCCAATCAATAATGCAACTCCTTCGTTTGCTGTTCCCTTAACGTGTGCTTTATGAATTGAAATATCTTGGAGCGTGACTTTGCCATTTTCTACACGTCCAATTAAACCACCAGCTCTTGCCAAGACATCGACTTCAAGGTTTTCAACCATCATATTTTGAATGGTTGCTCCATTCGCACGTGGGAATATACCTCCATAGTTTGCAGAGTTTGTTGATTCAATAGTTAAATTGCTAATCAGTTGATGATCTCCATCAAAGATACCTTTGAATGCATTATTATGAGCAACCCATGTATAATCTGAGAAATCAATCGGATTCATTAGGAAGAAGGCATCTGTTCCTGCATGGAGTGTCATTTGATAGAACTCTTCTGCAGTATAAACACCTGTCATGCCTTCAGGAACGAGTTTTTCCCACATTGCATATAGTGTGATATCTTGACTCACTAAATCAAATTCAAAATCGTATGCATCTAGGCCTTCCATATCTTTAAACCAGCCCAAGAATAAATAACCAGAGCGAATTGGATCTGTCGGTTCATCAACGTATCCATAGTATAAGTTTTCAGTTGTGATACCACCATTCATATCATTGAATGTGACTATATATTTCTCATCTTCTTCAAACTGTGCATATAATGTTTGATTACCTATAGTTCCAACATCAATTGATGTCACCTTTGTACCACCAGTAGCAGCTGTAAACCATCCTAAGAATTCATGATTTAGAAGTGATGCATTACCAAAATTGGTCACTGGAGTTATAACATCAAAGGATGTAGTTCCGCTTGATAATTCAGCACCTTCTGGAATGATATAAGTAATTGAATAAGTGATGATTTCATAAAATGCATAAAGCATTATATCTTCAGTTACTAAATCGACATCAAAATCCCATTCTTCAAAATCTGCTTTTGACCAATAACTAAATGTATATCCTGGTGTTGAAGGATCTTCTATTGCTGTCACTTTTTGTCCTGTGTAGACTGAAACAACAACATTGTCTTCTCCATTACCTTTATTAAATGTTACTTCAGCAGATTCATTTTCTACCCATTTTGCATAAAGTGTGAGATTAGCATTTACCACATCAGTAGCAAAATTCCAAACATTCGTGAGTGCAGCTTCCTTATACCAACCACCAAAGGTATGATTTGCTTTGGTTGGTGGAGTTGGTGCTGTAATGAGTGACCCCTGAGTTGTCGAAATTGCTGTAACTGAACTACCTTCATTCGAATTGAATGTTACAGTTGCAGCTACTGCAGGTAGTGCTTCAACAACCACTACAAAGGTTCCAACCTTTTCCTCCTCTAGATACGTAAATGTTGCAGTAAGTGTAACACTGACGTTTCCTGTTGAAGCTGATGGTCTTGTAACTACACCTGTGTTAGAAATAACTGCAGTATTACTTGATGACCATGTAACATTAATAGTTAACTCTTCAACAACAACAGTTGTAGGTAGTGTAATATTTGAAGTGACCGTTCCTGCTAATTCTACTTGCTGCTCTGCTTCCAAAAGTAGAGCGTCGACATCTAATTCATCGCCTGGTGAACAAGCGACCAAAAAGAATACTATCAGGACTGACATCAGAAGTGATAATAACCTGTTTTTTAACATAAATTTCTCCCTTTTTTTCAAATGTCTTTCAATTCTCAAATCTTATCTTGATTTAAACATAATTATTTTGAATATCAAACTGATTTGCTTAAGGGATACGTGAGTTTTGATAAAAAAAAGGGCAATTGCCCTATAATTGTTTAATAACTTAATTTATTTAACTATAATACAAGCTAATCAACGGAATGACGATAACCCCTAGATATAAGGATATTTTGACATAGGTCGTATACTGTGAAAAGTCTTTTTTATACAATCGTTTAGGAAATAATATACTTGCATAATCGAAGATCAATAGTAACAAGGAAATCGTACTATAAATTATCTTTATCGATAATTCACCTGTAAAATTTGGATTTGTATAAGAAACTATATTGATGAAA
>JAHIRQ010000129.1 GCA_018818645.1 Bacillota bacterium
GACAAGTCAGATTTAGATTTATATTTTGTACCAAAGACAAAAAGAGGAGAAAACTTAGGATTTGTTTTTATTATCGATGGTATTGGCTTCGATTTTTGGCCAATATCCTGGGAAAGAATGGAACGTATTGCAAATTTTGACGAACGCCTTACGGCTATTATTAGTGAGGGATTGGTTCTTTATTCAGGATCTAGTGAGGATTTAAGAAGATTTGAGTTACTCAAAGAAAAAATCACTGATGAAATAGATCCTGCTGAGTTTCACAAAAAGGCTTTGTTAAAATTTAAAAACATTTATGAACCATTCTATAAAATGGTTGAAGATGACAAGTATATTGGAATGGTGAGATTGCAAGGTGTTAAAATACTTTATACCTTGACAGAAGTGATATCACTCGTGAATCACACCTTTATCAAAAGAGGCAGAAAGTATTTGAAATCAGAAATACTTGCTATGGAGAATGTTCCAAAGCAATTTGAAAAACTATATGATGATTTCTTTTTAGAAAATGACCCTTCAAAGTTAATTCAAATCGTAACCGATTTGATTAGAGAAACTAAAATTATGCTTGAAGAGATTGATGTATATACCGAACGCAAGAGCTTTAAGGATAATATGAAAGGTTTCTATGAAGAAATTATCAATAACTACAATAAGATTGAAAGAGCTTGTGAAATCAATGATCATGTGACTGCACTATTTGCAGCTGCAGAAATCAATATCGAAATGGAATGGGCTTTTCAAGATACTGAAGAAATCATTGAAATCTTACCAGGAATTCTACCTGCATATGATGCTAAGGATTTAACAAGATTTTGTGGACGTGCAAGGTTACATCATAACAGATTTAAAGCATTACTGGATAGATATGAGGTTGAAATGTTGCATTTCGCTAATTTTGATGGATTAAAGGATTATCTAGATCTATTATAGGGTAGGTGATTAAATGATTAGAAGATATATAGAAAATGATGCTTTAGAGATGATGGAGCTTATTGAGTCTGAAGGAGAAGAATGGTCATCTTACTACAAAGGTGATGGAAAGAAGAAATATTTAGATTCCTTAAAGAATTCAATCACTTTTGTAAAAGTAAAAAATGAAATGATTATTGGATATGTCAGAGCAATTGATGACCATGGATTTGATATCTATATTTGTGACCTTCTTGTATTTAAAAAAGAAAGAGGAAATCATTATGGTCATGAATTGATAGAAGCCGTTAAAAATCTCTTTTTAGACCGAGATATTTATGTGATGAGTGATGTAGATTCCTATTACATCAAGGAAGGTTATCAAAAGATCGGTTCTATTTTTGAAATTAAATGAGGTTTCATCGAAATGAAAACAAAAACAAACAAAAGAATTGTATTAAGTAAGAAGTATATTGTAGAACTAGAAAGTATTCTTCACTTAAGCACACATGCTGTTTGTGCAATTTTTGCTTCAGATTGCGCAAATCATGTATTAGAAATTCTTGAGCATGATTTTGAAATCAATTATCAAGCGAAGCATGCGATTCTAGCACCTCACAGATGGGTGAGTCATGATATTAGCATGATCGAATCTAGAGTTTATGCACAAAAAATTCATGTGATTGCAAAGGATGAAGAAAATCTAGCGCTCAAATACTTATATAGAGCTTGTGGGCATGCTGCAGCAACTCCACATGTTAAAAAACATGCTATACATGCTACAAATTACGCGATTAAGTCACTTTTATCTCTAAAGTCAGGTGATACTGAAGATGTTGAGGAAAACGAGAGAAAGTGGCAAATCAAGCGTCTCTTAGACCTTGGTTTAAAAGCGTAAGAAAGGATTTAAAATGAAAAACATGATTATCTTTGACTTTGATGGTACGATTTCGAATTCTGTCGATATCGTTTATCGAGTCTATGAAAAACTAGCAACTGAATATGGTTTTAAGCATTTTACACATGAAGAAATTCATGAGCTCAAAATGCTATCGATTCATGAGAGACTTAAAAAACATCATGTATCTATCTTTCAACTACCAAAACTCGCAAGAAAAACCAGAAAAATAGTTAGTGAATTGATTGAGGAGACCTATCCCTTTGAAGGTATTAAAGATTTACTAGAATTGTTAAAGGAAAAAGGGTTAATCCTATCGATTGTTTCATCGAATTCAAAGAAGAATATTGAAAGCTTTATCCGTAATCACGGATTAATCGAGTTTGATTATATTTATGGAAAAGCTTCATTTTTTGGGAAAGAACGTTTAATTCGAAAGCTTCTCAAGAAAGAAAAAGATGCAAAGGCAATTTATGTCGGAGATGAGCTTAGAGATATTGTTTCAGCTAAAGAAGTTCCTATTGATATCATTTCAGTCACTTGGGGTTTTGATGATATTACGCTTCTTGAAGCAGAGGAACCAACATATATCACAACTTCTATTGAAGGATTAAAAGATTTGCTACTAAATTACGCTTTTCAATCCAATCATTAAGTTTGAAATAACGATTAGGGGGTATAATCATGGTTGAAATTCCAGAAGCTAAAACCATTGTTAGACAAGCAAAAGAAGTACTCATTGGAAGAATTGTAGAAGATATTCAAGTGATGAATTCATCAAACCGTTTTTGTTGGATGAATAAGGAAAAATCAGAGATCGAAAACTTAATCATAGGTAAGAAAATAATAGAAATCAAACAGAGTGGTCACTATGTTCGTTTTCTTTTTTCTAATGGCACAGAAATTGCTTGTGCTGAAGATATCATCTATCGGTATATCTTGCATAGTGAGTTAACAGAAAAGAATCAACTTGTCTTAATCTTCGATAATGGTTACGATCTAGAGATTAAAGTAAAGCTTTATGGTTTTATCTTGATCGGAGAATTAGATGAGCTCTTATCGACAAACAAATATTTCAAGTTTGCTTATGATTCTATAGATATACTCAGTCATGACTTCACCTATGAGCATTTTAAGAATGTAACATTATTTCATCACCAAAAAGGGTCCTTGAAACAAGCACTAGCAACCGAACAACATATTCCAGGTCTTGGTAATGGAATCTTGCATGATATATTATTTGAAGCAATGCTCTTGCCCTTCAAAAAGATTTCAACTGTTTCTGATAAAGACTATCATTTGCTTTATCAAGCGGTTATCAAGAAGGTCGATGAGATGAGTTTATTTGATGGAAGAGATTTGCAGTCTGATTTGTTTGGTGAAAAAGGAAAATATGAAACCATCATGAACTCAAGTCGAAAAACTTGCCCAATCTGTCATCATGATATCATCCAAAAAAGCTATTTAGGTGGTAAGGTTATTTATTGTGAAGTTTGTCAAAAATAGGAGGGGAAATCATGATTCAAATCAGAGATTTAACCAACGAGGAATTAAAGGAAGCAGTGATGTTAAAAATAACATCATGGAGTGAAGAATTAAATGGTGTCGCAGAAAATCAAATCAATTTTGATGAGGAATATCAATTCTTCTTAGATTGGAAGAAAAACGAGAAAGAAGCCAATGATTTAAGAACGTTAATTGGTGTATTTGAAGATGGTCATTTACTTGGTTGTGCTTTCGCAAGCCTCGCTGATATTTATGATTGCGAAGAAAATGGAATCGAGTTAAATGGTCTATGGATTTATCCATTTGCTAGAAACAGAAAGCTTTCTTTAACTTTAATCGATTATATTCTAAATGTTTATATGCCACTTGGTATGGAAAAAATGATAGTCTACAGTCATCGCTATGCACCATCCAATTCCTTTTATCACCATTTAGGGGGTAATATTATTAAATATGACCTTCAAATGCATGGGAAACTCGAAGTGGATATCTTTGAGTTTGATTTAGAAGCGTTAAAGAAGAATATAGTGTCCAAATTAGAAAATCATCAATCATTGGAGGATTCTAATGCATATCTTTGATTATTTACAAAGTGGTGATCCAGTAACCACACACCTTACAAAAAAATACCTACTC
>JAHIRQ010000130.1 GCA_018818645.1 Bacillota bacterium
GAAAATCATGGGAATCTTCGAATTGATTTTATAGAAACCTTTTGTAAACACACAAAGTCACCATTTAATGGTCAACCGTTTATACTTGAACTTTGGGAGAAAGCAATTATCCAGGTGGCATATGGATTCAAATTGAAGGATTCTGGTTTACGAAGATTCAATGAAGTCATACTACTGGTTGCTCGTAAGAACGGAAAGACCACCTTTATCGCTGGTATTGATCTTGCTGAGTTCTTTTTATCAAAAGGTGGTGTTGACATCGTATGTGCTTCAAACACGAGTGAGCAAGCGAACATTCTCTTTGAGGAAATCAACAACATGCGAGAGCAATCTCCCGCACTATCCAATGAGAAACGCAGTAAAAAGAATGTATTCTTCATCTATTCTCCAAAAACAAAAAATAAAATCAAGAAGTTATCAGCTCAAAGTAGAAATAAAGATGGTTATAACATTGAAGTCGGTTGCATTGACGAGGTTCATGAAATGACTGATTCAAAGGTATATGATGCGATTAAGCAAAGTCAATCTACCAAGAAAGAACCATTAATTTTTATCATCACAACCGAAGGAACCACGGTGGGTGGATTCCTTGATAACAAATTAGACTATGCAAGAAAGATGCTAAAAGGTGAAATAACCGATGAACGAGTTCTTCCTTGGTTATATACCCAAGACAATACTCAGGAAATATATGACGATTCCAGGAATTGGCAGAAATCAAATCCGAGTATAGGCGTAGTGAAACTGACTTCATATTTGGAAGATGTCATGAATAAATCGAAGAATGATCATTCAACAAGAGTTACGATGTTATGTAAAGATTTTAATATTAAACAAGTTGATCAAGGTGCATGGCTGTCTTTTGATGACTTAAACAACGAAGCTAAATATGAGTTAAACTCACTCAAGAACTCCTATGCTATCGGTGGAGTAGATTTATCATCAACTACCGATTTAACTGCAGCTGTTCTAGTCATTCAGAAAAAAGATGACAACAAGAAGTATGTTTTAGCACATTTCTTTATGCCAAGCGATGTTGTTAAGAAACGTATGGAAGAAGATAATGTCCCGTATGATATCTGGATTAAACGAGGGTTCATCACACTCACAGAAGGAAGCCAGAACGATTTCTCATTGGTAACTCAGTGGTTCATGAAGATGATTCAAGAACATCAAATTAGACCTCTTTGGGTAGGATTTGATCCCTGGAATTCTCAATATTGGATTAAAGAGATGGAAGACTTAGGATTTAATATGGAAAAGGTTCGTCAAGGTGTGTACTCTTTATCAGAGCCAATGAAACAACTGGAAGCAGATCTAAAAAATAAGCTGATCAACTATGACAACAATCCAATCTTAAAATGGTGTTTATCTAACACGCAAGCTAAAGTAGACTTAAATGGCAATATTCAACCTTCAAAACTCAACTCCAAGTACAAGCGAATTGATGGAACAGTAGCACTAATAATCGCTTATGCTGTCTTAAATAGGTATAAGATAGATTACGAAAACATGCTATAATTTATTTAGGTGATTTAGATGAACATTAATGATATTGAAGAAAAAATTAAAATGATTTCTAAGTTTTTAAGTAAAGAAAACATCGATGAAAACTATGAGAATATAAAGAATATAGTTAGTGATATAATCACACCGACTTTAGTATCTCATGTTGAAATTACTAGGATGTTTCTTTTTAGAGCAAGAAAACTAAGTGGTATCCCTAATTTTGATAACTTATCAATGCATGATATTTTGCTACCACCGGAAAATATAACTGAGATTGGTAGAGGAAACTTGAAAAATAAACCTGTGTTATATTGTGCGCTAGATCCGGTTACTGCTATTCATGAAGTTGAAATAAAAGAAGAGGATTATTTTCTACTTGGTTGTTTTGAGTTGCTCGAAAATCACATAGATTCAGAGCAAGAAAAAACAGCAGTTATCGGCATAACAAAAACCGATAGCAAAGATGATCCTCTAGATAGGATTGCATATGGTATTACATCCAATTTTCTATATACTGAGTTTACAAGAGAGATAACAGAATGGAATAAAAACAGGTATTATGTGACAAACGCTATTGTCGATCATCTTTTTAACAAACTCAATTACAGAAGTATCATTTATCCTTCGGTTATTAATAATGAAAGAAAAAATATATTATTAAGTCGAGAATCATCCTCGGATAGAATAGCATTTTATTATATGTATGTTTGTAAAATTATGGAAATTGGCAACAATCAATTTAAGGCTTATATATACAAAAGTTTAGATCAAGTTGAAACTATCGGGGAACTTAAATGGAGAAATCTTGATAACACTAGAGTCTTCACATATAAAAGTGAAGGACCTCATGATCAGGTTGAAGTTTTGAAACATCATATGTGCAATCATTTTGAATAAATCATAAAGGAGGGATTAGGTTGGGCATTTTTATTAGAAAGAAAAGGGAGGGTTCAACAAATACCTTCCAGTTATTAAATCAAAACAATACCTTCTTCACTCCATTTGGAAATAATATCTCAAAAAGTGATGTGGTCAAGATATGTATTGATCGTGTGGCGAGCCAGTGTGCAAAACTCAAACCAAGATACATTAAAACTGAAGCAGACAAGACAGTGACCGAAAAACAAGGTCGGCTGTCTTTTTTATTGAAACACCAACCTAACCCACTCATGACACCATACGATTTCATCTATAAAGTGATTACGGTGTTGATGTTAAATGATAACGCATTTGTTTATCCGATGTTTGATTCGGTGAATGGTGGACTTAAAGCACTCTATCCACTCCGACCAATTTTGGTAGAAGCTGTAGTAGATAATGCTGATGGTTATTACTTGAAGTTCTACTTCGAGGATGGCCAACAATTTATGCTACCTTATGAGAACGTCATCCACTTGAGGAAGTACTTTGCTTCCAATGACATCTTTGGTGGGAACGGATCATCAGGCGACCATGAAGCGATCCTAAAAACCATCTCAATCAATGAGAATGTGCTTCAAGGTATCGATAACGCAGTCAGATCATCTATGCAGATTAAAGGGATCATCAAAATGAATGGGATGCTTTCGGAAGCTGATAAGAAGAAACAAAGAGAGCTCTTTGATTTGGCACTCAACGATTCTATCAGTACTAAAGGAAGCTCCATCATCCCCATTGATTTAAAGTCGGAATATGTACCTTTAACAGTAGATCCTAAGTTGATCGACAAAGAAACACTCGAATTCTTACAATCCAAGATACTTGATTATTTTGGCGTATCGGCACCAATCTTCGCAAACAAATATAGTGAAGAAGACTTCAACTCGTTTTATGAGTCAACCATTGAGCCTCTAGCCATACAGCTATCAGAGGCTTTTTCTTTGGGATTGCTTACCGAAAATGAGTTAACTCGTGGTGAAGAGATTATTTTCTACAGTGAACGATTGCAGTATGCAAGCTGGAATACAAAAGTGAGTGCCATCGAAAAATTGATGAGCCTAGGGATCATGACCTTAAATGAATCCAGAGCTTTGCTCGGACTAGAAC
>JAHIRQ010000001.1 GCA_018818645.1 Bacillota bacterium
GCATCCACTATCAGTTGGATTGAACTTGTTTTTGGTTTTTTTGCCTCGCTAATGATTGTGCTTTATAGCCTTGATATGGTCTTTACTGTGGATGACTCCACAGCGATAAGACCTAAAACGCTAAAGGCACTTTTTGTTTTATTCTTGACTCTCTTATGGGAAATCTTTATAGCAAACTTTCATGTTGCTAAAATTGTATTGAGTAGAAAAATGCAAATAGACCCAGGATTCGCGACTATTAGGAACCCCTTAAAGAAGGATTTAAATAAAGCACTATATGGAAATGCAATTACGATGACTCCAGGAACCTTAACCGTTGATATGAAGGATGATGAAATCATTGTTCATGGGTTAGAGATGCATTTAATACACAGTATAGAAGGTAGTCGACTAGAGAAAGTATTCTTAAATATGGAGGATAGCAAAAATGATTGAATATGTAATCATGGGATGTGCGATATTTTTAGTGCTACTATCCTTTGTTGGATTATATAGAGCATATAAAGGACCTTCTGCAGCAGATCGAATTGTAGCAATCAATGTGATTTCTACAAAGGTTACTGTAGTGATTGTTTTAATTGCGTTATGGATTAAGCAGGGATCCTATGTAAACGTTGCTTTAATATATGCGATGATTGGTTTTATTACAACGATTGGTGTTGCTAAATACCTACTGAAGGGACGGTTGGATGCGTAATGATTGAAATCATACAAGAAGTTATAGCAAGTCTCTTCATCTTAGGTGGTATGTTCTTTTTCTTTGTTGGTGTTGTAGGCTTAATTAGAATGCCTGATGTATTTTGCAGAATGCACGCGACAACGAAATGCGACACCATGGGAGCAGGCTTAATCTTTACAGGATTAATCATATGGCAAGGAGCGACTTTCGTCTCCTTGAACATTCTTTTAGTTTTACTCTTTATTTGGTTAACCAATCCTACCGCTGCACATTACATAGCGAAGGCTGAATATATGACAACTATT
Organism: Bacillota bacterium; assembly: GCA_018818645.1. Lineage (GTDB taxonomy): Bacteria > Bacillota_I > Bacilli_A > Acholeplasmatales > Acholeplasmataceae > Peloplasma. The sequence goes on from JAHIRQ010000001.1 coordinate 985, forward strand.
TTAATGACAATGGAAGAATAAGGAAAAAACATGGAAATCTTAAATGTGATCATCATTATATTTTTAATCATCTGTGCAATCTCTGTAGAAAAGACTAAGGATTTAGTTTCCGCAGTCATTATTTTTTCTGCATATTCTTTAATGATGTCCGTCTTATGGTTAATCCTTAAGACACCAGATGTCGCACTCACCGAAGCGGTGATTGGAGCTGGTGTCACAAGTCTTTTATTTATCGCAGTTATCGCGAAGACAAAGAGGTATGAAAAATGAAAAAGATCTTAACAACCTCAATGTTTTTACTGCTTTTCTTAGTATTAGCTTATAACATTTTAATGATGCCTGGTAATCTAGGAGTCAATGCTCCATCCTATAATGATACCGTTAGATACTATTTAGAGAATGCAGCAAGAGAAACGGGATCGGTTAATATTATATCCGCTGTAATCACCGATTACAGAGGCTTTGACACCTTGGGCGAAACCATCGTGCTCTTTATTGCTGTAGTAGCTGTAACAAGCGTTTTAAAGCCTATGCACAAAAGAGCGTCAAGGAAGGTGAAGCACCATGAATGACGTTATTGTTAAAACCATCACTCGAATCATTATTCCATTTGCTCAAGTGTATGGAATATTCATTATCCTTCATGGCCATATCTCACCTGGAGGAGGTTTTTCAGGTGGTGCATTAATCGGATCGACTTTGATTTTATATACACTCGTCTTTGGCTTAAAGAAGGGTGAAAAGAAGTTCTCCCATAAAACGAGTGAGTTTTCTGAAAGTGGTGGGATTTTTATCTATGTTTTTGTTGGGTTAATTGGTTTAATCTTTGGTGGAAGTTTTCTAACGAATATTGCTGCAGGATTTCCTATTGGAACTCCTGGTGAAATATTATCTGGTGGTATGATTCCTATCATCATGGTCGGTATTGGTATTAAAGTAGCATCCACGATGATTTCTCTATTTCATATTCTAATAGAGGAGGAAATCTAATGGTTATTATCGATTTAATTCTAGATCATATCAATTATTTAGGTGGAGTCGCATTATTTATTATCGGACTTCATACAGTTGTCACCCATAAGAACTTAATCAAAAGAGTGATGGGTATTAATATTATGGCAACTGGTATTTTTCTATTTTTCATTGCTATTGGTAACGTAACGGGTGGTGTACCACCCATTATCGTCGAAGGTGAAACTCCAATATTCATTAACCCAATGCCTTCGGTATTAATCTTAACCGGTATTGTAGTATCGGTTTCTATTACTGTCTATGCACTATCCTTAGTCATTCGAATCTATCAAACCTATGGAACGATTGATCAAGAAGAAATCGTTAAAATTCAAAATGAGGAGCAAACCTATGATTGAACAACTACCTATTCTTAACATGCTCGTTTTTTTGATGGCTGCACTAATTATTCCATTACTGAATAGAAGAGTCTTTACATGGACTCTAGTCATGGGCTTTATCGTCTTACTATCAGTTTTTATATCATCGATTGTTTTGTTAGTACACGTGAATACGGTAGGAGAGTTCTATTATAGATTTGGTAACTACCTAAGCTTTATCGGTATTGAATTTAAGATAGATGCGTTTTCAACTCTTTTTACAACATTTATAGTTGGATTAACGATTTTGATTTATCTATATTCATGTGGGGATGCTACAGATGGTATCGCAGAAGCAGAATATGGAAGATATTATATTTTATTATTTATCTTAATGTTTTCAATCTTTGGAATCATTTACACGAATGATTTGTTTAACGCCTATGTCTTTATGGAAATATTATCTTTAACCTCATGCAGTATTATTTCCATCAAGAGAAAAAAAGAAAATTATACAGCTTCATTTCGTTATGTCATGTTAAATGAGGTAGGATCACTTTCTTATCTATTTGGGATTGCACTACTTTATATGGTTACAGGGTATACAAATATGACTTTAGTCTTTGAATCCATTCAAGATGTTTGGGCGGTCTACCCCGCAAACATCATGACTGCGGTAGGATTCATGATTGTAGGGATTGGAATTAAAGCAGCAATTTTCCCATTTCATATTTGGTTACCAGATGCACATTCACACGCACCAAGTTCATCATCTGCTATATTGTCAGCGATTGTTGTTAAAGTCTATTTACTTCTCATGGTCAAGGTCTTATTTAGAGTCTTTGGAATTGATATCTTAAATGAATTAGATATACCTGTAATCTTAATGATTATTGCAGGCTTTGGAATGATTATGGGATCTTTCTTCGCACTCGCACAAAAAGATGTCAAACGAATGCTTGGGTATTCATCGGTCGCTCAAATTGGATATATCTTATTAGGGATAGCCTTTATGACGCATATTGGACTATCTGCAGCATTTTTCCATATCATCAGTCACGGATTGATGAAGGCTGCACTATTCTTAACAGTTGGAGCGATTATCTATTATCAAAGAGTAAGAAGAATTGATCAGTTTGATGGTATGGGATATAAGATGCCCTTAAGTATGATTGTATTTAGTGTTGCAGCTCTTGGAATGATTGGAATACCTCCAACGATAGGTTTTATAAGTAAACTCAATTTAGGACTCGCTGCACTAGATAGCGGAATGATTATTTTCATTGTTATTATTGTTGTTAGCGGACTATTAAACGCGATGTATTATCTACCCATTATGATTAGTGCATTTTTAAAGGGTGAAAAGGTTGATAAGATATCAGGTATTGAAAAGATTCCTAAGGTGATGATCGTACCGATTGTTATATTGGGAGTGTTAATCCTTGTCTTAGGAATTTATCCAGATTTGATTTATGGTTGGATTGAAAATGCAGTGAATGCAATTCTATAGGAGACTTATCTTTGATGGTAGAGGTTAAAAAGAAGAGAAAAATTAAAGATTTCTTAGATCATTTCACATGGAGATCATCAGGTCTTGTTATCCTCATGTTATTTTTACTAATGTCTTTCATTGGAATTACAAAGAATTGGTTTGGTCTATACGATTTGATATCAGGAATAGACGGGTTTAATGAATTCTTCTTTGAGTTTACCCATTTAAATATCTTTCCACTGGTGATGATTGGTATACCATTAATTGGTGCACTCCTTCAGGTTACCTATAAGAATAAATCCAGTCTAAAAAGAGACTGGACAGTGATCTTTATGACATTCTTAACGATACCGTTAACGATGATTATGTATCCAGCAGCCAAAGAAGGGGGAATCTTTTTAGAGTTCCCTGGCTTTATGGGTTTAGGGATAAGCTTTGATGTTGACATGCTAGGGTTCACGATGTTAATGATTACTTCAATTATTTGGTTTATCGTGATGGTCTACGCACATGAGTACATGAAAAAGGAAGATAACTCCAATCGTTTCTTTCTCTTCATGGCGATTACTTATAGTGCGGTCCTAGGTACGATTATGGCTGCAGATTTACTCACGATGTTTTTATTCTTTGAAGTGATGACGATTTCTTCTTATGTACTCGTGACACACAATCAAAAGGATGAATCCTATGAGGCAGGTTATAATTTTATCTTTATGGGAATCATTGGGGGATTTTCGATATTGGTCGCGATGTTACTTCTATATTTCAATGTAGGAACTCTAAAGTTTGAAAGTGCACTTAGTGCTTTATATACTTTAGGAAATTTAAAATATTGGATTATGGGATTATTGATATTCGGATTTGGTATTAAAGCAGGGATGGCACCTGTGCACGTATGGTTACCACGTGCACATCCAGTAGCTCCAACTCCTGCAAGTGCCTTACTTTCAGGGATTATGATTAAGGTTGGTGCGTTTGGGATTTTAAGAGTTGCGACCTCTTATTTCTTTCCAGAACAAGGAGAGGTATTTAGCTATTTGGATCCTGTCTGGTTAACCACTAGAAATATAGGTGCGTTTATTATTTGGATTGGTATCATCACGATGGCACTAGGTGTTTTCTTAGC
>JAHIRQ010000131.1 GCA_018818645.1 Bacillota bacterium
AAGCGTCACCTCAAAACAGTCAAGGCTGTAAAAAAATGACACAGATCCACAGTACATTATTATTATATTAAATTAGAAAGAAAGGGGAAAGATTTAAATCCGTCTTAAGTACTAACTTAATACAGTTTAAATCTTACATGATTATATGAAACTGATTATTGCTATCGTTTCTAACGATGACGCAAACAAAGTTCAAAAGGCATTAGTAAAGGATAGATTCTTTTCAACACGTCTTGCAACTACAGGCGGATTCCTAAGAGCAGGAAATGTAACATTCTTAATTGGTGTAAACGATGAGAAGGTTCCACAAGCACTAGAAATCATTGAAGCTCATAGCAAGAAACGTACAAAACTCGTACCGAACACAATCGTCAATGAATTCGGATCATTTTCAGCATTACCTATAGAAGTCGAAGTTGGTGGAGCAACTGTATTTGTTGTGAATGTAGACCAATTTGTAAAAATTTAATGGATTATCGTTGCATTTTTTAAATAAAATGCTACAATATAAAAGGCGGTAACAAGGATACGGGAACGCCAACCCTGTCTTTAGTTATTCGAGAAAGGATGAAAAACAATGGCACTTTCAAAAGAAAAGAAGAATGAAATCATTAAGGCTTATGCACAAAAAGAAGGGGACACTGGTTCACCAGAAGTTCAAATCGCAGTTCTTACCCAAGAAATTAACGATTTAAACGGTCACTTACAAACACACATTCATGATTTCCATTCACGTCGCGGCTTATTCGTTAAGATCGGACACAGACGTAGATTACTCGGCTACCTTCGTAACAAAGATGTTACAAGATACCAAGAATTGATTCAAAAATTAGGATTACGTCGTTAAAAGGTAAGCGCAAGCTTTCCTTTTTTTTATCCTTTTCCATTATTGATATACAAAGCAAGTAAATTATGGTATTATATATAAGGCTATAGATAAGAAAATAGACATATAAAATGAAGGAGATTTTATATCATGCAAAAAAAGACTTACGAAACACTATTGGGCGGTAGAACCCTACGTGTTGAAATTGGTGAGGTAGCAAAGCAAGCTCATGGAGCAGCAATGATTACCTACGGAGAATCTACAGTATTAAGCGTAGTTACAGCGAGAAATGAAGCTTCAACTCAAGACTTTTTTCCTTTAATGGTAATTTATCAAGAGAAGCTTTACGCAGCAGGTAAGATTCCAGGAGGATTCTTAAGAAGAGAAGGCAGACCATCAGAACATGAAACACTGACTTCAAGATTAATCGATAGACCACTTCGTCCATTATTTCCAGAGGGATTTAAAAATGAAGTTCAAATCATTAATACCGTTTTATCAAGTGATCCAGAATGTACAACAGAAATGGCTTCATTACTAGGGTCATCTCTAGTTTTAGGAATTTCTAATATTCCATTCAATGGACCAGTTGCAGGTGTACAGGTTGGTAGAATTAATAATGAATTCGTCATCAATCCAACTCCAGATCAACTATTAGTTTCAGACATTGACTTAATCGTTGCAGGAACAAAAACTGCAATTAACATGGTAGAAGCAGGAGCTAAACAAGTTACAGAAGATGTAATGCTCGACGCAATTATGTTTGGACATGAAGCAATTAAAGAATTAGTATCCTTTCAGGAAAAGATTCAAGCAGATTTCAACACTGAGAAGATGGAATTCGACAATTTTGCTGTACCAGCAGAAATTAAAAAAGAAGTTACTGATTTCATCAAGGAACGTATGATTAAAGCTGTATCATTATTTGATAAGCTAGAAAGATACCATGCTATTGATGCACTTACTGAAGAAACAGTCAAAAAATTCGAAAAGAAATCTTTCTTTAAGGATATTGATGGTGTTAAAGTATTTGACGAAGCAGCACAAAAAGAATATCTTGGACAGGTTAAAACTGTTGTTAACAGTATCGTTACTGCTGAAGTTAGAAGACTGATTACTCAAGACAAAGTACGCCCTGATGGACGTAAGGTCGATGAAATTAGACCATTAGACTCAAGAATTGATATACTTCCAAGAGCACATGGTTCAGCATTATTTACTAGAGGTCAAACACAAGCATTAGGTGTTGTTACCCTTGGAGCACTTCGTGAAAATCAAATCATTGATGGACTTGGTCTAGAAGACACAAAGAGATTTATGCTACATTACAATTTCCCACCATTTTCTGTTGGTGAAACAGGACGTTATGGTTTTGTTGGTCGCAGAGAAGTCGGTCATGGAGCGCTCGGTGAAAGAGCACTTCTACAGGTTTTACCAAATGAAGAAGAATTCCCATACACAATTCGTGTAGTTTCAGAAATTCTAGAATCTAACGGTTCATCTTCACAAGCAACTATTTGTGCAGGTTCTATGGCGTTAATGGCTGCTGGTGTACCTCTTAAGGCTCCAGTTGCTGGGATTGCAATGGGACTCATCAAAGAAGGAGAATATTACACGATTTTATCTGACATCCAAGGGATGGAAGATCATGAAGGTGATATGGACTTCAAGGTTGCTGGTACAAAAACTGGTATTACTGCTATCCAAATGGATATTAAGATTTCAGGAATAACAAAAGAAATCTTTAAAGAAGCATTGGAACAAGCAAGAATTGCTAGATTACACATCTTAGATCATATGAATCAAGTCGTTCCAGTCGTTAGAACTGAAATGTCTAAGTATGCTCCAAAGGTCAAGATGATGCAAATCAATCCAGATAAGATTAGAGATGTTATTGGTGCTGGTGGTAAGATCATCACTCAAATCATCGAAGATAATAATATGGTTAAGATTGATATCGAACAAACAGGACGAGTTTATTTAATGCATTCTGATATGAAATGGGTTGACAGAGCAATGGAAAGAATTGCTGCTTTAGTTAGAGAAGCTGTTGTTGGTGAAATTTATGAAGGTAAAGTCACCAGAATTGAAAAATTCGGATGCTTCGTTGAATTATGGCCAGGTACTGAAGGACTAGTCCATATTTCTAGATTAGCTAAAGAAAGAGTTGAAAAAGTTGAAGATATCGTTTCATTAGGTGATCAAATACTTGTCAAGTGCATCGGTATCGATGATAAAGGCAGAGTTGATCTATCTAGAAAAGATGCATTAACTGTTAAATAATCATTGAAATGAGACTCCAAAGAGTCTCATTTTTTTATCATTATGTGAAAAAAGTGATATTTTTTTGATGATAAGGTTTTTTCTATGAAATAATGGTATAATTAAACCGTATCGGAAGGGAAACAAAAATGAAACTATCCATTAGAAATGAACCACTTAGAGCTGTTAGAGAGGCACATCAAGTGCCTGGAGTTATGTATGGAAAGGAAATCTCACCTGTTAATGTAAAGGTAGATGAAAAAGAATTTAAAGAAGCATTAAAAAAATATGGTAAGAGTATGACCTTCAAGGCTGAGTTGGATGGAGTTACTCACGATGTCTATATCAAATATACACAAGGAAGAATTTTGTTACCAGATACTATACTACATTTTGACTTACACAGAGTTTCAGCAAAAGATATGTTCAAGACGACAATTCCTATTCAATTATTAGGTAAGGAAGCATTTCATGGACAATCCTATTTACTTCTACAAGAATTAGATATGCTTGAAGTAGAATTTGCACCAGGTCAAGGTTTATCGAAAATTGAAATCGATGTATCTAAGCTAAAAGTTGGTGATTCTTTACGTGTGAAGGATCTGAATTTAGGACATGGTATTGTAATTTTAGAAGACATGGAACAAGTCATTGCTCATGTGAGAGAGCACATTGTTTCAGAAGAAGAACCAGTAGTTGCTAAACCAGTAGTTGCACCTGTGGTTGAAGAAAAAGTTGTAGAAACAGTAGCTCAAAAAAGAGCAAAAGCATAATAAATATCAAAAAATAAAAATGGAGATGACCTCTCCATTTTTTTGTATAAATAGCACAATAAGGCTGTTATAGGACTGTGAATTTGCATAAAACACTCATTTTTGGTATACTAGATGTAGTATTGAAAGGAGCAAGATATGAAAATAGAACTTAGAACAGAAAAATTAAATGAACTCAGAAAAGAGAATATAGTACCAGGAGTTATGTATGGAAGATCGATTGATTCGACATCTGTACAAGCAGAAAAAAATGAAGTTTTAGAAGCTATTAAGACCTACGGAAAAAATAAAACATTTAAGGTTAGAGTGGATGGAAAATATCATCATGTCTATATCAAAAATGTTCAATCGAACATTCTAAATCCACATGATATCATTCATTTTGATTTACATAGAGTCACACCAAAAGAAACGATAAGTACTGAGATTCCAGTCGAATTGAAAGGTAAGGAAGCATTCTATAACAAGACATTATATGCATCACTAGAATTATCTGAAATTACTGCAGAATATATACCTGGTTCAGGTGTCTCATCATTTGATATAGATGTATCAAAACTTGAAATCAATGATGAAATAAAAGTTAAAGATCTAAAGGTACCCAAAGGAATCACTATTAAAAATGATCCGAATCAAACAGTTGTTTTAATGAAGGAAGTTAATATCGCAGTCGAGGAAGAAGAAAAAACTCTAACTGAAGAGCTTGAAGATGCTCTTGAGGCTCAACAAATTGATAATATAACTACAGATACAAATCAGTAAAATAATTGTTGTTTCATTATTTTTATGTTATAATTTAAAAGTCAATGGAAGGTGACCGAGCCTATTTATAGGTTAGGAAAGTCCATGCTAGCACATTCTGAAATGGATGTAGTGTTTGTGCCTAGGGAAGAAATAACCTAGGGTACGAGTCATCGTAACGGCGTCTCATAATCTAAGGGAAACTATGATTTAGGACAAACGTGCCACAGAAACGAGCTTTCTAGAAATGGAAAGATGAAACGCGGTAAACCCCTCAAGCTAGCAACCCAAATTTGGTAGGGGCACGTACGAAAGCGAATCAAAGCTTGAGTATGCTACTTAGTAGAGATAAATGGTCACACCCTTTTTAAGGGAACAGAACATGGCTTATGCACATTGGCATAACTAGGTCCCTCGGGACCTTTTTATTTAGGAGAAATTATGAAATTATTTGTGGGTAGTATTGAATTGAATTTTGAGAAAAAAGGCTTAGGTAAGCCACTCATTATGATTCATGGTAATGGAGAAGATCTCCATATTTTCGATGAATTATCTGAATCTTTAAAAGAGGATTTCACAATTTATTCCATTGATATGAGAAATCATGGAAAAAGTAAAATGACTGATGATTTTGATTATAGTGTGATGGCATATGACATTTATTTATTCATTCAAAAACTAAAGATAGAAAAACCATTATTCTTTGGATTTTCAGATGGGGGCATTATCGGATTGTTATTAGCAATCGCATTTCCTGATCTATTTGATAAAGTAGCAATTGCAGGAGCAAATATGAATCCAGAGGGATTAAAGCTCAATATATTAAAAACACTTCATGAAGAATATGAAAAAACAAATAGTCCTTATTTGAAGATGATGCTTGAGCAACCAAATATAAAAAATAGAGACTTAAGTAAAATAAAAACACCAGTGCTTGTTTTAGCTGGTGAGTTTGATTTGATAAGACCTACACATACATCAAGAATAGCTAGGCACATAAAGAATTCCACAGTAAAAATCATTCCTAAGAGAAATCATTATGATTATATAGAACATAGTACAGAATTGAAGACTATTCTAATTGACTACTTTTTGGATTAAAAGTAGTCTTTATTTTTTTAATTCACTTTTATAATTTGAAATTTCTTCATGAACCATCTCTTTATAAGTATCTACAATTGGTTCCCAAAGTTCAATTGGGTTTCCAAAAGGGTCCTTGAATTGAGCAAATTTTCCATATGGGTAGGATTCTATATCTTGAATAATTTCAAGTTTTTGTTCTTTAAAGTTAGCAATCAGGGTCCCAATGTCATCCACTCTTAAATTGATAAATGGAGCTTTGGATTCATGTGCACGCTTAAAAGTAAGTACCATCAATTGTTCTCCTTCAATAAACCCAGTTCCATAACTAGAGAATTCCAAACCTAAATGACTTGCATACCAATCAAATAATTCTTTTTGCTCCCCTTGAAAACCAAGAAATATACCACCAATTCCGATAGCTTTTGCCATCATAACACCACCTTTAACTATATTTTAACATAAAAAATAGCCTCACATGTCGTGAGGCTTAAATCATTTAGAATACTTCAGAAGCTCTTAAAATAATGTATGTGATATATACAAAGTAGATTGAAGCCAATATCCAACCTTCTCCTTTAGAAATAGACTTCTTAGTGAATGCAAATAAAACCATAATCAGTGTAATACCAATTAGTATGACTGTGTCAATTAATACATCTTGATTCATTCTAAGTGGAGTCACAAGACCCGCAAGACCAACAATCCAAAGCGTATTGAAGATATTGGAACCTAACACGTTACCAATCGCAATTTCATTTTCACCTTTTTTCGAGGCCATTACGGAAGTTACAAGCTCAGGGAGTGAAGTACCAAGTGCAACTACACTTAATCCAACCAATGTGATAGCTCTCGTTCTTTCCATTCCAAACACATTTTCAAGTAATTCAATGGATAAGTATTCAGCTCCATAGGTTACCATATATCCACCTAATGAAACGCCAACTAAACCAATAATTAAAAAGGTTATTGCTTTCTTCATGTCGATCACTTTGATTTCTTCTACATGATTTGAGTCATTGTGACTTCGAATCATTAAATACATATAATAAGCGAAAAATAAAAGTAAAATTAAAGCTTCCCACCAGACGATTCTAGCATCTGACTGAAAGAAGAAGGCAAGTACTGATATAAGAATCGTAATAACGATTAGAAAAGGGAACTCTTGTTTAAACATCGATTTTTTCACTGCAAGAGGCATCGCAATTGCACTAAAACCTAGAATCAAGGTTAAATTAGCAATATTTGATCCTATTACATTCCCCATTGCAATATCTGCTGTTGTACCCTGAGCTCGAGCAGATAAGGCTGCTGCAAAACTTACACCTAATTCAGGAAGACTGGTCCCAAAAGCAACTAAGGTTAAACCAATGATCAACGGTGATACATTAAACTTTCTTGCAATAGAACTCGATGAAACAATAAAAACGTCTGCGCCTTTAATTAAGAACACAAAACCCCCAATAAGCACGAATAAATGAATAACAATTTGCATGACATGTACGCATCCTTTATCAATTTTTGTACTTTTTGTCTTTGTTTTAAAATAATAAAAACCCTCAAGACAAAAAAGTCTTGAAGGTCTCGTTACAAGATAATCTTGAAATTAACCGGGCATTACGCCGTACTGACGATTAATTTAGGGCTAACTACTCCCCTTCATACATTCATTTTAGCACAATTATATAGACACTTCAAGCAGTTCTTTCATAAAATGAAGATTGACACAATACGCGATAAACATTGACTTTTTCATGCAAAAATAGTAAGATATTTATATCACATGGTGATGGAGGGCATAAAAGTAAAAATGGAAGACTGCAGTAGTAGGATCGAAGATCCAACATATCCGGAATTCAAAGATATCAAGCATGATGCTTTTTTTGGTGTCTTTTTTTGTTTTGAAAGCGAGGGATTAACATGCTAGTTTCGAGTTTAGTCATGTTATTTCTAATCATTTTGTCTGCTATTTTAGCAGCAAGTGAAGTCGCTTTAGTTGTTGTAAGTGATAATCAGGTTAATTTAGATGCTGAAAAAGGTATTAAAAGAGCTTATAAAGTTCAAGCATTTACTGAAACACCAAAAAAATACCTAACAACTATTCAAGTATTGGTAACACTCATAGCTCTAGTCAATGGAGCGATTGCGTTAGACACATTCAGTAATGATGTCGTTTTATGGTTTAATTCTACAAATCCAATCGTAGAACCTTTGGTGATCACAATCATTGCCTTAATGCTACTTGTTTTTCATGTAGTCATTGGTCAAATGATTCCTAAAAGACTTGCAAATAAATACCCAAACCAAATTGCTTATGGAACCATAGGATTTATCACAGGATTAACCAAACTACTATCACCTGTTTTGTGGATTTTAACACAACTTTCAGCACTAGTCGGACGACTATTTGGACTAAAACCCAGTGAAGGTGATCGAAAGGTTACTGAAGAAGAAATACGTTCGATTGTTGAGGAAAGTAGTAAAACAGGTAATATTGATGAAGAAGAAAGCGAAATGATTCAAAATATTTTTGACTTCTCAGATACAACAGTAGATGAGATTATGACGCATCGAACTGAAATATCAGCTCTTTCTGTTAAATCTACAAAAGCACAGATATTAGAATATGTAAGAACTGAACAATTTACTAGATTTCCAGTTTATGAGAATTCAATAGATCATATCATTGGGACATTGCATGTTAAAGATTTACTCAAATATATAGATAATAGCGATGAAAAGTTTTCAATAAAGGCTTTGTTAAGACCACCATACTTTATTCCTGAATCGAAAAAGACAAGTGAACTTTTCAAAGAAATGCAAAAACAAAAAAATCATATCGCTGTTGTTTTAGACGAATATGGTGGAACATCTGGTATTGTAACGATTGAAGACTTAATTGAAGAAATCGTTGGTAATATATTCGATGAATATGATGAAGATGAAGAAGCAATTAAGCAAATCGATGATCGAGTATATGAAGTCGATGGATTAATCTCGATTAATGACGTTGAAGATGTGATTGAAGCAGATTTACCAGTAGATGATTATGATACCTTAAGTGGATTTATATTAGGACAACTCGGTCGTTTTCCAATGGAAGGTGAAGAGATTGTGATTCAATATAACGGTTTTAAATTTGAAGTTCTACGAACAGAGGATAAGAAAATTTCTAAAGTAAAAGTAACTAAACCTTTGATCGAAGAGACTTATATTGAGGAGTAATGTGAGATATTATGGATAAAGAAGTTATATGGCAGATTATAGTACTTGCACTACTCATTCTTTTTTCAGCGTTTTTTTCAGCAACTGAAATAGCATTTTCATCGTTGAATCAAATCAAGATTAAGCATCTTGCACAAAATGGACATCGTGGAGCAAAAAGAACATTAGTTTTATCAGAAAACTTTGATAAAGTATTAACAACTATTCTTATCGGAAATAATATAGTTAACATTGGTGCAGCTTCTCTAGCTACAGTTCTTTTTGTGAGCTACTGGGGTGAAGATGCTGGGGTAACTATTTCAACTGCAGTCATGACAACATTGGTTCTTATATTTGGTGAAATTACACCAAAGAGCATAGCAAAGAAAATACCAGAAACATATGCATTGACTGTCACTCCAATTTTGATATTTTTAATGTTTATTTTAACACCACTTAACATTGTGTTTTCATTTTGGGGTAGATTCATCAATAAACTTTTCAAGCTCAAAAAAGAAGTTGCAACTACTGAAGATGAATTATTAACCTATGTATCTGAAGTTCAACAAGAAGGTGGAATTAATGAGAACGAGGGCGATTTAATTCGAAGTGTAATTGATTTTGATGATCTTATTGTTGAAGAGATATTTACACCGAGAGTCAATGTTGTAGCAATTTCAGAAAATGACGATTTAAAGAAGATAACACACGCCTTTAGACACTCTGGATATTCAAGATTACCAGTATATGATACCAATATTGATCATATTATCGGTATTATTAATCATAAGGATTTTTATAATCGAGTTCTATTAGAAAAACAAGCACTTGATACGATTATTAAGCCACCTGTATTCGTTACAGAATATATGAAGGTATCGAATTTATTGGAATTACTTCAGGAACATAAATCACATATGGCAATCGTAAAGGATGAATTTGGTGGAACATTAGGTATCGTAACAATGGAAGATATTTTAGAAGAAATTGTTGGTGATATTTGGGATGAACATGATGAAATCATTGAACAAATGATTCAAATAGATGAAAAAAATTATAGAGTTAAGGGAAATGCAGATTTAGAAGATATCTTTGATGAACTTGGTATTGATGAAGAACTCGAGTTTTCTACAGTAAATGGTTGGGCTCAAGATGAACTTGGAAAGATTCCAAGTATTGGAGAAGTATTCAATTATAAAAATTTAACTGTAACGATTACAAGTGCTGACACCAAAAAAGTTTTAGAAGTCAATATTGAAGTGCGTGAGCATAATGAAAATGATGAAAAGGAATAGGGATTAACCTATTCCTTTTTTTGATAAAAAAGATAGAAAAAAAAGAGCATTTCTGCTCTTCTAAAAATTTGGTTTAATTTTTATTCTTTGCCAGCAAGTGCATTGTTATATGCAACTTGAGCTAGGAAGTAGTAATCAGCGAAATCTGATAATGTAGCACTAGTTGTAATATCGCCAATACTCCAAGTTGTAGTCTTCACTAGGTCAGCTTCTTCAGCGTCCATAGTTGTTCCAACTAAAGCTTCAGCAATAGCTTGCATGTTTCCGCCCCATCCTAGTGGATAAGAAGCAGGATTTGTCCAATAACCACTTGCAGACTTAGTCCAAGCAATTTTAGCATTTGTATTTGCTTTAGCATATGAACTTTCAGTTCCGTTAGCATTTGCAATAAATACTGTACCAGCTTCAACGCCTTCTACATAAGCTTTAGCATTTGCTTCAGTTTCTACCCAAACTTCGATGTCAGCAATACCGGAAGCTGCAAACTTAATAGATTGTGCTCCTGATTCTCCTGAAACTGTACCAGTGAATAAAGTACCGTTAATACTTACATACTTGCTGTAGTAATTAGTTCCTCTTGAACCAACAACTGCTAGTGCATCAGCAGGTAAAGTAGTTATTTGTTCTTCAGTTAAAACGATTTGAGCAAAGTTGTAAGGTAGGTAGTATTCTTCGAATTGAACATTTACCACTTTGTCGTCTTTATCAACAACAACTTTAGCAACACCAACATAGTGACCATGAACTAGTCCGTAACTAACACCGTAACCATATGAATATGATGGTTCTGGGTCTTCAGTACATGCTGCCAAACCAAAAGCTAGCAGCGCAACAAAAAAGATTGCAATCAATTTTTTCATTATTTAATTCCTCCTATGAATTGTTTCATTACGCTATCATTATACTACATTTGTCAAGTAATAAGCAACTCTAATTTATAAGTTTATTTATAAAAGCGTTTACGTAGTTAAATATAGCTATTTATTTAACAAAACCAAATAATTATACTTTTATTATTACCATTTTAATGATACAATTATTAAGCGGAAAGGTATGTGTATAATGAATAAAGCATCATTGAATGAAAGACAAAAGAATATAAGAAACTTTTCGATAATCGCTCACATTGATCATGGAAAATCGACACTCGCGGATAGACTACTGCAAACGACTAATACTGTCAGTGATCGTGAGATGAAAGAGCAACTTTTAGATTCTATGGACTTAGAAAGAGAACGTGGAATTACTATTAAGTTGAATGCCGTGGAAATGCTTTATAAAGCGAAAAATGGTGAAGAGTATATCATGCATTTAATCGACACTCCTGGTCATGTAGATTTCACCTATGAAGTCTCAAGATCACTAGCTGCTTGCGAGGGTGCAATTTTAGTTGTAGACGCTGCTCAAGGTATCGAAGCTCAAACGTTAGCGAACGTTTATTTAGCAATCGATAATGACTTAGAAATCATTCCAGTAATCAATAAGATTGACTTACCAAGTGCAGAACCTGAAAAAGTAAAAAAAGAAATAGAAGATATTATTGGTATACCTGCTCAAGATGCAGTACTTGCATCTGCTAAAGAAGGTATCGGTATTATTGAAATCTTAGAACGAATTGTTAAGGATGTTCCAGCACCAAAAGGTGATGCATTTGAACCTCTTCAAGCACTCGTTTTTGACTCCTATTTTGATTCATATAAGGGAGTAGTTCCATCCATTAGAATCGTGAATGGGACTGTCACTAAAGGTGATATAATCCAATTTATGGCATCTGGTGCGAAGTATGAAGTTGTAGAAGTTGGTGTACTCACTCCCAAAATTCTTAAAAGAGAAGTATTGGGACCTGGTGATGTCGGATATTTAACAGCATCTATTAAAGATATCAATACTGTACGTGTAGGGGATACTGTTACACAAGCAAATAATAGAGCTAAAACTGCACTTCCTGGTTATAGAACCATGAATTCAGTAGTGTTTTGTGGGTTATATCCTATTGATTCAGATCAATTTAATGATTTAAAAGATGCTTTAGAAAAATTAAAACTTAATGATGCTTCTCTTCTTTATGAACCAGAAACATCTCAAGCATTAGGATTTGGATTTAGAACAGGATTTTTAGGTTTGTTACATATGGAAATCATTCAAGAAAGAATTCATCGTGAATTCGATATTGAATTGATTGCTACAGCACCTTCAGTTATTTATCATGTATTTTTGACTGATAAGACAATGATTGCTATTGATAACCCATCTAAGCTTCCTGAGCCACAAAAAGTTGATTATATCCAAGAACCATATGTAAAAGCATCTATTATGTCTCCGAAGGAGTATGTAGGAGCAATTATGGATATTGCACAAAAAAAGCGTGGTATTTTCGGAAATATGAAATATGTAGATGCGAATCGTGTTCATATTACATACGAGCTACCGCTATCAGAAATTGTATATGATTTTTTCGACAAATTAAAATCATCTACTAAAGGATATGCTTCATTCGACTATGAAATGGCAGGATATAAAACATCAAATCTTCAAAAGATGGATATCATGCTCAATGGTGAAGTTGTAGATGCACTGTCAACGATTGTTCATAGAGATTTTGCATACAATCGTGGTAAGATTATTTGCGAAAAAATGCGTGAATTGATACCAAGACAAATGTTTGAAATTCCTATACAAGCGGCTTTAGGCAACAAGATTATTGCTAGATCAACCATTAAAGCAATGCGTAAGGATGTCCTTGCAAAGTGCTATGGTGGAGATATTAGTAGAAAGAAAAAGCTTCTTTCCAAGCAGAAAGAAGGAAAAAAGAAAATGAAGTCCTTAGGTCGTGTTGATGTACCTCAGGAAGCATTTATGGCAATTCTATCCAATAGCGACGACTAACATCGTCGCTTTTCCTTTATTATGTAAACCATTTAAGGTATAATGGATATAAGGACGTGATTGCATTTGAAAGGTTTATATATCCATATACCATTTTGTGAATCTATTTGTCACTACTGTGATTTTGTCAAACGAGTTCCTAGAAATCAGGAAATGATTGATACATACATAAGTGCACTCATCAATGAAATCTCAAGCTATAGAGATCATTTTTCTTCAATTGAAACCATTTATATCGGTGGTGGGACACCATCGATGTTAACAGTATCACAATTCAAAAGATTATTTGATTCTCTTCTCGATATAAAACCACTTGAATTCACAGTTGAAGTTAACCCAGAATCATATACTGATGAAAAAGGTGAACTATTTAAAGCATATGGAGTCAATCGTATTAGTTTAGGAGTGCAAACTTTCAATCCAAAACTTCTTTCCTATTTGAATCGAAAACATACGAATGATCATGTTATTCATGTAGTCGATCATTTAAAGACGATTGGTATTCCAATGATTTCAGTTGATTTAATCTATTCAATACCAGGACAAACACTAGAAGATCTTTATAAAGATTTAGAATATATTCAAAAACTTGATATTACACATGTGTCTTGTTATTCCTTAATACTGGAAGAAAAGACATATTTTTATCATCAGTATTTACGTGGTAAATTTGAAACTATGGATGAAGATACAGAAGCAACAATGTATCAGATTGTTATGGATGAACTCAAAAAACAAGGATTTGAGCATTATGAAATATCGAATTATGCAAAGAATCAACATTATTCTATGCATAACTTATTGTACTGGACTCTTGGAGAATACATCGGAGTTGGACTAGGGGCACATGGATTCATTGATAACCAAAGAACCTATAATCATAAATCTCTTCCTAAATACTTGGTTTCACCACTGGATAGGTTTGAGATTCAATCTAAAGAATCATTATTACAAGATGAACTGATTTTTGGACTCAGAAAGATAAGTGGAGTATTGGTCTCGGAAATAGAAGAAAAGTATAATGTCAAATTATTAGATAAATACCCAGGATTAAAAGAAAAAATGGAAATTGGTTTAGTTAAGATTGAAGAAGGAAGACTAAAACTTACCGAAAAAGGTGTCTTTTTAGGTAATCAAGTCTTTATGGTATTTATATGAAATATTTACTCAAAGACTTCGAATACTATCTAAAAAATGAAAAGGGTTCAAGTAAAAATACGATCAATTCCTATCTAACAGATTTAAATCAATACAGTCTCTTTTTAGAAAAATATCATGGAATCACAAAGCCTAAATTTATCGATAAAAGACATATTGAAGGCTTTATAAAAAGTATGAAAAAAACAGTATCTTCAAAAAGCTTAGCTAGGAAACTGACTGCGATTAAAAGCTTTCACCATTTTTTATTGATTGAAAAAGAAGTGGATTCTGATGTTGCAAAAGGATTTGCAGCACCAAAGATTGAAAAGAGTTTACCTCAAGTTTTATCTGTTGATGAGGTTGTAGCCATTTTGGATCAGGTGGATAAAACGAAACCTTTAGGCTTAAGAAATACAGCTTTACTTGAGTTAATCTATGGTTCTGGATTACGAGTTTCAGAATTATTAGATATAGAAATGGAAGATATTCACCTAAACCAAGGTTACATTATGGTACGTGGAAAAGGTTCAAAAGAACGTATGGTTCCTATTTCTGATATGTCTACTATAGCTTTAAGAAACTATATTGTGAAGGGTAGAGAACAATTAATTAATGATCTAAAGACTTCATTTTTATTTGTTAATCAAACAGGAACAAGGTTATCACGTCAAGGATTCTTTAAGCTATTGAAGAAACTTTCTCATGATGCTGGAGTCATTACTGAATGTTCACCACATACGTTAAGACATTCATTTGCTACTCATTTACTTGAGAATGGAATGGACTTAAGAACCCTACAATCTCTTTTAGGTCATGAAGATATTTCAACAACTCAAATATATACCCACATAAGTCAAAAAAGAATTAAAGAAATATATAAGAGTGCGCATCCGCGTGCGAAGGAGGATTCAAATGTATAATCGAGTATTTTTAGTAGTATTAGACAGTCTTGGTATTGGGGAAGCACCTGATGCAAAACATTATAATGACGTAGGATCAAACACGATTGGTCATATTGCAGAAAAAATGGCTTTAAATATTCCCAATTTAAAGTCGCTAGGATATGGCAATATCGCACCTATAA
Organism: Bacillota bacterium; assembly: GCA_018818645.1. Lineage (GTDB taxonomy): Bacteria > Bacillota_I > Bacilli_A > Acholeplasmatales > Acholeplasmataceae > Peloplasma. The sequence goes on from JAHIRQ010000131.1 coordinate 15,292, forward strand.
AAGGCGTAGAACCAGTTAAACATCCAAAAGCTTTTTATACGAAAATGCAAGAAGCATCATTGGGAAAAGATACAATGACGGGCCACTGGGAAATGATGGGGATGCATATAACAAAACCTTTTCAAACATTTACCGATAAAGGTTTTCCTAAAGAGTTGATTGCTGAACTTGAAAGAAAAACTGGTAGAAAAACAATAGGTAATTACTCTGCATCTGGAACAGAAATACTTGTAGAACTTGGTGAAGAGCACATGAAGACTGGAGCTCTTATCGTCTATACTTCTGCAGATTCTGTTTTGCAAATCGCTATGCATGAAGAAATCATTCCTATCAAAGAACAGTATAGAATTTGTGAAATTGCACGAGAGATTACCATGAAACCTGAATGGAAAGTTGGTCGAGTTATTGCAAGACCATTTTTGGGAAAAGATAAAAATAGTTTTGCAAGAACGTCTAACCGTCATGATTACGCTTTAAAACCACATGAAAAAACATCCCTGAATTACTTAAGTGAAGCAGGATATGATGTCATTGCATTAGGAAAAATCAATGATATTTTTGATGGATATGGCATCACTCAATATAGTAAAACGAAGTCAAATAATGATGGAATGGCTCAGATTATCGAACTCGCTAAAAAAGATTTTAATGGTCTTTGCTTCTTAAATCTTGTTGATTTTGATGCTCTATACGGACATAGAAGAGACCCAATTGGTTATGGTAAAGCAATTGAAGATTTCGATAAACAACTACCTGATTTGATTCGAAATTTAAAAGAGGATGACCTATTAATACTAACTGCAGATCATGGAAATGATCCAACATTTCATGGCACTGATCATACTAGAGAATATGTGCCATTACTGATTTATGCAAAGAAATACTTGGAAGGGACTAAACTACCAATATTGAAAACATTCGCAGATGTCGGTTATACAATCAATGATATATTTAGTACAGAAAAACCTAAACATGGGAATTCATTTTTAAAGTATATAGGTGGAAATAAGTGAGTTTGTAAATCTTTAATTTGGTTTATAATATGAGAATATTTATATAAAAAAAACAACTCGATTACGTTCTCATTTGAGTTGTTTTTTTTATATTTAGTTTTAAACTTCTCTCAATTTTTGTTTTTAATAATATGAGAAGAAATGCAAGTATACAAATCAAAGGAGCTAAAATACCTAAATTAAATAATAGTAAACCATAGATTTGGTTGTCATATAATCTTGGATCTAGGAATGGATAAACATACCTAGCACCCGCAAAATCTGGTAAAAGTCTATCGAGCATATTACCAAACATTGGTTCGATAATAATGTACACAGAACTTAAATATACTAAAGGGTATATTAATGAAATCCAAAACTTCTTTAGTTCCACAAAATCAGTAACAATAACATAGTAAAATATTAAATATAATAATGGATTAACAGTATGAAGAATATGATTTGTAAAAGTGACATTAGACATATAGGGAGTAATTAGTATATGGAAAATAACACCTGTAATTACTATATTAAGTAATCCGATAAAAGCTATATATTTGAACCACTTTTTTGAAGAGTAACCGAGAAGAAATAAGAGTACAATTAGTGTAACTAATATATTACTTTGAGAAGTAAAATATAGAAATGTAATGAATAGAGACGGACCAGGTGTATCACCGAAAAGTGCACGTAGAATTAGAAGTAGAATACCTAGTATACCAGTCGACATAACACAAACTGAAAACCATAAAGTAAAATTTCTTTTGCTTCTTAAATCATGTATCCAGTTAATCATCATAAACCCTCTTATTTAAAAGTATCTTTTCAACTCATCAATTGTAGAAAATAAACCTAATGCTAAAATCAAACGGATTCTAGCTTTTTGACTTGAAAGGTTTTCAGTGAATATAACACCAAGCTGCTTTAAGTGATGGCCTCCGCCTTCATAACCATAACTATCAAGAACACGTCCTTTTGGACAACGAGAAGTTAGAAGAACAGGAATATTTTTTTCAATAGCTCTTGCGATTCCTTCAACCATTGGAGGAGGTACATTCCCTCTTCCTAAGGATTCAAGAACAATTCCTTTTACACCATTCTCAATTAGTAAGTTTAGTATAAGTGAACTTGAGCCTGAATAGACTTTAACAATTTCAACACCAGGTTCAATCACTTCAGGTGATAGAGTTAATCTTTGATAATGTGTTTGTCTATAGTATAAAACGTTATTTTGATCGACTATTCCTAATGGACCAAATTCCATCGACTTGAAAGTATCAAGAGCAAGTGTGTGGGTTTTTGTGACTTCAGCAGCAGCATTGATTTCATCATTCATCATGACTAGAACCCCCATATGAGCTGAATCAGGATGCGACGCCACATAAATTGAAGACACTAGATTGCTCAATCCATCAAATCCAAGCTCTGAGAAGTTGCGCATTGAACCGGTAAAAACGACCGGTTTTTTTGTCTCTAAATAGAGGTCTAGAAAATAAGCAGATTCCTCAAGTGTGTCGGTTCCATGAGTAATGACTATTCCATCAATTTCTTTAGTCTCAACATATGACTTTACTAGCTTAGCAAGATTAAGCATATCAAGAGGCGTTATGGAAGGCGATGGCTTCATAGAGAACTCATAAAACAAAAGATCAATCTCTTTAAGCTCTGATGCGATGTTATTTAATAGCTCAGTGTGGTTATCACTGATGATTGCCTTACTCGTTTCTTTATGTTTAGTCATAGATATAGTACCACCAGTAAAAATGACTAAAATCGTTTTTTTCCTCATATTATCACCAAGAATATTGTACCATATTAGTTATTTTTTGAGAATTGAAAAAGATAAGTTTAGTATTTGTCAATTTTCGATGGTTCAGACAAAACATACAACCCCAACGTCGAAATTAGAAGCAAAAGCTAAACCACACATTCCCACACAAAGTTACTTATTCGCACAGTAATGCTACGCAACAAAGGTTTACATAATATATATTATAAGAACAAATATAAAATAAAACTGAGTTGAATAATTGGATTAATGATGTTAAGGTTTTGTGTAATCATATAATTGTAGTTGAATTATATCGCTTCTTACGTTGTTTAATATAGTCATATAATATAAATGAGTATAATAAGAATATTCGAGAGTACGTTTTCAGCGTCTGAGAGATGCTTCTATGCACAATTGTCCTTTTGTCTGTTTCACTGGCTGAAATAACGTGATTCACCTATTTTTCGTTGGTTGAGATTTTAGCATCTCTCTTCACTAGTTCTTCTTCTTTTTAAGCATACACGTGTGTATAAATTGAGATGAACAAGAATTGGACTTTGCATCTCTCGATTGCTCAAATCGCATCATCGAATTCTGTAGCTACTTTAGAGATGTGAAATGATGCAGATCCAAAGTCAATATTTTTTTTGCATATTTTTTCTTAAGAACTCTTACTAGCATTTTTCATCAACCCTACCTTCTCCAAAAATACTATTAACAATTATATTAGTCACGTGTAGCTCTTTGGTTTTCTTTTTTGATTTCAGAACTTGTTACTCAATCCACCTAGTGACTTTACATATCCGTTAATGATTTCTTAACATCAGATTAATTATCATGTTCAGGCTCATTATTAAAAACCAATCTTCTTTCTTCTTTCTTCGGATAAGGAGACAATTGATCATATCAATAAGCTATATATGTCATGAGTATCCTAATGCGTACGCGTACGCGATAATAATAAGGATAGAGTGAAATCTATAAACGAAGAGTGAAATCTTTTCTTTGACTTTGTTGAATCATTTTTTTTGTTTGATTACCAAAATGAATCGATCGATAAAATCATCAAATACTTTTTATAAATGATTGATTTCCAACATTTTCTAAAGCTCATCTTTTTTCTATAAAAGTTTACATATACTAAACATACATTTTTACATATTTTTTTTCTCCTCATATGAATAAGAAAATGCACATAGTGAATCCTACATGCATTATAGAAAACTTGATTTGATTTATCAAAAAGAAAAAGGACTTTCGTCCTCTTACGCTTTTATAAATTCTAGTATGTCTTTTGTCAGTTCATCAGGTACATCAACGAGTGGAGAATGTCCACAGTCTTGATAAACCTTTAGGGTTGATAATTTCTTTAAAGCACTAAAGTTTTCTTGTACCATATACTCAGGTACTACAATATCCTTATTTCCCCAAGTGTGTAATGTAGGTGCCTTTATCTTACTGATCGTTTGAGTTCCTGCATTATAGAAATTGTGTTGATCACTCATATTTAGATTTGCGAGTGCCCAATCTGCATCAATTAAGTTTCTTTGTTTTAATGATTCATCAATCCATAATTTATTATCTTCAGCTGATGGCTTCTTAACTGTATAAATTGTTAAATCAAATATATAGCTCATGACTGCAAAATTCTTGTTTTTCTGAGCTTCTAAAAGTGGTACAACTTGAACAGGATCTTTACCCAATTCTTCTGGTGATTCATAGATCTTTCCGATCTCAATTTGACCAGTTGGTCCCTTCTTAAATATAGGGTATCCTCGATGCGTGGTTGAGTTAATCAAAATCATCTTTTCTACTGCTTTAGGATGTGCTGCAGCAAGCTCTAATGCTACACCCCCACCAAGTGACCATCCAACAATAAAAGCTTGTTGAATGTCTTTTGCTTGCATAAATAAGTAGACATCCTCAGCAAAATCGGCAAGCGAATTTATTCTACGATAGTATGTCGAATCTCCATACCCTCTTAGGTCAGGTGCTAATACCTTCATTGTTTTTGGCAGTCTTTCTAAAAGTGGTGTAAAATGCATGCTCGATGAAAAGTTGCCATGAATTAAAATCATTGTCTTTTCGCCTTGACCTTGTTCAAGATAGTGAATCACTTCACCGTTCTTAATTACGATTTGTCTCTTTTCCATAATATCCCCTTTTACTATTTTTTATATTTGAAAACTAGTTTCTATAGCGTTAACAAAACCTAAGATCAGTGTTACAAATAATAGTGGTCTTTCATACATTGATGCATGACCAACTCCAGGTAAAATAACGAGCTCTGAATTTTTTATTTTTTCCTTCAATTCCTTTTGATTTGCAAGAGGAGTTAGAAAATCTTCATCGGATGCAACAATTAATGTTGGTGCAGTGATTTGATCTAAAATATGTCTTGCATCAAATGTCTCAGCACTGTTTGTTAATCTTTCCATTGCATCTAAAAATACTGGATTTGAAAATACTGGAACCAAAAGCTTTTCTCTATTTTTCATCCACTCTAATCTTGCTTGATAATAGCTTGGAGAATAGATGACAGGAATCGCTGCTTTATAATAGGTTTGACCATCTCTTGTTCTACCAATTCTATTCCAACTATGTCCGATTTCAGCAAGCCATGGTGAGGTATAAGGAGTCGTATTAAATAGCACCAAACGATCGACCATATTTGGATTTTTTGCTGCAAACAAAATACCAACTTCACCACCATAAGATATACCAACAATCGATACCTTTTTGAGTTGCAATTCCTTCATTAAACACTCGATGATATCGACTTGAATACTTTGTGTATATTCTGAATTCTCTAGCTTATCCGATTGACCTTGATCAATGAAATCTAAGCGTATGAGTTGATTCATATGGGTAAAGCTTTTCACGAATGGTTCCCAGCTTCTAGTTGACATCATAATGCCGTTTAGAATCAAGATAGGCTTTCCTTCACCTTGGACATCATAAAAGATATTTCTTCCTTTAAAATTGAGATTTGGCATGTTATATCACGTATCCTAACTCGATTGCATCCTTCATTAACTGATCTCTAAATTTAGGATGAGCAATGCTAATCAATAAATGAACTCTTTCAGCTACTGTTGTTCCACGAAGTCCAACACATCCATATTCAGTCACTACGAAATCAACATCTGCTCTAGATAGAGTTACTGCTGCTCCAGGTTTTAAAAATGGAACAATCTTGGAAATTTCTTCTCTTTCTCCGGTTTCAGGATTCTTCACATTGGCTGTTGAATAGAGAGTGATAAAGCTCATCCCACCTTTGGAGTTTTGTGCACCAACTGCTGTATCAACTTGTCCACCTGTACCAGAAAATTGCTTGTATCCAATGGACTCTGAAGCACATTGTCCTGTTAAATCAATTTCGATTGTGGTATTGATTGAAACCTGATTATCGTTTAATCCAATCACTGCTGGATCATTGACATAGTGACCATTTAGAACTTGTACACTTGGGTTGTTATCAATAAAGTCATATAATTCTTGAGAGCCAAGAGCGAAGCAACAAACATGCTTTCCAGTGTGGGTCTTTTTCTTTGAACCATTTGCTGCACCAGCTTTGACAAGCTTCATTAAACCGGTTGTAAACATTTCTGTATGAATTCCTAAATCCTTTTTATGAAGTAATGCATGTGCAACAGCATTTGGGATGCCACCAATCCCTAGTTGGAGTGTTGAACCATTTTTAATCTTTTCAGCAATGAAGTTACCAATTGCGATATCTTTTTCATTGGGTTCTGTATCTGGTAGTACCGGTGGATAGTAATTGACATCAACAATATAATCGATATGACTTTGATGAATTTCAAGATCTCCAAAAGTTCTAGGAAAATGAGGACTTACCTCAAGGATAACAATATCTGCTAATGCAATTGCTTCCTTCTCATAAACATTCGATAACGATAAAGATAAGAATCCGTGTTTGTCTGGTGGTGTTGCTGTACCAATAAAGATATTTGGTTTGGCATGTTCAAAACGTTTGCGACCTGCAAGGTGTAAATGATTTGGGATAAAGCTTATATTTCCGTTTTCATGTGCTTTTCTAAGTGATGCACCATAAAACCAGGAATCAATTGAAAATGAAGATTTATACTTTGGATTGATAAAAAATTCGCCATTTTCAATTGGTAAACAGTTTGTAACTTTTACATTGGTTACCTGATCAGCAACTAAATGTAATGCCTGTATAAATTCTTTGGGTTCAGCACCAGCCATACCAAAAACGATTGTGTCATGATCTTTAACTAAACGTATCGCTTCTTGAGTTGTAATTTTCTTAGGAGTCTTCATAATCAAACCTCTTTCTAGTTTAAGTATTAAGATGAGGGGAGAGTTTCCCCTCCCCATCATTTTAACATATTGATTTTTTTAAAACTTATTTTCCTTGAATTATTGAAATATCTTCGATGTTTCTAACTTTAGCCCATCTTGGTGCAGCGCCTGAGTTGTCTAATTGTAGTAATGCCATTGAAGCAATACCCCAACGTTTACCATTTGTATAATCGATTGTGCCACCCATTGGAACTTCAATTGGATCTTCTTCCATAGCTTTAATGTAAGATTCCCAAGTTAATGTATCTGTTCCAACACGTTCAATACCTTCTACAAAAATTGCAGCAGCAATATAACCAGCCATTGCATATGCATTTGCAGCATAATTTGCATAATCAGCATTTGTCATATCAGTTGCGAATGTCCAGTATGCAGCAGAGAAGCCTGAAACACCAGCAGGATCAACGATATCTAACCATGCATTTGCATACATGTCGAAAGCGTAATCAATTGCAGGGTCTACAGAAGTTGCATCCGCATTAACATAAGATGTGAATACTGGAACTGTTAAACCGTTTGAATTTAATGCACCAACAGCAGCCTTGAATGGAGCTTGGTTAGATGCAACGATAACTGCACCAACACCAGCAGTCACGAAATCAAGAACAGCACTGTTTAATGCAGCTGTATCAGCAGCAGAGAATGATTTATAGATGAAATCATTTCTTCTACCTTCAGTAATCGCTTGAACTTCAATACCAGCCTTGATACTGTTACCAGCGTCATCAGCAGTATATAAGACACCAACCTTAGCTGTATCGCCAAGTTTTTGATCGCCATTTGTTCCAAATAAAGCTTCATTTAATGCACGAGCAGTCATAATTCTACCATCTGTCTTATAGATTGGTTGAACAGCCATGACTGGATTACCAACTGATTGTTCGAAATATAATGAGTTAATACCAGTAGCAGCATAAACCATTGGAATACCAACTGTTTGGATTAGACCAACTGTTGCACCAACTGTAGGAGTTCCGAAATGTCCAACTAATGCGAAGACATTATCTTCTTCAATTAATTGTTTTGTATAGTTTAGACCATTTGTTGCATCAAAACCATCATCATAAGTAACGAACTCTAATGTACGACCAGCAACACCACCAGCATCATTAATCTTCTTGAAATAAGCTTGGATACCAGCATTGAATGGTACACCAACAGCTGCGAAGAATCCTGAAGTTGCAGCAGTGTTACCTACAGTGATTGTAGTTGCTGTAACACCTTGAACTGTAATCGCTCTAACGCTGTATAGGAATGGGACAGCAAATCCACTCATGACGACATTAGCTTTTGCATTGGTTTGAAGAGCTGTAGTATCAAAACCAGTGATTGTGTAATCAGTAGCAACTTCTTTAACGCCATTTCTATAAATAGCATTCACAACCATACCTGTGTTATCAAAGTCTTCACCAAGGTTATAAGTTTGTTTTGTTGGAAGTGTAGTGATTTGTAATAACATTAACACTTTACCTTGAGTTTCATCGAATACTAGGTAAACCAATTGAACTGATTTTCCCCCAAAACTGATTGTCATTGTCTTTTCGCCGTAGATTGTTGTGTTAAATCCTGATACAACATAATCATCTGCAGTTAATAACTTGTCAGTTCCATCAGAATAATTTGCTCTAACTTGGAAACCCGCTAGATCAAGTTCTTCTCCAACTTCGTATTCTAACTTTGTAGCACTACTTAACATAAATAGGCTGTCTACTGTTGCTTCTTCAACGGTATCGTCTGTACATGCAGCGAATCCGAAACCGGCTACTAAAGTCAGTAGAATCATCAATACTTTTTTCATATTTTCTCCTTTTTCTTTGCCATTTGGCTATGTATTTCTGTTCTTTGAACAGTTTTTACCTTATTTTTTTGTTCCTAAGTAAGCATTCACGAGTTCTTCATCATTTAAGAGATCGTGACCGCTACCCTGTTTCTTAACTAAACCAAGTTCTAATAAATATGCATAGTCAGCAATTTTTAATGTCTGATAAGCATTTTGTTCAACGATTAGTATCGTTCTACCAGATTCTTTAATCTTTTGGATGATTTCAAAAATGTCTCTAACAATAAGTGGAGCAAGTCCAAGTGAAGGTTCGTCTAGAAGTAATAGTTTTGGTTTACCCATTAAAGCTCTTCCGATTGCTAGCATTTGTTGTTCTCCACCAGATAAGGTGGATGCCTGTTGTTTTTTTCTTTCACCTAAGATGGGGAAATAATGATAGACAACATCAAGCATTTCTTGAACCTGTTGTTTTACAGAAATCTTAATCGTTGTATTTACATCATTTTCTGTAATGGTTCTCATTTCTGGTTTTAATGAATATGCGCCAACACGTAAATTTTCTTCGACAGTCAATCCGTAGAAGATCATACGACCTTCAGGAGATTGCAAGATACCTTTGGATGCGATTTTATGAGGGTCTTTATTGGTGATATCTTCTGAGTTGAATGAGATTTGACCTGATTTAACACGCGTTGCACCAGATATGCTTCGAATCAATGTGGATTTACCAGCACCGTTTGCTCCAAGGATTGCGACAATTTGTCCTTCTTGAACTGAAAGGTTGACACCTTTAACCGCTTTAATGATTCCATAATCAATCACTAAATCTTTAATTTCTAATAGTGCCATTTTATTCACCTCCCAGATATGCTTCTTGAACGACCTTACTCTTTTGAATCTCGGAAGCTGTTCCAATAGCTAGTTTTTTACCAAATGATATTGCACAAATGGTATCGCATATACTCATGACGAGTCCCATGTCATGCTCTACTAAGAAGATAGTGCATTGATAATCCTTTTGAATCTTTTTAATAGTATGTGCAAGTTCTTCTGTTTCAGAATCATTTAAGCCTGCTGCGGGTTCATCTAAGATAATCAGACTTGGATTGGTCATCAATGTTCTCGCAAGTTCAATACGCTTTAAGACACCATAAGGTAGCCCTATCGGATAGAAAAACTTATATTGAATGAGTCCTAGGTCTGTTAATATCTTTTCAGCTCTCGCACGTAATATTTGTTCCTCACGCTTGTAACCAAATGTTTGGAAAGAATGATGAATAAATCGTGAGCGGTAGAGTGAATGTGCACCAACGAGCATGTTATCTAAGATCGAGAGTTCCCAAATCAGCTCAACATTTTGGAATGTTCTAACAATTCCTGTTTGAATCACATCATGTACCTTATAAGAGTTTAAGGAAAGGACACGGTTGTTTCGGTCACGATATAAGACATTGCCCATCGTTGGTTTATAAAACTGTGTAATGCAATTGAATACTGTAGTTTTTCCTGCACCATTTGGTCCAATTAGACCAAATATCTCACCTTTTTTAACTTCAAAGGTTAAATTATCGACTGCCTTTAAACCACCAAATTGCATTGTTAATCCGTCAATCTTCATGATAGCTTCATTTGGAATAATAGATTCCATTTTCTCTAGTTCTAAAGGATTTAAGGATAATGCATTTTGTAGCTGTTTTTTCTTTTGAACTAATTTAGCTTCGAGTGATGAAACCTTAGCATCTGATTTTTCCTGAGCCTTCTTTTTCATAGCTTCAACTTTTTCCTTATAAGCCTTCAGCTCATTGGTTACCATTTGGTCAACTTCTGATTTTAAAGACTCATAAGCCTTTATATTGATTTTTTGAAGTTCAGCTGAATAATTTCTTTGGCTATAGGTTTCAATCAATTGATTTTTTTCATCATGAATTTCTTTTGTTAAGGCATCAAGCTTAAGATTCAATTCCTTTTTTGCTAAATCAATTTTTTCTTGATCAGAAAGCTTTAACTTTTTACGGTGAAATGATGTATGAAGTGCTCTTTTCTTCCAGTAGTACTCTTCATCTAATTTAGCAAGCTTGTCTTTTGTGAAGTAATTTAAATAATCTTGATTCGACAAAGTTTCTAATTCGCTTTCTATCAATTTTGGCAGATAACGTTTTTTTATGCTCTTAGACTTTCTTTCTAGTTTAAGATCGAGCTTTTCTTGGTAAACAGGAAGATAAGCCTTTGACAATTCAATTTGATATTCAATGGATGAAATGCTTTTTTCTAAAAGGAATGTAGAAGATATCTTATTGGTCTTTTCCATAACGATACTCCTTCCATTGAATCTTGATCTTTTGAATGAGTTTGAGTATAAAATGCTTAAGATCAGTGAATAGCTTAATCACACCACCTGGATAAAACATAACGACTAAGATAATCAGTGCTCCAGAAAACATGAGGTAAGCGTTCGTATATTTCTGAAAGAATGGAATTCTAACCAAGATAATATCCTTCATACCAAAGATAATAAATGTACCAATCAATACCCCCCAGATATTTTTCATACCTCCAATAACAACAGCAGCTAACACATTTAAGGATAAGTCAATACCCCAGTTACTTGGATAGCTTGTTGTAAATCGTAGCATATGAAGCATACCACCAGCAACTGCTAAGAATGTTGCCAGTAGGAAAGCGATTAATCTATATTTTAGAATACTAATACCCATTGCTTGTGCTGCAGATGTAGAGTTCTTAATAGAAAGCATTGCACGACCAGTTGGACTATTGATGATGTTAATCACCCAAACCATCGTGATGACCATTAAACCAATGATAATGTATTGCATCGGATTATATCTGAGTGCAGTTGAACTATGTAATCCAAAGAATGTAATTCCATCCGTGAGTCTCATTCCAAATGCCCCACCAGTCAGTGGTGAATTTTGGAAAAAGTTCTTAAGCAGTTCTGCAAGTGCTAATGTCAAGATGGCTAGATACATCCCTTCAATACGTAAGGATATAAAACCAACCATGACGCCTAACCCTAAGGAAACTGCAATCCCTACAATAAATGCAAGTTCTGCTGACATTCCTACTGTCTGGAATAAGTAACCAATCAAATATGATCCTAATCCCATAAAACCAGCAGTCCCAAGCGATGCTAGACCAGCATATCCTAAGAGGAGTAAGAAGCCTAGTGCAACGATATAACGAATCAGTACTGGTGCAATAAAGTTTAATAGCGATGGCTTCACTAAGCCAGTAGCACCAAACACTTGTAATAGGACTAACATAATCCCTAACACTAAGATTGGAAAATATGGGTGTTTAGAGATTCTTTTAAATTTAGATTGCAAAGTTAGATAAGTGCTCTTTGGCTTTTGATGTTCGAGTTGCATAATTACACCTTCTTCGCAATCTTCTTACCGAACAAACCAATTGGCTTGATCAGTATGATGATTAATATGACTAAATAAACAAATACCTTATAATATACACCTAAGCTTGTTGATCCAATCATGATTTTTTGTGAAATGTAGTTCGATAATGTAGAAACGATTGGAATAATGATTGCACCTACAACTGGACCAAAGAATGTTGAGAAACCACCTAAGATACCAGCTAGGAAACCATTGACTTGCATTTCAACCATTAAAGCTGCGGAAATGGTTTGTGTGGATGCATAAAGAATAGCACCTAATGAACCAAGACCACCAGCAATACCCCAGCTCATTGCTGTAATGAATTTTGTGTTGACACCCATCATCCCAGCAACTTTTTCGTTTGCTGCTGTTGAGCGTACACCTAAACCCCATTTGGTAAACTTTAACGCAATGAACACGATTGAGATCACCAGGGTAGCTACTAAAATCATGTAAATATGGTTATGCTGTATTAAGATAAACTTATCTCTAAATGGAATCAGTGTTCTTGTTGTAAAGAAATAAGGAATCGTTGGCATATTTAAATCAGCATTAAAGAATAATGTAGGTAGCATTCCCATGATAAAGAGGACTGAACCCATCGTAATCATTTGCTTGGTGAGTGAATTCGAAAACTTAGATTTTCGAATAATCATCGTATCAATAAATACTCCGAGTAAGAACCCAACCAATATACCAGTCATGAAGGATAACATCATGGAGAAGAATCCATTCATAGATGGGAAATTAATGACTAAATAACGATTATAAAATACTGTGGTTACATAAGCAGCAGTTGTCGAAATCATACCTTGAGCAAAGTTTGTCGTAAATGATGTTCTAAAGATTAAGACAATCGCCAGTGTAACCAAAGCGAGTGGCGCAGCATCTGCAAGAGCTGGCACTAAGCGATTGATAATATCAATCATAATATCCCAAAATGTCATTGTTCACCCCACCTTATGATGTTTGCTGCCCAAACATATCCGATTCCTGCGGCTAGCATGCAGACTACAGTTTGATCTTTAACTTGACCAGATTTTAATGCGAGATGCAATGATAAAATTTGGTCGATTTGACCGATATGGCCATAATCTTCTAAATAAATCGTTTGTGATGCATTGAGTCCTAATTCTTCAATCATGGCTTCATGACCTGATCGTTTGATATGAAGTATATCTAGAAATCCGATATCTTTTCTTGAAAGCTTAGATTTTCTTAAGCTTTCATCGATACACTTGATCCAATTTGGCATTGAAACAAGGTTTAATCTTTCCTTCATCTTCACAGGATCTAATAGTCTAAGTGATTTTTTGGATTCATCTAGATTTTCTAATGTAATTGGATTGCATAAGCCACCAATCTGTACTGCTGCTGTTCTAGATAAAGATCCATCCCCGATGATATGTGATCCAAGTAGTAAATTCTTGTTGTAATTCTTCTTTAAAATGATTGCTCCACCACCAGCACCAAGGTTATACATCATCGACATATCCTTATCTGTATAATCGATAAAGTCACCATTTCTATATCCTCCAACCACCATGACAACGTGAACTTCATCATCAGCGATGAGCATGTCTTTCGCCATCTTCATCGCAGATACTGTTGTACAACAACGGTTTTGAACATCGATCCCCCATGCATTTTTCGCTCCAATACGGTCTTGGATATATAATGCAGAAGTTGTTAATGGATATTCTTTCCATTCTTCAGTTACACTAAAGATGACATCGATTGATAAAGGGTCAATCCCTGTATTCTGTAAGGCATCAAGTGCAGCAAGCGCACCCATTTCTTGAGTTCCATCTGATTTGGTATTGAGTGGGACCACTTTTTCTCTGATTCCAAGTTTATCAATAATTGCTTGTTCACTCCAGGTGCCTTGAGTGGCTTCTGAAATTTCTCTTGCACTCATTCTTCCTTTTGGCAGATATATTCCGGTTCCTACAATACCGACATTTACTTCTTTCATCGGGATTACCTTCCTAGTCTTTGATTTGATTAAAACATTTTATCTAAAAGTTTCAGAAAACTCCCTATTCAAAGTATTCAGTGGGAGATGAATGAAACCAACTTTTTTTCTTTAAAATATCTATAAATAAGTATAATCTCTTATATCATTACATGATATAATATAAGTATTGAAATCGCGATATAAGGGGGTGGATGATGTGAGTGATACCATAAAAGGTTATGTCTATAGACTAAAACCTACAACCAAACAAATCAATCTCATCAACCAAACCTTTGGCTGTGTCAGAAAAATGTGGAATATGCTCCTCTTTGAACGAAAATCTATCTATGAACTCTATGGAAGGTATCCTGAGCTGTTAAACAGTCATGACTATTTGAATCCTAAATACATTAAAGAACAATTCCCTTATATGTATGATGTTGACTCTCAAAGTCTAACGACTGCTTGGCTACATCTCAAACAAGCCTATAGTAACTTCTTCAATCAGTCTCATGATGAACCTAAGTATAAATCTAGACATAACCCAATACAATCTTATACAACCCATACCACCAATGATAATATCCGTATAGAAGGTTCTTATCTTAAACTTCCTAAACTAGGT
>JAHIRQ010000132.1 GCA_018818645.1 Bacillota bacterium
TGATATCGATAATCTTTGTTTTATCGCCTTCCATGACATCAGCCATCGATATTAATCTTTTAATTCTAACATTTTTTGGTGTTAATAAATCAAGTAACTTCTTTAAATCTTTTTGTGGATAACTACTAATCGCAATAATGATTTCTTCGACGTTATATTCATCAACATATCTTTGAATCTCACTGATTGGACCAACAATTTTGATTCCTAACAATCTATTTCCTATTTTCTCTGGATCATCATCTAAAAATGCGAGAGGAATATTGTTTAAATCCTTATTTTTATAAATTTCTTTGACAACCAATTCACCAGCAGAACCTGCTCCAACAATGAGTGTTCTTCTTCCTAATGCTCTATTCCAATCGTAATTGGTTTTAATATAGACAATAATTCGATTAGCTACTCTGGGTAATGTGACTGCACCCATTTCTGCAATGGTGATAAAGAAATAAGCTGATTTGTACATAAAGTTTAATTTAGTAAATGCTAGAAAGATAACTATAGCAACATTCGATAAAATAGAGACGATGGAGATTTTAATAACATCTTCAAAGCCTACGTGATTCTCAAGCATTCTATAGAGTCCAGTGAAGTAAAATATAATTATCTTAAATGCGACGATAGCAGGAAGTGCTACTAATATTTCTGTTCGATCAACAGGTATTTCTAGTACAATAAACATAAAAATAGCTATGACATATGTGGTTGCAATCGCAATTGCATCAAAAATCATGTACTTGGCTAATTTCATGTATTTAGAATAACCTGTATTTTTCATAGCTTCCTCTATTCATATTTTAAATTTACTAGTTATAGTATATAATATTTTTTTTATAATGTGTAGTTATTGAACCAACAAAAATAACACATTATTATTTACATCCACAAATACTGTGTTATTTATGAAAATGTTACATAGAGTAGTTTTCAATCATGGTTTGTATAACAGATTCACGTCTTTTTGATTTCCAATTAATCGAGGTCAATCTATTCACTTTGCAGTGTTTACTCTCTAGAATGTTTTTCATTTGCTTCAAGGTTCTATTTCCACCCATCCATGCAAATGGAAAGAAATGTGTAATATAAAGATCAGCTGTTTTATTTTCTAGATCAGGAAGCTGTTTAAGATAGACTTGCATCACTTTAGATAGATTAAAACCATGAACAGGTGAAGCAAAAATCAAATGATCATAGTTACTTATATCAGGTATATATGTCAATGTTGGTTCCATGATATTTGGATTATCATCCTTTACTTTGATTTCCATAACCTCTACATTCATTTTCTCTGAAAGTCTTTTTGCGACTCCCAAAGTGTTTCCTGTTTTCGAATAAATAACAATTGCTTTTTTCATAGGTATTCATCTCCCCCTTTAATATCGAAGATATGTTTTTGACAAAATTATCATACCACATTGACCAATTCTCGTAAAGGACTAAAAGATAATTTTATGAATAAATGTCTATTATATCAGTATATCTTTACTTTTTATATGAAGTTATTTAAACGATAAATCAAATAGAACAAATTGTATGCTATAACTCATATATGTGCTAATGGAAAAGTGACTAATTAATGTTAGTCACTTAGAGTTGTACTAATCTATCAAATTCATCTCTTCATCACAAAGTTTGTGATTGAGTCTATATCCTAGTCCCCATACAGTCTCAATGATTTGAGCTTGATTACATCTCACTTTTTTTCTAAGTCGAGTAATATGAATTCCTAATGCATTATCTGTTGCGCTTGAATCTTCATCCCATACATAATGAATGATCTTATCCTTGGATACAACCATATTTTTATTCTCAGCGAGAATTTTTAAGATTTTAAACTCTACTTTTGTTAGTTGAATTTGGACACCATCATAAACGATTTCTCTATTGTCCATACTGATGATTAATTTCCCTATTTTTAATACATTTTGTTTGACATGTTTGAGTTTATTGATAAATCTTAAAACAGACTTTATTCTTGCTGTCATAATTTTAGAATTGAAAGGAATTGTTATATGACCTTCTGCACCATACTCTAGATATCTTGATTTGTCTTCATCATCTATACATTTTGAGAAGATATAAAGAGGACATACTGAGTTTTCCTTCACGGTTTGAATCATGGAGAAATTTTCTGTTTCATCTGTTGTAAGTGCTAGTAAGATAAAGTCGAAACCATTTAGGTCATCCAAATTTGTTTTTAGAAAACTGAGAGGTTTAACATAAACACTAAAAAAATCTTTTCTAAAGTGATCAATGATCTCATTAAAAGGTGTTTTATCATCAGCAATAATCAAAAGGTTATGCATTATAGTACCTCCAATAAACTTATCTATTAATCACATTATATAGTGAATTCATTTCACAAACATTTCAATTAACAGACAAAATTTTATTTCAAGCTATAAAGTGTTGTTTTATGTTGTTTTACTCCTGTTTACCTATATATTAGCACATTTATGCCTTATGATAATACATATTTGTCTTTATTTGTATTTAAATGCTGAAAACCAATTTTTAGCAATCAAACACATTTCCTTGCTTAATGAAATTGTAAGAATTTAGGTATTGAAGTATTATTGAATAATTAACAAAGTGTTATTCCTAAGCGTGCATAATATATAGTTATTTTATTAATATTTGTTTATTAAATATTAGTAATGTTTACTCTATATTTTTTTAAATTTCTACTTTTTTAATAGGACATCCTATATTTTGAAGATACCCCTTTCGATATAATAGAGACGAAAAATTAATCGAGTAAAAAGAGAAGTCTAGAGATTTTTCTAAATATTATTCCTCTTGATTTTTCGGCCATTATTTTGAATTAACTATAAAAAATATTTAAGAATCCCATGAATAATGTTAAATCAATCGAGGTTTTTCAATGACTTTATTTGATGATTCTTTATCTATAACTCTACCATTATAATTACTCTCTGAGTCATCTTTACATCAAGATAAAAAAATACGAGAATCTACAAAGAGATCTCGTATATATTCAGTTCTTTTATTCCTAAAACGAAATAAATATGATCGTTGGGTACTTTCTTTTCTAGTTCAATCAATTTTCCGTCACTTTTTAATATAGTTCGAATCGATTGTTCATTTCTTGCATCTGTAGTTACTAAGAGTTTTCGATATCCATGTTCCACTGCAAGTTCTTTAATCATTTCAAGTGCATAATATGCATAGTTATTTCCCCTAAATGCTTCATCGATTCCATATCCAACATGACCATGGAGTGCTGTCATCTCATTGAAACCAAGTCTTAGAGTGATTTTACCAATTGATTTATTTGCTAGTATAATTTGGAAACAATAGAAAGGTAAATCCTTCGAGTCTTTCTCATAAAAATTTAAAAGCTTTAAATCAACAACAGGTCCCTTAAGTATCTCTTTTTTTAAAAGTTGATGGTGGATCATACAATCATAGTTTGTTTTCATCAAAAATCACCTATTTTACCTAACATTTACATTATTATCTAAATATTAGTCTCATTCTATAGGAAAAAGAGTGAATATGCAATCAAAATCTGCGCTAAATAATAAGTAATTAAATTTGAAGATACCATTAGTTTCGTATGCATACGTTTATAGTATATTGGTGCAAGTATTAAATCACTGATTCCAAAAAGGATTGCTCCAACAAGGAGTAAGAGTGTTCCTTGATTTGCTCCTTGATTCATCGTAAAGACAATTGCTTGACCAATCATCAAAAAGATAAGTGCAGAATAAATATAGCTAGGAATTCTTGTTTTACCCATTTCAAACTTCATCATATAGCTTCCGATAACAACAACAATTGTCATGACGATACTGATGATGATGGAAATGAAATGAAGCTGACTTAAGCTGAGTAAGAAGATTAAATAGAAGATATGACCCATAGAAAACGTGAATATCCCACCTAAAATAATGGTTTCATCTTCTTCTTTAGGTCTTAGTGGTCTAAGTGCTAAGACCACATCACCAATCATTCCAAAGAGTAGCCCAATGATTACATAAATCATGGGCTCAAATGATGATGTATTAAAGCTAACTAATCCTAAGACAATAAATCCCATACTTGCAAACGCCTTTGCGTAGATAGCAAAAAGAGGTTTAGAAAATAACTCAACCCCAATATAGATTACTGCTAAAAGAATTGCAATCAATAAATAGATTGTCATGATATCCCTCTTTTTTATTTAGATTTTATTATTTGTTACTCTCTTGTATTTTTAAAGTAAATTTCAGAATTTAAATATCTCTTAAAAAGCTTCCATCTGATTCTAGATTCATGTGAATCAAAGAAAAAGACATTGAATGCTTCCCAAGAAAGAATCCATCCGCCGATAAATAAACCTTCCACCAATATATTGAGTAAAAATGCTGTTTCAGCTAAATTTCTTAACGCATATGCACCGATTAAGAAAAGAAAGGATAAAGTGATATAAGCTACCAATTGACGGTAATTTCTTTTTAAGGTTTTATCAATTAACATCATCACAACCTTGAAGTTGTTTTTGACTGCAGTAATACTCTTTTGTTCACGATCAAGATCTTGTAATTCTTTGGGTAGATAAAAACAGACTTCAACTTTTTCCTTCAAAGGGATTTCAGTTGCTGCTTGTTCAAGATAGTCTAGTAATTCAGGTTCCATATCTTTTCTTCTCAAAGGAGATGCATCCCAACCATTGAAGATCTCAGAATAGTCTTCTAATGAGATTTCTACAATATAAGCAGTTGTATCTGGATTGATTGAATAAATACTTTGTGATTCAGTTTTTTTGGTTTTCTTTTTAAGCATAATTACTCCCTAATCAAGCGCTTTTACATAAGTTAGAGCATCATAGGAGACTCCATCTACCATTCTACAGTCTTTTATACGATTAATCAAATGAAAGCCAGTCTTATGTGCTAAATTGACCATTGGGACGTTTCCTGACCATGTTTGTGTGTAAACTCTAGTGTATCCTAACTCCTTGATGAAATTCATATATGCCATATATGCATCATAGCCTAATCCGATATGTCGATACTTTGCATGAACTATCACGATTCCAATCGCGATTTGCTTGCCTTTAGAATCATATTCAAAACTCTCATTGATAAAATACCTATTCATCCATCCGATATGGATATTTTCGTAATAGATTTCCAATCTTGGTTCAAAATCACCAATATTTCTAGTCTCAATTAAAAGCTTTTTTCGTTTTCTATAATCTTCTGAATCAAAGGGTTCTCCCTTTTCCCAGGGTGCATCCCAATTCATCCACTCTGTATCTTGAGTAAACCATAGAATACTATCTTCGATATCTTGATGTGTCATCATTTTTAAAGTGACAAGCTTGCCTTTTATTTCCATTGTAATCTCCTAAGCTGTCAAATCCTTAAAGATTTGTGGTTTATAAAGCTTTAATACCTTTAACGCTCTGATGGTATTAAATCTTGCATATGTATCTGTTTCTAGTGGAAAATGAATAAGTCCTGATATGCGAGATCCCTTTGGCATATAGCCATTTTTCATCTTGCTGATGATCATTTGAATGGCATCCTCCATTCTTGGATCATATGGATATTGAATGGTTGCTAAATAGTCTAGGACTCTTAGGATATCATATTTCCAGCGTGGTGGATAATGTGATTCAACCATTTTAGGATGTATTGGCTTTCCAGTTTTCTTATCTTTAAATAAATCTCTATCCAAAAGACATGAAATGCCCTTAGGTATCGCGTTTTTGACTTCACTCAACTGATAGGAGTAACCATTTTTGTCGTATGAACTTAAACCCTCTAACACGGATAGCGTGGTATGAACTGAACTGATTTTGGGATTCTTACCTGAATCCCACGTGCAGTTCCAACCACCATCTAAAAACTGATGAGAGAGTATATAATCAATCATTTCTTCTAATTTTGGATCCTGCATGTTTCCGTAGGTTATAAAGGATACTAACATTCCAACAATGCACATGTCTTGTCGTCTTGTTTTATTATACATCCCCTTATTTACCCATTCATAATCGATTAAAGTTTTTAATCCTTTTTGATAGATTGGATGATTAGGTGATATTTCCATATAGTTAAGTTCTTGTGTAGTATAGTGTGTCGAGATCCATTTCGGACCATAAACACCATTTCCCCATCGATTTGTCTTGGAATCAAAAAGATCTAAATACTTTTTAATGAATCCTGAGTCATGATGACTAGACTCTTGATCGAGTAGGTATTTTTTTGTAAGGTGTGTGGTTACTGGATCACCACTTTGTAAATAATCAAAGATATGCATGAGAACCCTCCAATGATTGATGATTTTCTAATTTGGAAACTATATTCTTCTTTAACGCTTCTAAATCAAACTCAAAGATATCAACCTCAAGTTTTCCATGCATTTGAAGGTCATATTTAATAATATTACCCCCTAAATGGTGATAAAAGGAATTGGATGGTGCATAGCGATGACTATAGACAATCATTTTTTCCATCCCGAGTGGCATATAAACATTTAGAATATAATCGATTAAAGTTAAAGAAAGCTTTCTGTTTCTAGCAAATGGATAAATCCATAGACCATTTAACTCGATTCCATTTTCTTCGCA
>JAHIRQ010000015.1 GCA_018818645.1 Bacillota bacterium
TCATGCTTCGCCATGAATTTTAAGATTTGAGGATAAAGTGATCCAACATTTGAACACTCTTCATAAACAAATAAAGGTTTTCCTGTCTTGCATAATTCATGGAGAAACTCTTCATCGATTGGCTTGATAAATCTAGCATTCACAACAGATGCATTTAATTCCAATTGAAGATCTGCTTGAAGTAGTAAATCAAGAGATGGACCATAGGATATTAAATGAATATCTGTGCCTTTTTTAAGGTAAGTCCATGTTGGAGTTATCTCGTCAAAGGTGACATGATCTTCAACTTTATCGAATAAAACTGTACCTCTTGGATAACGAATAACAAAAGGATTATTTTGCTTCATAAAGCCATAATATAGAAGATTACTAGCTTCCTTTGCATCATATGGCATCGTGATGACCATGTTTGGCATTAAATAAAACATGGAGACATCAAATAGTCCTTGATGTGTTGAACCATCTTCACCAACTATACCAGCACGATCTATTCCAAAGACGACATGATGATTCGATCTTGATATATCATTTAAGATTTGATCGAAGGCTCGTTGAGCAAATGTTGCATAAAGTGGTAGAAATACTTTAACCCCTTGATGTGCCATCGAAGCTGCCATGGTTGCTGCGTGTTCTTCTGCAATTCCAACATCAATATAACGATCACTAAATTGAGCAGCGAAACTAGAAAATTGCGCACCAACTTCCATCGCTGGCATAATCACGAATGTCTTTGTGTGAGACTGAAGTTCAGTCATATTGATCGTAATCAATTCACTCCAAGATATACCAATCTTCTTACCATTTGATGGTTTAGAAACACCGTGATATGTCCCAATTTTATCATTTTCTGCTTCGATATGCCCCTTGCCTTTTTCGGTAATGATATGAAGCACAACAGATTTTTTAACCTTTTGAATGCGTTTTAAACTATAGATTAAGCCCTTTATATCGTGACCATCAATCGGTCCAATATACATATAACCCAAATCTTCAAAAATATTTTGTCGCTGTAAGAAGCCGCGTAGACCTCTTTTGACTCTGCCTAAGAATCTAACGATAAAACCAGGTAGTATAATTGACCAAATGCGTTTCCATTTTAAAACAATTTTCATAGAGCGAAACTTCGTCAATGCCTTTGATATAGACCCGACACTTTTAGAAATACTCATTTCATTATCATTTAAAATGACAATTCCTCTAGTTTTTGAATCTCCACCTAAAAGATTCAGTGCTTCAAAAGCCATCCCATTGGTAATCGATGCATCTCCAATAACAGCGATACCTTCACCACGTTCACCCTTCATTTTTTTAGCATATAAAACGCCAAGTAATGCGGATAATGCAGTTCCTGCATGGCCTGATTCCCATTGATCATGAATAGACTCTTGATAATTTATATATCCAGATAAACCTTTTGTATGTCTTAACGTATTAAACTCATTTGCTCTTCCTGTTAAAATTTTATGTGTATATGCTTGATGTCCTACGTCATAGATGATGACGTCTTCGGGACTATTAAAAACATAATGTAGTGCGATAATCAATTCAACAGTACCAAGGTTTGAGCTTAAATGACCACCAGTTTTGGTGATTGAGTCAATTAGAAATAAGCGGATTTCATCCGCTAACTTATTCAATTCTTTTTGATTCATTGTCTTTAGAAAGCTAGGGTCCTTGATGTCAGTTAAATTCATTATGATTTTATTTCCTTTACGATTAATTTTTCTGCTTCTTCAAGCATTTGATAACATGCTTTCGATAGCTCTAAACCTAACTGATATTTCTTGACTGCTTCATCTAGAGGTATATCTTTATTTTCTAAATCTTTGACAACACCTTCTAATTCTTTGAGCAGAACTTCAAATGATTTCTTTTCCATGTTATTTAACCTCCTTCTTAGTAACTGTTGCTCCAACGGAGCCATCTTTAAATCGAATATTGAGTTGATCATTGATCTTGATATGATGAACGGATGTAATGACTTGATCTCCAATCGATGCGACTGCAAATCCCTTTTCCATGAGCATTAATGGATTGAGTGCATTCAGTGCTGTTCGTAGCATATCAAACTTATGGGTTTTTAAATCCTGGATCGATTCAACGTTTCGAATCAATCTCATTTCTAGATTTTCTCTTCGTTCCATATAGCTTTTGATCTTTTCTTCAGGACTCTTCATCATTTGCTTCATGGAATCAACTCGATACTTTTGATACTCGAGTTGATAGGAAAAGTTTCTTTCTAAATCAATTGTACTTTTCTTTAAGTCGGTTTTGAGTTGTTCTAGCTTCAGTTGAGGAGATAATCGCTCTAGCCTTTGATCTAGGTACAGAAGCTCAGTTTTTCTTTGACCAAAATATTGAGAAACTTTATATTCTATTTGCTCTAAATTTTCTTTAATTCTTAACTTGATGTCAACTACATTTGGAGTTGCAAGCTCTGCAGCTGCAGTTGGTGTTGGTGCTCTTAAATCAGATACAAAATCAGAAATCGTAAAATCTGTTTCATGTCCGATTGCTGTTATAATAGGAATTTTTGAATCATAGATAGCTTGGATGACAGGCATTTCATTAAATCCCCATAAATCCTCAATAGATCCACCACCACGACCAACAATTAAGACATCAACTTCATTTCTAGCATTTGCTAAAAGTATTTGATTACGAATACTTTCTGCACTACCTGGTCCTTGAACAAGTGCTGGATAGAGATGGATTTCAGTGAGTAAATATCTTCTACTAACTGTATTTTTAATATCTTCTATGACAGCACCTGTAGGTGATGTCACGACACCTATAATTTTTGGGAATTTTGGAATCGGTTTTTTATGCTCTATTTTAAAATAACCCTTTTCTTCCAAATCCTTTTTAAGTTGTTCGTATTTTAAATAGAGTTCCCCAATACCATCAAGCTTCATCGTCGTGACTTGAATTGAATAGGTTCCACTGGGTTCATAGAGACTAATTCTTCCACTGACTAAAACGTGATCTCCTTCTTTAGGAGAAAATTCAATTCTTTCAGCATCTCTAGAAAACATAATTGCCGAAATTTGCGCTCCCTCATCTTTTAAAGTGAAGTACAAATGACCTCTTGAATGTCTTTTAAAGTTAGAAACTTCACCTTTTAATAAAATGGAAAAAAGGTGTTTGTCACCTTCAAGCTTGGCTTTTATATATTTAGTTAAGGCACTAACCGATAGATATTGTTCCAAAGAGATCATCCCTTAATGGTTTTTGCGATATTGTCTAATACTTTATTGGTAAATTTGTGTTGTTTTTCATCATCTAAATTGCTATAAACTTTTGTGAGTTCTACTGCTTCATCAATGACGATTTGCTTGACTAAATCTGTCTTTATGAGTTCATAAACAGCGAGTCGAATAATTGCACGGTCTAGGAATGCGAGTCTATATAAACTATAGTCAAAAAGATGATTTTCAATAATTGAATCAATCTCTTTGAGCATTTCAATGATTTGGTGATAGATTTCATCACTACCTTCAATTTCAAAATATGGAATGAATGGTAGTTGATCACTCTGATATAAGTCATACTGATAAAGTTGGTTCATCAGCTCGATGCGTTGTTCATGTTTTTCTTGATTCGTCATATAATTACCTCATATGTTATTGTATCATATAATATATGATTTAAACAGTCTAAGATTACAAAAAAAGCTATCTCAAAAGATAGCCTGAATTCATCTATTTCGGGTTAGCGACCTAACCATCCACCATCAACAGCGAGTGTAAATCCGTTGATATAATTTGCATTATCACTTGCTAGGAATACTGCTGCTCCTGCGACATCTGATGGTTTACCCCATCGACCTGCTGGAATTCTTTCTAAGATTTCTCCAGCACGCTTTTCATCATCACGA
>JAHIRQ010000133.1 GCA_018818645.1 Bacillota bacterium
TCACGTATAATTAATTCATCAAAAAAGATGTTTAATTATTACTCCTTTCGTTCGTTAGTTTATAACACTCAGCTTTGAGTGATATAATATATATACACTGTGGATTTGTCTCTATAAACCTATACTGCATCAGTGCAAGTATTCGAGGTGACTCAAACCACAGTTTTTTATTTACATTAGTTTTGATAGTTTGTTAGACCGTGAGTCTTCATATTCGTGATTAAACAAATGAGAAACTGTATCAAACCACAGTGTACGAAACCAATTATGGAGGTGACACTATGTACTTAATCGGAATTGATATTTCCAAGTACAAACACGACTGTTTCATAGCGACTGAAGCAGGAGAAATCATCAAAGATGTATTTACATTTAGCAACAATCACCAAGGATTCACAGAACTACTATCTGTCCTAAAAAGTTTAGAACCTAACCAAGTAAAAAGGATAGGCCTTGAAGCTACAGGACATTATGGGCGTAATCTCAAAGTGTTTTTGGACAAACACAATTACACCTATATGGAATTTAATCCCTTCTTAGTGAAGAAGTTCTCATCAAGCCTAACACTAAGAAAAACAAAGACTGATAAAGTCGATTCTCGACTTTTATCAATGATTTTACTGTCCGTAGAATACAAAGTCTACCCAGTTAAATCATATCATATTCAAGAAATTAAGTCATTAACACGTTACTACAAAACACTAGTGAAGAAACGATCAAAGGAAATAACCAATCTCACAAATATACTTGATCACATATTCCCTGAGTTCAAACCCTTCTTCAAAAATAAGTTTTCCAAGACATCATTATACATAATACAAAACTATCAGACTCCTGAGAAAATTTCTAAAATGACCATTAAATCTTTTGAGAAACTCACTAGTTTATCTAGAAGCAAGTTCTCTTATGCAAGATTTACCAAACTAAAGATTTTAGCTAAAGAAACCATTGGTTCATCTAGTCCAGTTCTTAATACTCAACTTCAATCGAGCTTAAGAGTATACATGGCTTTAGCAGAAGAAATCAATCATATCTTTGAGAGCTTATTAGAGTTTTCGAAGGCAATAGAATCTCCGGTATTCTCAATTAGAGGGATCGGACCTATTTCAGCTCTTTCAATAATATCTGAGTACGATAATTTCATATCATTCAATTCACCCGCTGCGATGCTTTCTTTCGCAGGTCTTGAACCATCAGTTATTCAATCAGGAACAATAGAAAGACAAGGTAAAATGGTAAAACGAGGGTCTAGTTATTTAAGAGAAACCATTATGAACTTGATTCCCTACTTTATGATGAATAACCCAGTTATCTATGATTACTATCACAAGAAACGAAATGAAGGCAAGGCTCATCGAGTAGCATCTTCTCATGTCGCAAGAAAACTAATTAGAATTATTTATTATCTTGTCAAAAATGATGAATCATTTAATCAGGAAAAACTAATATAACTAAAATGCTTAGTCGCTGAAGCAACTTAGTTATCCCTCATATGAAAAACCTTACTCTTATTACAGAGTCTTTTAAATATGACCTATAAACTATTTTAAAATATTACTTGATTTATAATAGTTTGTCACCTCTTTCTTATTCTATACCCTAATACTTAGCATCCACTCGATTAGATTAATTCCTTGACTCATCAAAAATTCTACTCCGTTAAAAATCAAAGTCATAATTTCTACTGGATTGTTTTTAATATAATTTCTTATAATTAGTTTGAAAAAAAATATAGCAATTCCTGTTATTGTAATACTACTGAATATACCAATTATCTTATTCGTTTTTGCACCTTCCTTAACTCATTCTATCATTGAACTAAAGTTGTCTGTTTTGATCATTTTCATATGACAATACCTTGCGTAACAACGATAAGTCCCCAATATGCCATTAGGTACATAAATGATCCCAATGCAGGAGCATCTCCTCTTTTATAGACGATACCTACTATTGTAAAAGCAAGTATATGAAATAAGGGTTCTCCTACTATAATATTTATGAAGAATCCAAAATCCATCTCCCCAAATGGGTTTGGTAATATAAACATCCTAATGAGTGAACTACTTAGAGCCATTCCTTTATACATAGCATTCCTCCTTCCCTAAATTTTCATTTTTAAATCTTTAACTTTATCATATGAGATAAATTTATGATCGTCAGTTGAATTCCAAATTAATCCTTCATGAGATAATTCACTTAATTCTTTTGCTGTCCTGTCTTTAACGTATTCCTTTGCCTTATTTATTAAATTTAACTCATCTGCTTCAAAAATAGTTTTATCAATTTCTTTTAACGCAATAACATCTATCTTTTTATAATCTCCGTCATATGTAGTTTCAATTTTTATTATCTCTTTTTCTTCTAAGTAATCTAGAATATCTTTAAACTTATCAGGCATCGGTCCTCTAGGCATTTTTGCATAAGTTAAACCTGTAA
>JAHIRQ010000134.1 GCA_018818645.1 Bacillota bacterium
ACCTACACCAAGCATTTTATTGAGATGACTTTATCCCTAGGAAGTGCTCTTCCAGATATGATGCCAAAGGCTACTGAATATGTACTTCAAATGATTGAATATATCGAGGAGTTAATTAAAAAAGGGTATGCTTACGCTGCACCAAGTGGTGTTTATTTTAGAGTAGGCAAGGTAAGTGATTACGGCATTTTAAGCAAACAAAATATGGATGAGCTCAGTCAAGGTGTAAGAATTACCCTTGATGAGGATAAAGAAGATCCTAGAGATTTTAGCATTTGGAAGGTTACAAACGACGGTATCTCTTTTGATTCCCCATGGGGCAAAGGAAGACCAGGTTGGCATACTGAATGTGCGGTCATGAATCACGAAATTTTCGGAAAAGAAATTGATATTCATGGTGGAGGAGCAGACCTTAAATTCCCACATCATGAAAATGAAATTGCTCAGACAGTTGTGCATGATCATCACCATCTCGCAAGAGTATGGATGCATGTCGGAAGACTTGATGTCAATGATATAAAAATGAGTAAATCGTTAGGAAATATAACACTAGTGAAAGATCTTCTACAAGACTACGATCCATTCGCATTTAGACTACTGACGATTAACCATCACTATCGTCAACCAATTAATTATACCGAGGATTTAATGGTACAATTTGCTAAAGAATATGATAAAATTAAACGAAGCCTTAAAAAAGCTTTTTTAGCCATCTCACTCGTCAATGCATATACTATGGAAGTTGATGAGAACCAAATTGAGATTTTTAAATCATTGATGGATGACGATCTTAATATTCCAAATGTCATCACCTTGATTTATGATTTATTAAAGCAAATGAATAAAGCGAAGGATCCTAAATATCTTTCTGTTCTTTATCAAACAACCAAAACAATCCTAGAGGTTTTAGGAATTATGCCTCAATATGAATTATCCGATGAAACCTTGATTCTATATCGTGCTTGGGAAGATGCCAGAAACGACAAGGACTTTTCAAGAGCGGACCAATTGAGAGATCAGCTCACTGAGCGAGGGTGGATGTAATTTTGAATGGACTTACACTAGCTTATATCGGAGATGCATACTACGAACTTTCAGTACGTGCTTATCTCATCCAAAGTAAACTTACCAATGTGAATGATCTTCACAAAAAAGCAATCCAGTTTACTTCTGGTACTGCACAAGCATCAATCATTATCAAAATGATGGAAGAAAACATCATTTCAGAAGATGAAGTTGAGACCTTTAAAAGAGGAAGAAATGCGAGTGGACCTGGAAGAAAAAATATGGATGCGAAAACCTATCATTACGCTACAGGCTTTGAAGCACTGATCGGAGATCTTTACCTAAATCATAAAGATAGAGCTGATGAACTGATAAGACTCGCGATTTTGTACATAGAGAAAGGAGATTTCAATGGAAAAGACAGTTGAAAAGAAAGTAACCACCAATAAACTGAATCAACAAAATGATTTAAAGCAATTGATCGATGATGATAATGATGATGTTGCTTTAGACCAAAAAGAAATCTCTAAGCCTAAAAAACAAAGAGGTCCTAAAACAGTTATTAAAGAAGATTTAATTACCATGAAAGGTGATCCTTTAGGGCTGCATGTTCCTTTAAATGAAGAACCAAGAGTCACTTTAAATGTTAAAGATAAGGTTAGAACTAAAGATGATATTGTTGTTGAAAGATATAATCCTGATGTTGATCAAGGTTTATCCACAGATGAAGTTGAGCTTCGTCAAATGGCTGGACTTGCAAATATAACAGATTCAGGAAGTTCTAAGAGTGTTGCAAATATTGTTAGAACGAATGTCTTCACATTCTTTAACTTCTTAAATTTTAGTATAGCGGCTTGGTTAATCTCAGTATCTGCTAAAATTTCAAATTTATTTTTCATGGGTGTTATCACATTAAATATTACCATTGGTATTATCCAAGAAATTAGAGCGAAAAAAATGATTGATAAGCTATCCTTATTATCCGCTCCAACTGCAATTGTAATCAGAGACACAGATGAATTTGAAATATCGATTCAAGATGTTGTTATCGATGATATCTTATTCTTAAGCTCAGGTAAGCAAATCCCAGCTGATGCTGTAGTTCGTCAAGGATCTATTGAAGTCAATGAATCTTTACTTACTGGTGAATCTGACCCTATTATTAAAAGAAAAGGGGATACTCTTTATTCTGGTTCGTTTGTTGTTTCAGGAAACTGTCATGCACAAGCAACTGCAGTAGGTAAGGATATCTACATTCAAAAATTAACCAATCAAGCTAAAAAATATAAGAAACCTGAATCTGATTTATTAGGATCACTTAAAATTATCATTCGTACGGTTGGGGTCATTATCCTTCCACTTGCGGCAACACTGTTCTATTTAATGACCAATAATCCAAGTCTTAATATGTCTTATGAAGAAATCGTCATTAAGACAACTGGTGCAATGATTGGGATGATACCATCTGGTTTATTCTTATTAACATCCATGGCACTTGCAGTAGGTGTCATCAGACTTGCTCAAAATAATACACTCGTTCAAGAACTTTATTGTATTGAAATGCTTGCTAGAGTCGATACGCTTTGTCTAGATAAGACAGGGACCATTACCGATGGAACCATGACTGTAAAGAGTATTATCGAATATAAAAATGATACTGGTCTTGCATTAAAAAATATTATTTCTGCAATGCTAAACGCTCAAAACGATCCCAACTTAACATCGGATGCACTTGCTGAACGTTTTGGTACAGGTAAAAGAATTAGACATAAACATCTCATTCCTTTTTCTAGCTCCAGAAAATTTAGTGCTGTTCAATTTGAAAGATATGGTACGTTTATCTTAGGAGCACCTGAATTTGTTATTAAAGAAGGATTTAATGCAATAGCAAAAGAAGTTGATAAACAATCTGCTGAGGGATACCGCGTATTGGTAGTTGCATATTCTGATGGAGAGATTGATGAAACACAATTTACTGGAAAAGTTGTTCCACTCGCACTCATCATGATTGAAGATACAATTCGTCCCGATGCAATCGAAACCATTGATTACTTCAAGAGTCATAATGTAGAGGTCAAGGTCATTTCAGGGGATAATCCTGCGACTGTATCTAGAATTTCTCAAAGAGCTGGAGTAGCAAATGCCGATAAATACATTAGTCTTGAAGGTATGCAGGATAAGGAAGTTGTTCGATCTGCATCAAGATTCACCGTATTTGGTCGTGTTTCCCCACAACAAAAGAAATTACTGATTGAATCTCTTAAAAATAACGGACGTACGGTTGCGATGACTGGTGATGGTGTCAATGATATTCTAGCGCTTAAGGAAGCAGATACATCGATTGCGATGGCATCTGGTAGTGAAGCAGCTAGAAATGTATCTCACTTAGTCTTGCTCGATTCTAATTTCTCTTCAATGCCTAAGGTTGTTAGTGAAGGTAGAAGAGTTATCAATAACGTTCAAAGAGTATCCACTTTATTCTTAACGAAAACAATATTCTCATTCTTACTCGCGATTGTTGCGATTGTTAGAAACGGATCTTATCCAATTTCTCCAAGTCAACTTGTTTTAATTGACTATTTGGTAATTGGTATCCCATCATTTTTCCTAGCACTAGAACCAAACAACAAGCTCGTGAAGGGTAAGTTCTTGCAGAATATTATGAAGGCTGCATTACCTGGCGCACTCATCGTCATGATTAACACATTAATTATTTATGCCTTTGAAGGTGCTCTCAGCATGGGTCCAGATGTATTGTCTACACTCATTGTCATTTCAGCAACTGTTGTTTCACTTACAGTATTATTTAGAGTTTCTAGACCATTTAATACAATGAGAGGCGTTCTATTCTTCTTTATGGTATTAATCTTCTTGATTGCTATTTGGTTTATGCCACTCTACTTTGATTTTGCACCATTCTATTTCCAAGATTTCCATCCTCTACCACCATTAACTGTTCCACAAATATTATTACTCTTAGTACTTGCACAAGCAACGTACCCACTGATTTTTATATTGTCGAACATCGTCAGATGGCTCAAAAATCTTGTGAAGTTTATGATGAACTTGTTAGCGGATATGCAATAATATCAAAAAAAGAAGGCGCACACGCGCCTTTTGATATCTTTTTATCAAAAAAAATAAATGTTTATATAGAAAGTAAAGTTTAAAATGAACCCGGAGGGATAAATCATGATTGTATATGGAAAGAATGTGATTAGAGAAGCGATTTTTTCAAATCGCCCAATCTATCAATTATATTTAGATGAAAAATTTCAGGATCACCATTTCCTAAATTTTTTAAAGGACAAGAAGGTAACATTCCAAAAAGTATCCAAGGGAGAACTCAATAGACTCTCTGAGAATGCGCTTCATCAAGGTGCAGTTGCAGATGTCAAAGAATATGAATACTTAGAGCTTCTTGATGTCTTAGATCCATCAAAGCATCAAAGATTTCTTATTTTAGATGGGATTGAGGATCCACATAATCTTGGAGCAATCATGCGTACAGCAGAAGCGGTTCAGCTCGATGCGATTATCATGAGTAGAAAAGGACAGGTTCCACTCAATGCTACGGTTGCTAAGGTTTCATCTGGTGCTATTGAACATGTTCCAGTTGTTCTAGTTTCAAATATCAATCAGGCAATTATGAGTTTAAAAAAAGAAAATGTTTGGGTAATTGGAACTGATGGTTCTACCGATAAAACGATTGATGATATGCCTAAGGACTGTTCGCTCGCTATTGTTTTAGGCAATGAAGGAGAAGGAATTCGACCTTTAGTCAAACAAAATTGTGATTTCTTAGTCAAAATTCCAATGTATGGAAAGATTAATAGTTTAAATGTGAGTGTTGCTGCAGCACTCATGATGTATGCGAGTTTAAAGTAATATGAATCTCGTGATGAATGATTATGAACTGATTTATCTCATCCACGCTGAACATGATGAGCTTGCGCTCAACTTCATGTTTCAAAAGTATCATAAATTCATCTGGAAACAAGTACATTTACTAGAAGTTGAAAAAAAGGAGTATGATGACTTTCATCAAGAAGGTAATCTAATGCTTCATAAAGCAATTAAAACGTTTAATTCTGATAGAAATAAGACATTTACACGTTATTTTGAATTGATTTTAAAAAGACATTTTTATCAACTCAAGAAAACACTTCCGACTTATTATTTATATGAGAATGCAGATTTTTACCAAGAAAAATGCTATATCGAAGAAGAACCTGTTTATCTTACATTAACTTCAAATCTTGAGCAAACGGTCTATGAAAGATACTTTATTCATCGAGAAACGATTCAAGATATAGAAAAGCAAACATGCTTTAGTAAAAAGCAGATATATAATACTATTTTTAGAATCAAAGAAAAATATAAAATTATGATATAATATGATAGGTAGTTGACTAAGTCATTCTTAAGTGTTAAAATACATTTGCGAATGACCACAAAAGGTGGTTTTTTAATGCGCGAAAAAGTAATACTGGTATGTTCGGAGTGTTTGAGTAGAAATTACACAGTGACGAAGAACAAACAAACTCAAAAAGAACGCATCGAGACAAACAAACATTGTCCAAGATGCAACAAACACACCCTGCATAAGGAAAGTAAATAGGAGGCTATTCAAATGGCAATCAAACAAAAAACAGTAGAGCAAAAAAGTAAACTACTCGAGGTTCTTACCACTGAGTATAAGTGGGAAAACCTACTTCTAGGTATTCTAGCTACATTATCTGGTGCATTAGCACTCATGATTATTAGCGGAAACTCACTTTTACAGATCAATTCAAATTTTCCAATTCTAGGACAAGGCAATAATGGTATTATTTTTGCATGGGTACTCTTTGCAATCTCATTATTCGGTCTCATTCTAGTTATTTATCCATTCTTTTTACCAGCGATTCCAGAATTAAAGAAAATTACATGGCCAACACTTCCAAAGTTTATTGACCATTCCGTACGTACTTTAATTTTCCTATTCGTATTAACAGGTGTCATCTTAGTATTCAACATTCTAATCATTAACCTATTAGTTGGGTGGATTCTATGAGTCAAGCAGTCAGATGGTATATTATTCAAACCTATTCAGGTTATGAAAATGCCGTCAAACTTGACTTAGAACGACGCGTTGAAAGTATGGGCATGTCTGATTTCATTTTCAGAGTCATTGTCCCTGAAGAAACCGTCATTGAAAAAAAGGCTGACGGAAAAGAAAAAGAAAAAATTAAACAACTCTTTCCAGGGTATGTTTTCGTAGAGATGATGGTTACGGATGAATCATGGTTCGTTGTCAGAAACACTCCACGTGTTACAGGGTTCTTAGGTTCATCAGGTGGAGGAACGAAACCAGTTCCGCTTGCTCCAGATGAAATTAATCAAATTCTATTAAAGATTGGTGTTATTAGTAAACCAACTTGGACACATTTACTTGGTAAAGTTGTTGAAGTCATTGCAGGAACATGGCAAGGACTTAAGGGTGAAGTTGTTGATGTCGATAATGACCAAGAAAAGCTTGTAGTTGATCTTGATTTATTCGGACGTGCAACTCCAACTGAGTTTGATGCACATGATGTAAAAGAAGTTTAAAAGCGATAAAGTTATCGCTTTTTTTGTTGATTGAATAAAAATTTTATTTTTGTGCTACAATAAAGAATATTTAGTGAATTGGATGTGAGCCTATAAAAAAAACGAGAAAGCAACTCATTTTCATATTAGTTATCATGAATGCTTTCTTTTCTATAGGCATGACTTTTGCTTTTTGGGCGAGTTCAGTTGATTCTTCAGGAGGTAATGCTGATGGAAATATTGCAATTGGAGATTGGGGAATACCAATATTTACACCAGCAGAATTTTATACCTTTGCTACGAAAACAGACAGTGTTGCTACTGATTTTTACTATCTTGCAAATGATATTGACTTCAGCAGCTTCACTTGGGAATACAATGCATTAAATAATAATGTAACATTTAGAGGAACTCTTAATGGAAATGGTAAAACTATATCTAATTTAACGGTAACAAATAATAGTACGACTTATTCCTATAATGGGATTTTCCCTCGAATAAACGGGGGAACCGTATATAATATCACATTTGATAATGTGCAAATCATTACCAATTTGAGTGGGACTACACAAAGAAGTGGTCTTGTTTCTGGAAATGCTTCTGGTAGTACTGTTACACTAGATAACATCACAGTCATCAATTCAGGTGTGCAAGGAAACTCCACCAATGGTGTTGGAGGATTGATTGGGAATGTTCAAGGTGCAACTACCATTTTAAATATATACAATGTTAAAGCAACCAATCTTAAAGTTTTCAATGATAACGCTTATGTTGGTGGATTAGTGGGAAGAATCGCTACATCAGGTGGTAGAGTCAACATGTATGATATTGATTTCCAAGGGGAAGTTTATTCAAATCTTACTGGAAATACAAGTAGTTCTTATGCTGGTGGTTTGATAGGTTTCGTAAGATCCGGGGCATTTTTCACACTTGAGCGCGCAATTGTAGAAGCTACCTTCCAAAACACATTGGTCACTGCATCTAATTTCTTAGGATACACAAATCGATACTTGGGTGGTTTCATTGGATATAATGCTGCAGTATCTGCAAATGTCAATTTAACCAATGCATTCTTTACTGGAAGCTTATATACAAGAATTGATGCAAGAAGAAATGATGTGGGTACTGTTTCTGGAAGAGATGCAACGCAAGCAACACTCAGTAATGTCTTTCATTCCTTTGTTGCATATCGCAGTACTGGTGGGGGAATCAATTATACTGAAACCACGCAAACCGGTCAAATGGCAACTGTAGTCAATCCAAGCGCAATGCCAACGGTTGGTTGGTGGGATAGTGCATATGCTATTTTTGATGCTGTTAACAATCTATGGGCACAAGATGTAGTGACTGGTAGATTGTATTTAATTCGTTAAGTGAATTTTGATATTTAGACTCAGAAGGAAGTTCTTGTTTGGGGGATAAATTATGAAAAGAAGAATTTTAATTCCAATCATTATATTGGTTCAGTTTGTCATATTTTTCTATTACCTTTTGGTTCAATCATCCTTTGGTTTTCCAATGGTATACTTACTCGATAGCTTTATAGATATCGACTTCATCGATTCAATCATTCCATTTTCTTTAGAAGGTTCTAGAATAGGTGGATATCTGTTTCTTGCTTTTCTATTTCCGCTTTTCTTCTTACTCTTATATGAAGCTATAAACCGATTGAATCCATCATTTAAAGAGTACCCATCTATCTTATTTTATTGGTTTTTTTGGATCAATGTCATTCTTCTGATCATATTCGCTACATTAGCACGAGCATATCTAGGGTTCATACTGATTATCATTTACATGGTAATGATTATTCTTTTTCAAAAATCATTTAAAAAAACTCAAAATCAGTCCAAGTCTATAGGATATGTAAAACTATATCTTCATTATCTCATTATCAATTTCTTGTTCATTCCGATTCAGTTAGGAATATTTGTGTTATTTTATATTGGGAATTAAGCAAAACTGGCCAATCACTCTTGGCCAGTTTTTCTATTCAACCTCTAGAATTATTCTTTGATTCAGGATATCTCTAATATATTTTTGGTCTCCATCAGTCATTAAGGATATTCGATGCTCAGTGAGTCTTCTCGTAAACGCAGGATAATCATTTTTAGGTATGAAAAGAACATATGATTTCAATCCAACTTGTTTTTCTTTATTCAATGGTGCATCTCCATTCCATATGTTGAGCCCTAAATGGTGGTGGTATCCGTGATTTGATATAAATAATGCGGATTTCATATATTCAAGCATTGGATCAAATCCAATCGCTTTGCAAAAAAAGATTTCTGCATCCTTCAGATTTCCAACATGAAAATGCAAGTGTCCTAAAATCAGATCTTTTTCGATTTCATAGGTTTTGTTTTCAGGCAGTTCGCTCATGATCTCTTTGATATCCAAAGGCTTTGTAAACATTGTCATTTTCCCGTTTTCAACTGGCCATAAGGATTCGTCTAAATCTCTATATATCTCGATTCCATTTCCATCCGGATCATCTAAGTAAATAGCCTCACTCACACCATGATCAGAGGCTCCAGATATTGGGAAATGTTTATCAGAGAGTTGCTTAATGATGGATGCGAGTGCACCTCTTGTGGGTAGTAGAAGTGCGAAGTGATATAAGCCTTGTGTAATTTCAATTGGGAGCGCATTTCTATCATCAAGTAATGTGATGAGAGGACTTGTTCCATCAGCCGTTAAAACCGATTGATGTGCGTCTTGCGATAAGATTTTAAATCCTAATATATCAACATAGAAGGCTAGAGAACGTCTCATGTCTTGAATCAAGAGAGTCAAGGATTTAAAATGCATTGTATTCTTATTATGAAATTTATACATAGAATCAACCTCCAACCTCATTTTATAATGAAAAATTAAAAATTGTGTCATTTTAGCAAAAAACGAACATAAATATTCAATTATTTAAAAAACTAAAGCAATATTTGTATTTATTTAACATTTCCTTGTTATAATACAACTTGAAAATGGAGGTATTACACTATGAAAATTGAAATTTGGTCAGATTTTGCATGTCCTTTTTGTTATATTGGTAAAAAAAGATTTGAAGATGCTTTAACTGAGTTTAAGCATAAAAATAAAGTAGAGATTGTATATAAAGCATATCAATTAAATCCGGATGCACCAAAGATCATGCAGGGTAGTGCATATGAATCCTTTGCTAAAGGGCATGGGACTACTGTTGCACAAGCAAAGGATAGATTTAAAATGTTTACTGAAAACGCGAAGTCTGTTGGACTTATCTATAATTACGATATCATTCAAATGACAAATACATTTGATGCACATCAATTAGCTAAATGGGCAAATCAGTTTGGAAAAGAAGATGAAGTTACAAATAGATTCATGAAAGCATATTTTACAGATGGAAAGAATTTAGCAGATCATCAAGTCTTAGCTACTTTAGTTTCAGAGTTGGGTTTAAATAAGCAAGAAGCACTTGAGGTGCTGAAAGAAAACAAATTTAAGAAACAAGTTTTAGCTGAACAAACTGAAGGAAGACAAATTGGTGTCCAAGGTGTTCCATTCTTCGTATTGAATAGAAAATATGGAATATCCGGAGCACAACAAAAAGAGTATTTTCTTCAAGCTTTAAACAAAATTTGGGATGAAGAAAATCCATTACATGTACTTGATAGTCAAGATGAAAATGCATCTTGTGAACACGATGAATGTGGGATAGATACGAACTAAAATATTTCGAAAACATTTTGATTGCTATTTAAATGGAGGCATGCTACAATCTCTTTTGGAATCATTTAGAAATACACATATTTCAATGTTTCCAAAGGAGTTATTTACCCATAAATCACCGAGCAAAAAAGCACTTCATTACACTACTTGCAATACTCAATTTGCTGTTCTCTACTGGCATGTCTTTTGCGTTTTGGGCATCGTCAGTTACAGGAAATATCGATTCTGCAGAGTCTTCAGTTGTTGTTGGTGATTGGTATGATGGGACACCTATTTACACAATCTCGGAATTTATCGATGTTATTACGACAGACGGAAATACGGGATCCTATGTACTCGCAAGGAATCTTGACTTTAACAATATCACACCTGCTGAGTGGATTCAAACGAAAGATATTCGCTTTATGGGATCACTAGATGGTCTAGGTCATTCGATATCAAATATAACACTTTCTGACTATCGAGGAATCTTTGGAATCCTAGATGGTGCAACTATAAAAAACATTACTTTAAATGCTGTAAATATTAACTATACTTTAGCGGACAACTACACTTCTGGAATACTTGCGGGAAGAATGCAAGGAACTGGTAATCTAATTGAAAATGTTAGAATCAATAATTCAAGTATTTCTAACACATCGGTTTTTGCTGGTGGATTGGTAGGGTTTGTGTCACCAACATCTGGAACAGGAACTGCAACTATTTCTAACGTCAAAATTACAGGGACATCAATCACCGGTGGATATAGTGGGAATGGTTATGGAAATGGTGGACTTTTTGGAACAGTGAATACGTTCAACATGACTATTGATGATGTCTATGTAGAAGCGACTGTAACTAGTAATAGTTTAACGAGTTCTGGTGGTTTAATCGGTTCCACTTTAACAGGAACAACAGTAGCAATCAATAGAGCTGTTGTCTTCTCAAGTATTATTGTGCTATCGACAACCAATGATGCGAATGTTGGTTCGGGTGGATTAATTGGAAGAAACCAAGGAACTGCATCAGCGAACGATGTATTCTATACTGGCTTCCTAAGAGCATATGTAACAAATCCAACCAATACAAGTTATACGGTTAGAGCAGGCACACTGCGTGCTGCGGGGAATAATATCACATTCACCAATTCAAGAAGCTCACAAATCACAATCTATAGAAGAGCACAAAACCCTAGTATTGCAGTCAATACCGCTACACTTTATAACAAGCTCACAGGTCAAAAAGCTACACATTCAGCAGCAACTTATGTGAAATTAAGAACTTCATTGAACGCAGCTTGGTGGACAACAAATTATAGTGCTATTACCAATCTTTCCTTGATTTGGGAGTATAATGCTACGACGAGACTCTATCAGCTTAAGGATTAATCAAGAATACCCTTCGGGGTATTTTTTTATATGCTATAATAGGTGTGAACGTGGAGGTATATAAAATGAAATTATTAGGAAATATTATCTGGTTTGTTTTTGGTGGCTTAATCGCTGCATTACTATGGTTTTTATTGGGTATTTTATTAAGCATTACGATTATAGGAATACCACTAGGTCTACAATGCTTTAAATTTTCTAATCTTGTCATATTCCCATTTGGAAGAGATGTAACCATCAACTTTGAAAAACATCCAATTGCAAATATCCTTTGGGTAATCTTTGTTGGTTGGGAAATGGCACTTTCTTATATAGGCATTGGAGTGTTTTTCTGCATTACCATCATCGGTATTCCCTTTGGTTTACAATGGTTTAAACTCACAACTTTAGCGCTTTTCCCATTCGGCGCAAAGATAGAATAAAAAAACAAAGTTTAGAGTTGACAAAGCATACCCTTAATGATAGAATTATATCGCGTGTGAAAGCACACCATAGTGGAAGAATAGAATTCATACCACATACTTATGTAAAGAAGGAGGTTGTGTCTCATGGCAAAAAAAGTTGTTAAAGTAGTTAAATTGCAAATTGCAGCAGGTAAAGCTAACCCAGCTCCACCAGTAGGTCCAGCACTTGGTCAAGCACAGGTCAACATACCAGCATTCTGTTCACAGTTTAATGAAGCAACAAAAGATCAAATGGGCTTCGTTGTACCAGTCATTATCTCAGTATATGACGATCGTACATTCTCATTTGTTACAAAAACACCACCTGCAAGCGATTTATTGAAGAAAGCAGCAAATATCAAGTCTGGCTCTAAAAACGCTAAGAAAGATAAAGTAGCTACAATTACTCGCGAGCAAGTAAAGGAAATTGCAACAAGAAAGATGCCTGACTTAAATGCGTACACTGTCGAAGCAGCAATGAAAATTATTGAAGGTACAGCACGCAATATGGGTATCGTAGTAGTAGACTAATTTAGATGATAGCTATCTAAATTGTGGGAGGAGAACAACCCCCCGCTAGACCACATTTTAGGAGGAAGAATATGAAAAGAGGAAAGAAATACCTTGAGGCTGCAAAACTCATCGATAAAACGAAGAAATATGCAGTTGACGAAGCAATGGACTTGGTCAAAAAAACCTCATATGTTAAGTTTGATGCTACTGTAGAAGCAGCGTTCAGATTAAATCTTGATCCAAGAAAAGCTGAACAAAACTTAAGAGGTGCTCTTGTATTACCACATGGTACAGGTAAAGTTTCCAGAGTTGTAGTTATTGCACAAGGCGAAAAAGCAAAAGAAGCGGAAGCTGCTGGTGCTGATCACGTCGGAGCTGCAGAACTTATCCAAAAAATCGCAGGAGGCTGGTTTGACTTTGATGTCATGGTAGCAACTCCAGATATGATGGGACAACTTGGTAAGCTTGGACGTATCTTAGGACCTAAAGGCTTAATGCCAAACCCTAAGACAGGTACTGTAACAATGGACGTTGAAAAAGCTGTTCATGAAATTAAAAATGGTAAGATTGAGTATCGTACAGACAAAGTTGGTAACATCCATGCTCCAATCGGACGTGTTTCCTTCACAGCTGTTCAGCTGAAAGAAAACATGAAGACACTTTATGATCAACTAGCTCGTATCAAACCAACAACAGTTAAAGGTACATACATGAAAAACATTACTGTGACTTCAAGTATGGCTCCAAGTGTTCACGTGGATGAAGATTCACTAAAAGCACTAAAATAGTATAAAAAAAGAAAACTAAATGTAATTGCCATAGACAGTAGGAGCGTCAAGCTTAATTACCTACCGAGGTGAAAAATCATAACGATTATTCTCTCTTTTGTCTTCGGCATTAGAGAGATTTTATTTTCAGAAGGAGGCATTTCATGCAAAAAGCAATTATCGAACGTAAGGCAGCAGCCGTACGTGAATTAACTGAAAAGCTTGGACGTGCTGCAACCGTTGTTGCCTTCGATTATCCTGGTTTAACTGTAGAGCAGTTTACTACTCTACGTAGCCAGTTAAGAGAAGCAGGCTGTGAAGTCACAGTCTATAAAAACAATATTTCTAGAAGAGCATCAATTGCTGCTGGATACGGAGATTTAGCTGACTCATTATATGGCGCTAAAGCTTTAGCAATTAGCTATTCGGATGTCGTTGCACCTGCAAAGATCGTTTACGATTTTGCAAAGGGTAACAAGGTTGTACAAATTCATGCAGGTATTGTAGAAGGTAAAGTAGTTGGTTTAGATCAACTGAATGCATTAGCAACATTACCATCGAGAGAAACATTGTTGACAATGTTAGCAGTAGGTATGTTAACTCCAGTACGCGAATTAGCTGTAGGACTTAACATGATTAGCAGTAACGAATAATAATCTAGGAGGAATATAAAAATGGCAAAACTAACAAAAGCAGCTTTCGTTGAAGCGCTTAAAGAAATGACTTTATTAGAAATTAAAGAATTAGTAGATGGACTTAAAGAAGAATTCGGTATTGACCCAACTGCAGTATCTGCAGCTCCAGCAGCGGCAGCAGCAGTTGTTGAAGAAGAAAAGACAGAATTTAACGTTATCCTTAAGACTTTCGGTGCAAACAAAATTGCAGTCATCAAGGTTGTTCGTGAAGCAACTGGTTTAGGATTAGCTGATGCTAAGACTTTAACAGAAACTCCAAATGCAACAATTAAGGAAAAGATTAAGAAGGAAGATGCAGAAGCATTAAAGACAGCTCTACAAGACGCTGGTGCTACTGTTGAAATCAAGTAACTTGTAATTGATGCGAATTTTAGCCTGAGAATTTATCTCGGGTTTTTTCGCTGTTATGAGGGGGACCAATGAGTCACTATTTTATAAACGATTCAACGCTTGATTCTAACATCAGGAGTTATGATGTAGAGATTAATGCTACATCTTTTCGTTTCTATACAGATCGTGGTGTTTTCTCCAAGGAAACACTCGATTATGGAACGAGATTTCTACTTGAAACCATCAAGCTTCCAAAGGATTTGAATGAAGTGATTGATATGGGATGCGGTTATGGTCCCATCGGTCTTTACGTTGCAAAAACGAATCCAGAAAAACACGTATATTTATATGATGTCAACGAAAGAGCGGTTGCTCTTGCGATAAAAAACATGAAAGAAAATGAAATTGTGAACGCAGAAGTTCATCAATCCTTCCTTTTTGAGTATGTGAAGATTAAAGCAGACGTTATTCTTACAAACCCACCAATTCGAGCAGGTAAACCAACAATTTATAGACTATATGAAGATGCTTATCAAACATTGAATCGTGGTGGTCTTTTATACGTTGTCGTTCAAAAAAAACAAGGTGCTCCATCAACTGTAGCGAAATTGAGTTCTTTGTTTGGAAACTGTGAAGTTGTTGACAAAAGTAAAGGATATTGGGTTCTTTTGGCTAAAAAATAGATATAGCATTGACTATTTACAAACAATATGATAATATTGTAAAATGCATAATGTTGTTTAAATTGAATTTTATAAATAAAGAAACGAGATTTTCCAAATACGATAGGAGTGTGGATTATGGGATATCGAAGCGTCAAATACGGCAAAAAGGCAGAACGCAGAAATTACTCAAGAATGCGTTATGACATAGATTTGCCGGACTTAATCGAGATTCAAACAAAGTCTTTCAAGTGGTTTGTTGATGAGGGAATCAGAGAACTTTTAACAGATATATCACCAATTGAAGGGCATAATGGCGATCTAAAGTTATATTTTGAGGAACATTTTTTATCAGAACCAAAATATGATGAACAAGAATCAAAGTTAAGAGATGTAAATTACGCTAAACAACTCTCTGCTCGTGTAAAACTTGAAAATGCTGTCACCGGCGAAGTACGTGAAAATGTCGTACTAATGTGTGAAATACCATTCATGACTCCGTCAGGAACTTTTGTCATTAATGGAGCTGAACGTGTCGTTGTCT
Source organism: Bacillota bacterium (assembly GCA_018818645.1). Classification (GTDB taxonomy): domain Bacteria; phylum Bacillota_I; class Bacilli_A; order Acholeplasmatales; family Acholeplasmataceae; genus Peloplasma. The sequence continues at coordinate 15,609 of JAHIRQ010000134.1, forward strand.
CACAGATTATTCGTTCTGCAGGTGCATATTTTACAAGTGAACTAGATAAGAAGTTAAATCAGGTTAAATATATGGCTCAAGTTATTCCAACGCGTGGTGCTTGGATTGAATATGAACTTGGATCCAAAAATATCATGTATGCAAAGCTAGACCGCTCAAAGAAAGTCCCAATGACTACGATGATGCGTGCCCTAGGTCTATCAAAGAAAAAGGATATCTTAGAAGTATTCGGTAAATCCGCTTATTTAGAAGCTACCTTTGAAAAAGATGAAACAAAAAATGCCGACGAGGCTATCGTCGATCTTTACTCTAAGCTAAGACAAGGCGAAAAGGTTCCAGCAGATGCAGCTAGAGAATTTATTAGAATGCGTTTATTTGAACGTAGAAGATATGATCTTGCAAGTGTTGGACGCTATAAGTTCAATAAAAAGCTTGACGTGTTAACACGTATTTTAGGTCAATACACAGCTACAGACATCATCAATCCAGAAACTGGAGAAGTTGTCGTTCCTGAAAAGACTAAAATTACGAAAGAAATTATTCATTTACTAAGAGAAAATCGTCACCTACTCAGAAAAGAAATTATTTCTAAGGAAGACTCACTTCAAAATGAAACTCCTGATGAAATTCTAGCAGTTAGACTACCTGATGGTGGAGATACTCTTTATACAAAAGAAAACATTTTAAATCTTAGAACTGGTGAAGTATTAGTCACTAAAAATACAGAAATTACGGATGAAGTTCTAGCAATTTTAAGACGTAATCGCCAATCCTTAGATGAAAAAGTAATCAAGTACTTCTTTGGTGTCGATATTTACCAAAAGGAAAGAGAACGTGAAGGCGTAATTGTTGAAATGATTGAAGTCACAGTCAAAGACAAAGAAACTGAACGTATCTATCCTGTTAAGGTAATCGGTAACGACCAAAGAGAAACCAAAGAATACATTACCTTATCCGATGTTGTTGCATCGATGAGTTACTATTTAAATTTATATGAAGATTTAGGAAGTACTGATGATATTGACCATTTAGGAAATCGTCGTTTAAGATTAATTGGTGAGCTATTAAAGAATCAATTTAGAATCGGTCTTGCTAGAGCTGAAAAGAACATTAAAGACAAGATGTCTACGACAACCTTTGCTGATGCGACTCCTTCGAATATCATTAATATGACTCCACTTGCTGGGGCTATTAAAACATTCTTCGGAAGCTCACAGCTTTCACAGTTCATGGATCAAATCAATCCACTTGCTGAGCTTACTCAAAAAAGAAGAGTTTCTGCACTTGGTACTGGTGGTTTAGCTAGAGATAGAGCGGGCGTTGAAGTCCGTGACGTTCATAACTCCCACTATGGTAGAATTTGTCCAATTGAAACACCTGAAGGACCATCTATTGGTTTGATTTCATCACTTGCTACCTATGGTAAGGTTGACCAATATGGATTTATTCAAACACCATATTTAATGGTTAAAAATGCAAATGGTAAAAAAGTAGTTACACCAGAATATAAATACTTAACAGCAGATGAAGAATATGATGAAGTTATCGCATCTGCCGCTACATCATTATCTGAAGATGGAACAATTACTGCAGAACGTGTCATAGGTCGTTTTCGTGGGGAAACCTCGATGTTCGAACCTGATGAAGTCACTTTCATGGACGTATCTCCTAAACAGATTGTATCGGTTGCGACTTCAACGATTCCATTCCTTGAACACGATGATGCTTCTCGTGCCTTAATGGGTGCGAACATGCAGCGTCAAGCAGTGCCTTTATTAAAGCCTGAATCACCAATTGTTGGTACAGGTATTGAATATCGTGCAGCTAAGGACTCAGGGTCTGTTATTGTATCTTCAGTTTCTGGATTTGTCACTTATGCAGATTCTACAAAGATTGTTGTTACTCCAGAACCTGAAACCAAGATTATGGTTGGCAACAATGTATTATATGATCCATCTAAACCCTATACCTATGAAATGGCTAAGACATTAAAGGACTATGGAATGGGTGACTCAGTTACATTTAACTTAATCCGTTTCTTCAGATCAAACCAGGATACTTGTATTTTACAACGTCCAATCGTTTCTGCTGGAGAATATGTCGATAAAGGGGATATCCTAGCGGATGGTCCATCTACCGATAAGGGCGAACTTGCTTTAGGTAGAAACGTAACAGTTGCATTCATGACATGGGAAGGCTATAACTATGAAGATGCCATCATCATGAGTGAAGATTTAGTGAAAGAAGACGTTTATACATCGATTCATATCGATGAATATGATATTGAAACTAGAGAATTAAAAACAGGTTCAGGACGTGAAGAAATCACACGTGAAGTTCCAAATGCTGGTCTTGATGCTTTAAAGAACCTTGATGAAAGAGGGATTATTATCCCAGGATCTGAGGTTAGAGAAGGCGACATTCTAGTTGGTAAGATTACACCAAAGGGTGTATTCGAACCAAGTCCATCAGAAAAATTAATTCACGCGGTTATCGGTGAAAAATCAAGAGAATATAGAGATTCCTCACTACGCGTACCTCATGGTGGCGGTGGTGTTGTTCAAAGTATTCAATACTTCTCTAAGAAGAATGGTGATGCTCTACCAAGTGGAGTTAACGAATCGATTAGAGTTTATGTTGCTAAAAAGAGAAAAATCTCTGAAGGGGATAAAATGGCTGGACGTCACGGTAATAAGGGCGTTATTTCCAAGATTCTCCCAAGAGAAGATATGCCATACATGGAAGACGGAACACCAGTTGACATCATGTTAAACCCACTAGGGGTCCCTTCTCGTATGAATATCGGTCAGATCCTAGAAATTCATTTAGGTATGGCAGCTAGATACTTAGGCGTTAAAATAGCAACTCCAGTATTTGATGGTGTTGATGATGATGACCTAGAAAAAATCATGGCAGAAGCTGGCGTTGAGCCAGATGGAAAAACTGTTCTATATGATGGTCGTACAGGCGAACCTTATGAAAATAGAATTTCAGTAGGGGTCATGTACATGATTAAGCTTTCCCACATGGTCGACGATAAGCTTCATGCAAGATCAGTTGGACCATACACACTTGTCACACAACAACCAATGGGTGGTAAAGCACAAAATGGTGGTCAAAGATTCGGTGAAATGGAAGTTTGGGCATTATACGCTTATGGCGCAGCACATACACTACAAGAAATGCTTACTGTTAAATCAGATGACATGCTTGGAAGAAATAAGGTCTATAGTGCAATTACGCATGATAAACCTGTCCCACAAGCATCCATTCCAGAATCATTTAGAGTACTAACTAGAGAATTACAAGCACTTGGCTTATATGTTGAATTGATTGATGCATCTTCAGGTGAGAATGAAGCAGGAAAATCACTTGTTGATAATAATCCAAGTAAATTTAGAGGAGGAGGGTTTCGTTAATGGCTAAAGAAAAATTAACACTACATGTTAAATCATTAAAGCTTTCCGATGAAGCGCTAAAGGCACTAACACTCTCCGGTATTGACCAACTTGAAGATTTTAATACCTTCAACTTAAAAGAGTTAAATATGCTTCTAGGAGATTCTTTCGAAGAAATTAAAACCATTCTAAGAAGATATCAACTCCCAAGAAATTTAGAAAACTTAAATTTGAGTAGCGAAATCGTCGCAATCTTAAATCACGCAAAAATAGCGGATTTAAAAGAATTTTTAGAATTCGATCGTCACGCTCTATATCATCTTTTTGAAGACGATTTAATCCTTCGTACAGAAATTAACAATCTTTTGGATCTTTATGGATTTGATCCTCTTAAGGAACATGCACATACTCCAGAAGCTGTCATTTTCGAAGATGAAGAAGTTAAAGAAGATTTATTAGATATTGATTTATCTGAGCGTATCCATCGTCATGTACAACCAGTTCGTAAGGGCTATGGTTCAAGAACCTATAGCCATTTAAAGATTCGTCTAGCATCTCCTGATGAAATTAGACAATGGTCATATGGTGAAGTCAAAACCCATGAAACCATTAACTATAGAACTTCTAAGCCTGAAGAAGGCGGACTTTTCTGTGAAAGAATCTTTGGACCAACAAGAGATTATCAATGTGCATGCGGTAAGAAACAAAGCGGTAATAAAGGCCAAATTTGTAATAAGTGTGGTATTGAAATTACTGAATCTAAAGTACGTAGAGAACGTATGGGGCATATTGAATTAGAAGCTCCTGTCGTTCATACATGGTATTTAAAGAACTCTCCTTCACGTCTAGCTATCCTTTTAGGAATTAAAGCGAAGGCTTTGGAAGAAGTTGTTTACCATGCATCCTACATCGTAACCGATGCAGGAACTGCACCTTTAGCGAAAAAACAAATATTATCTGAACAAGACTACAGTGCATTAACTGAAGAATATGGTTCAAGATTCACAGCACTTACTGGTGCTGAAGCAGTTAAAAAGCTATTACAAGAATTAGACCTTGATAAGGAAGTTAAATCATTACGCAAAAAACTAAAAACTTCTTCGAAGCAAAAGAGAGACAGAATTATCAAGAGATTAGAGGTTGTTGAAGCATTTAACAATTCTGATAACAAGCCTGAGTGGATGGTTATGGATGTTATTCCTGTCATTCCACCAGATCTTCGTCCAATGGTTGCACTTGATGGTGGACGTTTCGCGACAACAGACTTAAATGACTTATATCGTAGAATCCTAAACCGTAACAACCGTTTGAAAAAGCAGAAGGAACAAATGGCTCCTCGTCTAATCACTAAGAATGAAAAACGTATGCTTCAAGAAGCCGTGGATGCATTATTTGATAATGCGAAGCGTGGTAAAAAAGCAGCTGTTGAAAGAAATAGACATTTAAAATCATTATCTGATATGCTTCGTGGTAAGCAAGGACGCTTCAGACAGAATCTACTTGGAAAACGTGTAGACTACTCAGGACGTTCCGTAATTATCGTTGGACCAGACTTAGAAATGTATCAATGTGGTATTCCTAGAGAAATGGCAATTATTTTATTCAAACCATTCGTCCTAAGAGAACTACAAAGATTACAAGGTAATGATGCGAATGCTAAGAAAAATGCAAATTCTAAGTATGAAAAGATGGATGATGATGTATGGCAAGCTTTAGAAAAGGTTGTCAGAGAACATCCAGTTCTATTAAACCGTGCACCAACACTTCATAGACTTGGTATCCAAGCATTTGAACCTAAATTAATTGATGGTAAAGCAATCCGTCTTCACCCACTTGTTACTCCAGCGTTTAACGCGGACTTTGACGGTGACCAGATGGCGGTTCACGTTCCACTATCCAATGAAGCTCAAGCTGAAGCTAGACTTTTAATGCTAGCATCGAATAACATTCTTAACCCTAAGGATGGTAAACCAGTTGTTACACCTTCACAGGATATGGTTCTAGGGAACTATTACTTAACCATTGAAGAAAGACTTGAACGCAAGTTCGAGCCTAAGAAGTTTGTAAGAGAAGCTAGAAAAGAATATGATGAAAGACGCGCAGTCATTAGACAAGAAGAACATGACTTCAAGAATCGTAATGAAGGACATTTCTTCGCACATTTTGATGAAGCATATCTTGCATATATGAACCAAGAAATTGGACTACATACAAGAATTATCGTCGATCCAAAATCAATCAATCAAGTATTTTCTGATGAACAAAGAAATAAATACTTAATCACAACGCTTGGTAAACTCATTTTCAACCGCATTTTACCTCCAAGCTTCTATTACTTAAATGAACCTTCTATTGAAAACCTAGAGCTAGGTACTCCAGATAAATACTTCTTTGCTAAGGGTGTTAACCCTAAAGATGTATTACCAAATCTAGCGTCACCTTCTCCATTCAAGAAGAAGTTTTTATCCCAAATCATTGCACAAGTCTTCAAGCAATTACAAATCTCTGAAACATCTAAGATGCTAGACAGACTTAAGGATTTAGGATTTAAATATTCAACTGTATCGGGTATTACCGTATCATTTGATGATATTAACGTCTACTCCGGTAAGCATGAAAGAATTGAAAAAACCAATGCAGAAATCGAACAGATTACTTCATGGCATGAAGATGGAATGGTTACCGATGAAGAACGCAGAGGCTTAATTATTAAAGAATGGCAAACAGCGCGTGACGATATCCAAAAAGGACTTATGGAAGAATTTGATAAGGACAATAACATCTATATGATGTCAGACTCAGGTGCTCGTGGTAACGCATCAAACTTTGCTCAGCTTGCTGGTATGCGTGGATTGATGAATAACCCTAAGGGTGAAATTATTGAAGTTCCAGTTCAGGCATCATTTAGAGAAGGTTTGACCGTTTCTGAATTCTTTATCTCGACCCATGGTGCGAGAAAAGGATCTACCGATACAGCGCTGAAAACCGCTGAATCAGGCTATTTAACACGTCGTTTAGTTGACGTGAGCCAAGATGTCATTTGTGTTGATGAAGATTGTAAAACTGAACGTGGTGTATTCATGGAATCTATTATGGATGACACGAAAGAAATCGTTCCTTTATATGATAGAATCGTTGGCCGTTATGCATCTAAGGATGTTGAACATCCAAATCCAAAAGTAAAACAAGTACTCGTGAAACGTAATGAACTGATCACTGAAGAAATTGCTGCAGACATACTCAAGGCAGGTATCACAGGTGTTGAAATCAGAAGTAACTTAACATGTAACTCCGAAAATGGAGTTTGTGCGAAGTGCTATGGTAGAAACCTAGCAACGAATACGAGAGTTGAAGTTGGTGAAGCTGTTGGGGTTGTTGCTGCACAGTCTATTGGTGAACCAGGTACACAGTTAACCATGAGAACATTCCATACCGGTGGGGTTGCGTCAGCATCCGATATCACACAGGGTCTACCTCGTATTCAAGAATTATTTGAAGCGAGAAATCCAAAAGGTAAGGCTGTTATTTCAGAAGTTGATGGTAAGGTTAAATCCATTGATCGTCAACGTGGTGGTATTTCTATTATCACAATTGTTGATAGTCATGAAAAAGACTTTAAGTACACAATTGATCCAAACGTTGAAGCACTGGTTAGAAAAGGAGCATCCGTTAAGGCTGGTCAAAGACTAACTCTTGGTTCAATTAATCCTAAGGAATTACTTCGTGTTGTTTCTGCTCAAGCAGCTGAAACATATATCCTAGAAGAAGTTCAAAAGGTATACCGCGCACAGGGCGTTGAAATTAGTGATAAGCATATTGAATTGATTGTAAGACAAATGCTAAGAAGAATTTCTATCGTTACTGAAGGCGATACAGATTTACTTCCAGGAACTGAAGTTTCAGTTTCTGACTTCAAGAGAGCAAACCGTGCTGCATTTAAGGATTTCAAGAGACCAGCAGTTGGTCGTCCAATCCTTTTAGGTATCACAAGAGCATCACTTAGAAGTGATTCATTCCTATCTGCAGCATCCTTCCAGGAAACAACTAGAATCCTAACCGATGCAGCAATTAAGGGCAAGACAGATGAACTTCATGGCTTAAAGGAAAATGTCATCATTGGTGGCTTGATTCCTGCGGGTACCGGTATTTTAAGAGAAGCTACTTTCGAGTATGATAGATCCAATACCTATAATGAAGAAGAAGAATTAGATTATTAAGAGTTAGAAGGCATAGCGATATGCCTTCTTTTTTGTTTTTCAAGAGTAAAAATAAATCTTTAGTCGTTATGATGTATAATAAAAGTACGAATTTGTGAGTGAGGTTATTTATGAAAAAAGTGGTAGTTATTGGTGGCACAAATATTGATATCTTTGCCTATCCTCATCAAAAGATTGTGATGAGGGATTCTAATCCTGGATACATATCAACTTCACTTGGTGGAGTTGGAAGAAATATTAGTGAAAACCTTGCTAGACTCGGAATCGATACGACACTGATTACAGTTCTTGGAAAAGATGAAGCTGCAAACTGGGTAAAAACAGAATCGGAGATTATTCATTTGAAGCTATCTGTGATTGATGTTGAGACAACTCCTTCCTATATTGCAATCTTTGATGAATTCAAGGAGGATTTAGTAAGTATCGCAGCGATGGATCAGCTCGCTGCACTTGATAAAGAAGAGATCATGAAAAGAAAAAACTTGATTGAGAATGCTGATGTTTTGGTCATGGATACCAATCTTTCGCATGAGACTATGGATTTTGTTTTTAACCAATTTAAACAAATGATTTTTGTAGATGCGATATCAAGTCAAAAAGTGATAAAAATCAAACCATTTTTATCTAAAATATATGGTTTAAAGCTTAATTTGATTGAAGCAGAGCTTTTAACAGGGATTACCTATGAAAAAATGGATGACTTGAACAAAATGGGAGATATGTTACTAGAGCGCGGTGTTAAGGAAGTATTTATCACCCTAGGTGATCAAGGAGCATACTATACAAATCTAAGAGAAGCTGTTTTTAGAAACGCGATTCCAGTAAAAATTAAAAACTCGATTGGAGCAGGAGATGCATTCTTCGCAGGAGCAATCTACGCAAACATAAATAATTTAAATCCATTATCCTTCGCAATGGGCAACGCAGTCTTAAATTTATCAGATGAAAAAGCTGTATATTCAAAATTAACCAAAGACATATTAGAAAGAACTGTAAGGGAGTTAAACCTATGAATCAATATATTGTAATGAGTCAAGAAGTGAGTGAAGCATTAAAGAATAAAAGAGCAGTGGTAGCATTAGAATCAACGATTATCAGTCATGGTATGCCATATCCAGAGAATGTTAAAATGGCACTTCAGGTTGAAGAAATCATTAGAGGTCAAGGTGCAGTTCCTGCAACTATCGCAATTCTCGACGGCATCATTAAAGTCGGATTATCTAGTGATGAAATAGAGGTTTTAGCAAAGGCTAAAAACGTCTATAAGGTTGGAAAAAGAGATTTCGCATTTGTTTTATCTAAAAAACTGACAGGAGCAACCACCGTTTCAGGAACTTCATTAATAGCATCTATGACAGGTATTAAGATATTTGCTACAGGCGGTATCGGAGGTGTGCACCGTGGTGCAACTGAAACGTTCGATATATCTAGAGATCTAGAAGAATTATCTTTATTAGATATTTGCGTAGTTTGTGCAGGTGCAAAATCAATTCTAGATTTAGGATTAACCCTAGAATATCTTGAAACCAAGGGGGTTGAAGTGATTGGTTATCAAACCAAAGAACTACCAGCATTTTATTCAAGAGAGTCAGGATTTAATGTCAATTATCAATTGGATACTCCAGCAGAAATCGCTTCATTACTCCATGCAAAATGGAGCTTAGGATTAACAGGTGGTGTTGTAATTGCAAACCCAATTCCTAAAGAATTTAGTATGGATGCAAAAAAGATCAATGAGGCTATTGATCAAGCATTGGCTGAAGCTAAGCAAAAAGGAATTCATGGAAATGAAGTTACACCATTTCTACTTTCTAAGATTAAACATATTACAGAAGGAACTAGCTTAGATTCAAACATCGAACTTGTTTTTAATAATGCAAGATTAGCCGCAGAAATTGCAGTTGAGTACTCAAAAGATTAATCTAGTTGAATATAACAACATCGCTATGTTTCTATGTCGTTTTCGATAAATAGACTTGTTTTTAATGAATTAACTATTGACATATCCTTATTCTTTGTTATAATCAAAATGCTTCTTGTAAATCAATATCATTTTAAAGGTGGAATATCCTTTTATTTTGATAGGAAAGCATGGATGTAATTCTATGATAATTCGAGTTTTTATAGGTAGATAGTCATGTGTGCAAAGGATATTTATATCCTTTTTTTAACTGCAATACGTAAAATCATGCAGTCAATTGATGTAAAAAGTGAAAAATGTAATATAATAGATTTAAGTGGTTTTTGAAAAGAGGAATTTATAATGGATTTATTTAAAAAATGTTATCAATATGATACCGCTAAAAATGCACGTGAAGGTGGATATTATCCTTATTTTCACGAGTTAACAAGTAAACAAGATACTGTTGTTCATATGGAAGGCAAAGAGATGATTATGATTGGGTCGAATAACTATTTAGGACTCACATCACATCCTGAAGTTATTCAAGCTGCTGTAGACGCAACTCTTAAATATGGAACAGGTGTATCGGGATCTAGATTTTTAAACGGTACTTTAAATTTACACAAACAATTAGAGCACGAGCTTGCTACATTCTTAAACAAGGAAGATTGCACAATCTTTTCCACAGGATTCCAAAGTAACCTTGGAATTATTTCTGCCATTGCTGGTCGTAATGACTTGATTTTTTCTGATAAAGAAAATCACGCAAGTATTTATGATGGAACACGTTTAAGTTACGCTGAAACCATTCGCTATGAACACAGTGATATGGCTGATCTAGAATCTAAACTTGCTAAAGCACCTGAAAATAAAGGAAAACTTATCATCACTGATGGTGTGTTCTCGATGAGCGGTGATATCGCTAAACTTCCTGAAATCGTAGCATTAGCTAAAAAATATGGTGCAAGAGTCATGGTTGATGATGCACACGGCTTTGGTGTGATGGGACCTACAGGACGCGGAACTGCAGAACATTTTGGGTTAGAAAAAGAAGTCGATATCATTATGGGTACCTTCTCTAAATCACTTGCAAGTCTTGGGGGCTATGTAGCAGCTGAAAGTGATGTTGTAGACTACATTCGTCACAACTCACGTCCCTATATTTTCTCAGCAGCTATACCACCTGCTAATACTGCAGCAGCACTCGCTGCACTTCATGTTCTCCAAAGAGAACCTGAAAGAGTTAAAAATTTACACGATATCTCTGAATATATGAGACAGGGATTGAAAGCAAAAGGATTAAAGATTAGAGATTCAAAAACTCCAATTATTCCCATATTTACTTATACAATATTAAGAACAATGTTTGCATGTAATCAACTTTTCGAAGAAGGCGTTTATGTGAATCCAGTTGTACCACCAGCAACACCAGTCGGTGAATGCTTAATTCGTACAAGCTATACAGCAACACATACGAAAGAACAGATGGATATTGCAATCGAAAAGATTGCAACTGTCTTAAAGAACTTAGAAGGTTTTGAGGAGTAGAGATGAAAGTAATCGTTGTAACTGGAGCGTCGTCAGGTATTGGACTTGCCATGACACAATATTTCTGTCAAAAAGGTCATCATGTTTATGGCATATCTCGCACAAAAATGCATGAGAAAATGGTCAAAAGCATACAAGCAGACGTTACAGATTTTAAACAACTGAAACAAGCATACGAAGATATTTATGAAGTCGAAGGAAGAATTGACGTCCTAATTAATAATGCTGGTATGGGTATTTCAGGAAGTGTAGAAGATACATCCTATGAGGATGCAGCATATTTAATGAATGTTAATTTCATGGGCGTTTTTAACTCTACAAAAGCAATGATACCGCTACTTAGAAAAAGTGGTGGAGG
>JAHIRQ010000135.1 GCA_018818645.1 Bacillota bacterium
ACAACAGTTGGAGCATCTTTAATGGCTATTGAAGCTGGTGCGAATATTGTATGTATCTGTCATTCTCAAGAGTTACAAATGAAAGCACTCGATTATATAAAAGAATCAGTAGAGAGTCATAAAATATCAATTGACATTATCGACGAAAGAGTCTCTCGTGTTTTGAAATTTAAAGAAGAATTGAAAGAAATAGATTTGAATAAAGAGTATAAGTCAGTAAAAAGTATTGTCGAAAATGAAGAAACCAAAAAATTCTCTTATCAAGTCGTTAGAAGTGCACTATCCTTAGTTAAGGGTAAAACACTAGATTTAAAAGATAATGCTTTGTTTATCGGCGCATTGCCAATTGCAACCTCAATTGCTGATGAGTCTGATGGAAGTCATAGTATCATTAAAAAAATCAATAAAGAAATTCCCTCTCTACATACAATGACACTTCCTATACAGCCAACACCTTATGAAATGGATATCATCATTGATGCAGCTAAAGCACATCATCAAGTCATTCTATGTACCTATAATGCAAATATCTTCAACGAACAAATCGAATTAATGAATAAGCTATCTGAGTTAGATATCGAATTGCATGTGATTTCGATGCGCAACCCTTACGATCTTCATTATGCAAAAGATATTAAAAACTATGTCTGTTTATATGAATACACACCAAACTCCCTAAATGTTTTACTTGAATACTTAAAAAAGGAATTAGTACCAACTGGTATTATACCCATCAAGTATGAATAAATATATCATTGGGTTAGATGGTGGAGGAACAAAGACACTTGGTGTATTGTTTGATATCGATGGAAAAGAATTGAAAAGGGTTGAATTTGGATTTTCTAACTTCTCAATTGATGAAGAAATTGCAAAAGCTAATGTTGAAAAAACAATTGAAGAACTTGCTAAGGATTTAGAAAGTGATCGAGAACTTTTTGTACAAATGGGGATTGCTGGTTATTCAAAGATTAAGAAAAGCAATCAATTTGTAAAATCATTAGAAAAAAAGTTTAATGCGACAGTTGACCTAGATTCTGATGCGATCATCGCGCTATACTCAGTCAAAAAAGATCAAGATGTTAATGTCATTATGGTGATCGGTGGAACTGGTAGTGTACTCATGGTCAGTAACGGTGAAGAAGCAAACATGGTAGGAGGCTTTGGACATCTCTTAGGGGATGAAGGATCTGCTTATCATTTAGCAATCACAGCATTAAAAAAGGTTGTTGAGGAAAAAGAAAGCAATCAAGCGCTAAGTAATCTATCCAATCTATTATTAAAAGAAATAGAGGCACTCGATTATTTAGATATAAAGAACTTTGTTTATAACAACAACAAAAGTGAAATTGCAAGACTCGCTAAATTCATTGCACAATGTGCATTGAATCACGACCTAGATGCAATCTCGCTATTGAAACAAGAAGGTAGACATCTAGCGAAGCAAACTATAAATGCCTATCATCTCGCAAAACCAAAGGAAAAAGTAATTATAGCGCTACGTGGTGGGTTCCTACTGAATGCACCTTATGTAAAAGAAACATTGATTGAAGAATTAAAAATAAGTTTAAAAGATTTTCTAATTGATATTCATCCGATTGAGCCTGTAATTGGAGCGTATTATTTGGGGTTTTTAAAACTTTCGAAGAGGTGTTTATAATGATTGATATAAGCAAAATCAGCACAGAAAAACGAAATGAAAACACGAAGAATATTGATTTAGTTTCTACTGCAGAAATACTGAGACTACTCAATAACGAAGACAAAACTGTACCGCTCGCTGTAGAAAAAGCGATTGGTCAGATTGCTACTGTTGTTGATATGGTCACTGAAACCTTTAAAAAAGGTGGAAGGTTATTTTATGTAGGAGCTGGAACCAGTGGAAGACTAGGTGTATTAGATGCAAGTGAATGTCCTCCAACTTTTGGTGTGCCAAGTGATATGGTCACCGGAATCATTGCAGGTGGTGATCATGCTCTTAGATTTTCAGTTGAAGGTGTTGAAGATTCTCCGAAACAGGCAAAAGAGGATTTAATCAAGCATCATTTAACCAAGAATGATTTCGTTATTGGTATTGCTGCGAGTGGACGCACACCCTATGCAATTGGTGGTGTCGAATATGCAAATGAGTTAGGTTGTAAAACAGGCTGTATAACAACAAGTGCAGACTCAGAAATCGCAAAGGTAGCACTTTATCCAATTGAAGCGATTACTGGAGCTGAACCGTTGACTGGTTCAACACGCATGAAATCAGGAACTGCTCAAAAACTCATCTTAAATATGATTACAACTGCATCGATGGTAAAAATAGGAAAAGTTTATGAGAATCTTATGATTGATGTTCAAATGTCTAATAATAAATTAGTCTCAAGAGCACAGCGTATCGTCATGGAAGTAACAGGTGCATCTCAAGAGGTTGCTGAAGAGTATTTAAATCGCTATAATTCAGTTAAATTTGCGATATTTGGCATTATATCTAAGGTTGAAGATAGAAAAAAGATTGAAGAACTACTCGATGAACACAACGGAAACATCAGAGAATCCTTGAAAAAGAATAGATAAAGAGGTTACATAAAATAGCATGAAAATTATCATTTGCAAAGACTATGAAGAGGTATCTAAAAAGGCAGCTTCGATTGTCATCAAAGAAATTAAAAAGAATCCAGAACTCAAGATAGGTCTTGCTACTGGGTCTTCTCCAATTGGTCTCTATAAAAATCTAATAGATGCCTATCAAAAAAATAAGATATCTTTTAAAGATGTTGTTTCTTATAATTTAGATGAATATATAGGTATTGATAGAAGCCATCCGCAGAGCTACTATTCTTTTATGCATGAACATCTATTCAAGCATGTAGATTTTCTTGATGAACATATTCATATCCCAAATAACGACATATCAAAGCTTGATCAACTTGCTGATGACTACAATAAGGTTCTTCATCAGAATCAACTCGATATTCAAATACTGGGTATTGGTACTAACGGGCACATTGGCTTTAATGAACCTGGAACACCTCTAGGAAATGAAACATTCATCGTCACTCTAGATGAACAAACGAGAATGGACAATTCAAGATTTTTCAATAACAATTTAGATGAAGTACCTAAATTCGCGATTACAATGGGTATCAAGAATATTATGTATTCAAAAAAAATATTGTTAATTGCATCAGGTAAAGAGAAAGCTAAGGTTGTTTATAAAATGATAAAAGGTAAAGTCACCAAGAGTTTACCCGCTTCAATTCTTCAACTTCACCCAGATTGTACAATTATTATAGATGAGAATGCTGCATCTAAACTCAAGTAAAAAGAAATGCCTGTGACATTTGAATGACCTTCTCGGGATTTGGTCAAATGCACAGGTTTTTTTATTTTTGTTCAAAAAATGAGGATAACACATGCTATAATAAGAGAAATGATTTGCACAAGAAAGGGGATATGGTTTGGGGAAACCATAGGTATACTTATGAAAAAATACATGATTTTAATTTTGTTCGTTTTTCTTATCGCTTTGCAAGGTTGTACGATTAAGGATATGGATATTAAATACGATGATGAGGACTTCATCACTTCAAATCATCATCAAAGTGTATACATTGGGAAAGTAGAGACATTCAGTAAAGTATCGTTTAAAAGCTTTTCAGGCTCTGAACTTATAGCTACCATTTTTGATGGTGATACAGTAGCAATTACAATTGATAGAGAAATAACTGAAGGTAGATTTAAGGTGGTAATGGTTAAAGATAATGATGAAATTATTGAACTCAAGGATGGGTCAGTTACATACCATGCAACCGATGGTACTGTAAGAATTAAAATAATCGGAGATCAAGCAAAAGGATGGTATAAAGTTAATGTTGAATAAAAATACATTAAAACTTATAAAAAAATATTCAAGTAAGCCAGTCTTGTACGAAAAAGGTACGGACATGATGTGGGTTGACCCCTATATTCAAAAACATCTTTTAGAAGCACATTTAAATCCGAATCACGATGCAGCTTCAAGAAAGCCTGAAAAGATTGATCAAATCATTGATTGGATTTTAGAAGATAAGCAAAAGATTTCCTTAAAATATCTTGATCTAGGCTGTGGACCAGGTCTATATACATCTAGAATGGCTAGATTAGGTCATGCAGTTACAGGATTAGACTTTTCTAACAATTCAATAAATTATGCGAAAAATGACGCAAAAGAAAATCAACTCAAGATTGACTACATTGTAGGTGATTATTTAGAAACTGAATTTAAAAAAGATCAAGATTTAATCAGTTTAATATATTGTGATTTTGGGGTTTTGAGTCAATCAGAACAACAGATTATTTTGAAAAAGATATATAATTCGCTTTCTGTAAATGGAGTTTTTGTGATGGATGCCTATAACTTAGATTACGTTAAGGAAGCAAATGAGAAGTCTAGCTATGAAATTGAGGATTCTGGTTTTTGGAGACCACATCCATATTTAGCTTTAAATCAAGCGTTTCATTATCAGAATGAAAAAGTGACTCTAGAACAACATATTGTTATTGATCATGAAATTAAAATATATCGATTTTATAATCATTACTATTCAAATGATGAAATGGTAGCTTTATTGAAATCGGTTGGTTTTAAGAATGTCATCTTTAATAATGACATTGTTTCAAATCAATTTGCTACCATCTATAAAGCATTCAAATAGAATCTTCTAGAGGTTAAAGTATGCTTTGCTTCATAGAGAATCGATATTACATAAGTAAGTTTTAAGCAATTGATAAAGAGATTATATGTGAAAAAAGAAATGCAACCTTTTCATTGTATAATCAAACACTTTATGTTATGATAGTAATGCTTCTCAAAGGATGAATAACAAAAGAGGAGCCAAAGTATCTACAACACTCTGATCATTTGATATGATCTAGTCGATTTCTAAATTCATTGGTGAATATCATCAATCTATAATTTGAAACAAATGCGTTGTATGCTTTTTACCTACAGCGCTTTTTTTGTTGGGTTTCTTCATCCAAGGCAATTTTTAATAGAAATTGACCGTATGAAAGGCAATTTCAAACCGAAATTGACCCAATCAAAGGAGAACAAATGACATTTCAAGAATTAAAAATTATCGCCCCGATATTAAAGGCGATTGAGGAAGAAGGATATACTATCCCAACTCCAATCCAGGAACAAGCGATTCCAGTCTTGTTTCAAGGGCGTGATATTTTGGGAAGTGCCCAAACAGGCACAGGTAAAACTGCAGCATTCGCTGTACCAATCATTCAAGCGTTATATGAAGGTGGTAGACACTTTACCAATAAGAGACAGATTCAAGCATTAGTCTTAGCACCTACAAGAGAACTCGCTGATCAAATCAAAGAATCATTTAGAAACTATTCAAGAAATCTTGGTATCAAATCAGAAGTCGTATATGGTGGTGTTTCACAAAGAAGTCAAGAAGCAGCGTTAAACAAAGGTTTAGACGTTTTGATTGCTACTCCAGGAAGATTGCTTGACTTAATGCATCAAGGTCTTGTAAACTTAGAATATGTGAAATACTTTGTCCTAGACGAAGCAGATCGTATGCTAGATATGGGATTTATTATGGATGTTAATAAGATTGTCGCTAGAATCCCTAAGGATAGACAGACCATGCTTTTTTCTGCAACCATACCAAATGAAATCTTAGCACTTGCCAATAGCATGTTAAAAGATCCAGTTCGTATTGAGGTCACACCTCCTGAAACGATGCTAGAAATGATTTCACAGTCACTCTATCACGTCACTAAAAAAGATAAAACAAATTTATTAATTGATTTGCTAGTCAATCCTGAACTGTCTTCTGTCTTGATTTTTACAAGAACCAAGCATGGAGCGAACAAACTCGTTAAGGAACTCTTGAGTTATGGGGTAAAAGCAGACGCAATTCATGGAAATAAATCACAAAATAACAGACAACAAGCGCTTTTAAGTTTTAAAAATGGTAAAATAAGAGTGCTGGTTGCTACAGACATCGCAGCTAGAGGTATCGATATCGATGAACTCTCACATGTAATCAACTATGATTTACCTGAATCTCCTGAAACCTATGTACATAGAATGGGTAGAACAGGTAGAGCAGGATTAAGTGGGGTTGCATTTACATTTTGTAGTCAAGATGAAGTCCATTTATTAAAGGCAATTGAAAAACACAACAAGGAATCAATTCCGATTGTTGAAAATCATCTATTTAAGGCTATAATAGACACATCGAACACATCGACAAGTAGAAAGTCTCAGCAAAAAACAACAGCAAAGAAAGCACAAACAAAAAATAATTCTAGGAAAACAGAAGGTAAACAAATTATCAAAAAGTCAATGTCGTCCATCAAGGATAAGAAAACCGATAAGCAAAAGAAGTCTTATCATGCTTTAATTGAAGAACAAGAATTGAAATCAGGCGGATTTAAACGTTCTGAACAAGCGAAGAAGAGAATTGAACCGGTAGTTATCGAGGATGATGAACCGAAGAAGGAAAAATTTGCTCAAAAGTTTGTCCCTAAGTATGCTCAAAAAGCAGATGTGGATAGACCGAAGAGAAGTTATTCTGATTCTCCAAGATCTTATGGTGGGAATTCCGATTCTCCTAAGAAGAGCTATGAAGGCCAATCATCTAGACCATCAGGCACTGGATACCAGGGTAATAAACCTTCAGGCACAGGCTATCAAGGCAAACCATCAGGTACTGGATACCAAGGCTCTAAGCCAGCGGGTACAGGATATCAGGGAAGTAAGCCAGCAGGTACAGGCTATCAAGGCTCAAAGCCATCAGGCTCTGGATATCAAGGTGGAAAACCTTCTGGATCAAGTAGCTATTCAAAAAAACCATTCTCATCAAATCGTACAACCAATAAATAGTTTAAAGGAACTGCATATCGCAGTTCCTTTTTTATTCATAAAAAAAGACCACCAAGGGGTGATCTTTTTTAACGACTTACTAAACTTCGATGATTGCGTCAGTAGGACATACTGTTTGGCAAGCACCACAATCAATACAAATATCTTCGTCAATAACGTAGATATCTCCTTCAGAGATACAATCAACAGGGCATTCAGCTTGGCATGCGCCACAAGCGATACAAACATCAGTAATTCTTCTTGGCATAATTTTATTCCTCCATACGTGGGTATATTAATATTTTATAGAAAGTTGTCAAGAAATACAACCTGTAGAAGCAATTATCTTCATTTTCTTTTCTTTTAAGCAGTATACTAGCACTTATTTTATGTTTATTCTAAAATAGTAAACAAAGGAGGGTATTTTATGAAAAAAATGATTCTATTATTGACCCTTGTATTGATATTTTCATTAGCTGCGTGTACCGCTGATAATGAGCCAACTCCACCTGTAGAGACAGAACCTGTTCAATCAGAACCAGTAGAAACTGAACTTCCAACAATGACATTGAGTGAACTATCTCAATTTGATGGTAAGAATGGTGCGAAAGCTTATGTTGCTATTAGTGGGTTCGTTTATGATGTTACAGAATCAGTTTATTGGCCAAATGGTAGCCACAACGGATATCAAGCTGGTCAAGATTTAACAATACCTTTAACAAACTTATCTCCACATGGAGTAGCGAATGTTCAAAGGTTTCCAATTGTAGCTAAATTAGCTGGTGGAGAATAATGACTGATTTTATTCTTAGAAATCTAGGTGTGTGGATTGCTCCTATTCTTTTTGTGTTGATCTATTATTTTGCTAAGCATATCCATAAGAACCAATACAGATATGAAATAGGAGCTTTTATACTCGCTAACATTGTTATACTGATACAACCTAGATTTTTGAATATTCCAATACCTTTTCTAAATGCTTTAGTAACAAGTGGTCATTTGAGCTTAGCAATCTTTTTACTGGTTATGTTTGCTGGAGTACTTAAAAAGAATTCTAAACCTAAAAAAATGCTATCCATGGTTAGAGGAGAACTCGCAGTGATAGGCTTTATTTTATTACTCCCACATGCATTTGCTAGACTAGCACTTGCATTATCTGGGTATAATATGTCAGGATTATTCGCTTTCATCATTTTTATTCCATTGGTGGTCACATCATTTATGGTGATTCGTAAAAAAATGAATCCAAAGCATTGGAAGAATTTGCACAGGCTCGCGTATGTAGCGTATTTCTTTATTTATATCCATCTGGCATTTACAATCAGTCTAAATCCTGATTTTAGGTTTATAAGATTTGATCCTTATGCACTCCTCTATCACTTAATCTTAATCCTATATGCCATCCTTAGAGTTATAAATGTTATACTTCCTAAAGTAAAGAAAAGTCAAATCATAAAGCCTTCGTAGGCTTTTTTTTTATGCACATACATGTATATATATGAAAATATAAATATATGTAAGTAATAATATGTGTATAATAACATATAAATAACATAATATGAAAATATGGTTTACAAAATGAAAATATAAGTATATACTTATGGTACCTTGAATTAAAGAGAATATGACTTATTCGAGTGGAAATAGGAGATTAAAAAATGAACACAATAAAGAAATTATTTACAAGCAAGATGATGATTCTTGCAATTTTAGTTATGATGCTATTTACGTTTGCTGCATGTTCACCATCAGAAGAATTACAAACTGGTGATGTCGCAGCTACAGCGGTTACAGTCACTGGTGCAGACTTTAAAACCACAATTACTGAATTAGATGGAACACTTCAAATGAATGCAGTTGTATTACCAGCTGATGCGACTTTTAAAACAGTAACATGGTCAGTAGTCAATGGAACCGGTTCAGCAACCATTTCAAATTCTGGTTTACTACAAGCACTTACTAGTGGAACTGTAACAATTAAGGCTACATCAAATAGTAATGATGATATTATAGGAAGTATTGTGATTACCATTTCAAATCAAGAAGTGGCTAATTCAAATGTAGGACCAGTTGATTTAGGTCAAGCAGGAGATTTCGTCATTCTTGCTCAAACAGGAATTTCAACAGCGACTTCATCAGTGATTACTGGGGATCTAGGTGTATCACCTTCTCCAGCGTCATATTTAACAGGATTCTCATTAATTATGGATTCAACAGGAACTTTCTCAACTTCTAGTCAGGTTACAGGAAAGTTATATTCAGCTGATTACACATCACCTACACCTTCAAACTTAACCACTGCAATTGCAGATATGGGGACAGCTTATGCAGATGCAGCTGGTAGAGCAGTAGACTTTAATGAACTACATGCAGGAGACTTAAGTGGTAAGACATTGGTTCCTGGAGTTTATAAGTATGCGAGTTCAGTATTAATTAATACTCAACTGACACTTGATGGTAGTTCAAATGATGTATGGATCTTTCAGATCGCAGGCAATTTAACAATGGCTTCTGATATTCAAATTACATTAACTGGCGGAGCAGTTGCTAAAAATATCTTTTGGCAGGTAGCAGATACAGTAGCAATTGGTTCTGGTTCACATTTTGAAGGAACAGTTCTTGCAATGACAAACATCTCAATGGGTACCAACTCATCAATCAATGGTAGACTTTATGCACAAACTGCAGTTACTCTTGATGCAACAACAGTTGCTAAATCAAATGACTAATTCCTAAATTGTAAAAAAATAGAATAAAAAAGCAAATAAAAAAGACGGAAGTAATCTTAACTCAGTTAAGAACAAACCGTCTTTTCTTTTTATCTTTGTTTAGATATTCTTACCATTCCAACTAATACTCCTAATATAGAGAGTGAAGCTGCAATGATTAGACCAATTCCATAAGTCCATTGAACATCAATGACATTTGGATTTCCAAGAAGTGTCACAGTAACAACCGTAAATTGTGGTGTTAAGAATAATAGAACTGCTGCGATGAAGAATATAACTGTAGCAGATAAATATCCTTTTTTTGTGAACATGATGAGGATTGAACCAACAAGTGGAAGTAAATAAGCAATTAAGACAATTGGATTGAACTTAATTTCTCCACTAGCAAGAGATCCGATACTTGCAAACTCATGACCGAATGCAATTTGCAAACCGGTATATGCTGTATCAGAATCCTTAACAATTAAAGCTGGTAGGACAATCATCAATGTTGCTAGAAATCCTAGTACAAGCATGGATGTTGCAAACCCGTTTGATGTAATTTTTTTCATAAACTATCTACGACGACTTAATGCGGTAATGATTGCAATTAATATTGCAGCTCCACCGACTGAAACAAGTAATCCTATGAATGAGAATGCATCAACAGAACCAAGTCCTAATACACCCATTAGCCACATCCCTAATGCTGAACCAACTAAACCAACAATAATGTTAGCAATCAAACCCATGTTACGGTTTTTTTCCATAACAATACTTGCTAACCAACCTACTAGTGCTCCAAACAATAACCATAATAAAATATACATTTTTCTACCTCCTGATAATTTTTAAGACCCAAATAGAAGTTTTATTCTCAGTCTTAATCTTACTTGTACATTTTTTGTAGAATCCCTAAAAAATAATATGAAAATAGTATCTACAATATGAATATACCATATAATAAGGTAAAAAGATACACTATATATGAAAATAAAGAAAAATAGACTGGTTATGTATTGACAATATGAAGATAAATTAATATAATAATACTGAAATGAAAATAAAGTAAGTATAGGAAACAAAAAAAACTAAGAAATAGAGGTGAAATCATGGCTGAGTTTAAACTATACACGACTGATGAAATTGCGGATATTCTTAAGGTAACTCAAAGAACAATTTACAATTACATTAAAAGTGGAACATTAAAAGGCATTAAGATAGGTAAGTACTGGAGAGTCAGACATTCAGATCTAGAAATGTTTTTAGAACTAGGAACCAATTTATAATTTGAGATTCATTAAAAAAAATAAAAACATTCTCTCTGAAGTTAACAGATGGAATGTTTTTTTTATTTTGTTATCTAGTGGTTTTAAGTGCGTGACTCCAAAGGAGTAGTTGATCAAGCATTCCATTGAGATTTTTTAAATGAAGTGCTTGTGGTTTGAATATTTTTCCGTCCTCAAAATCAGTAAATAGTGATAGTGCTACATGTGTTCTTACATCTGCAATTTGCAACTCTCCTAGTATTCCTCTTAAATGTTCAGCAGCTCTAGCACCACCAACTGATCCATAAGATACAATCCCTGCTGCTTTATTATTCCAAGGTTCTTTTGCTAGGTCAAGAGCATTCTTTAAGGATGCAGGAATTGAGTGATTATATTCTGCGGTAACGAATACAAATCCATCCATTTTTTTTAAGGATTCATTTCACTTAGTGATCCCTGTTTTTACGCTAGATTCACCAAGAAGCGGTAGCTTGAATTTTTTAACATCCAATAACGTGTAATTTGCATCATCTCTTTGATCAGCAATATCTTTCACCCATGAAGCTACTTGTGGGCTAACTCTACCTTCTCTTGTCGATCCTATAATTATTCCTATATTCATTTTATTTTTTTTCATAAATACTCCTTTATTTATCATTGATTTCATTGATCACAGCTTAATTATATTTCGAATTCGAAATAATGTCAAGGAATTTGCATAATGAGTTTATGTACAAAAACACATAATGCGTTTTTTTTAATTACTTTAGAAAACAGTAATATAATAGTTTTATTATGGAGGTTATTTATGTTACAGTTAAAAACTATTAAAAAGAATTATGTGGTTGGGGGCAATCCAGTACCAGCATTAAACGGAGTTAGTCTTGATTTTAAGAATAATGAGTTTGTTGCTATTTTAGGTGCATCTGGGTCTGGTAAGACTACAATGCTCAATATTATCGGTGGATTGGATCGTTACACAAGTGGGGATCTTTTAATTGATGGTAAATCCACAAAGGAGTTTAAGGATGCAGATTGGGATGCATATCGAAACGCGACGATAGGATTTGTTTTTCAAACCTATAATTTAATATCCCATTTATCTGTTCTAGATAACGTTGAAATGGCATTAAGATTATCAGGTGTGAACGCTAAAGAACGAAAAGAACGTGCATCCAAAGTTTTAATAGAAGTTGGACTTAAGGATCATTTAACGAAACGTCCTAATCAATTATCTGGAGGACAAATGCAACGTGTCGCTATAGCAAGAGCTTTAGTGAACAATCCTAAGATATTACTTGCAGATGAGCCAACAGGAGCACTGGATTCAGTAACAAGTGTCCAAATCATGAAGTTGATTCAAAAAATAAGTAAAGATAGATTAGTGATTATGGTTACACACAACTCAGAAATTGCAAACCAATTTTCAGATCGAATTGTCAGACTTGTTGATGGAGTTGTTGTTGAAGATACAAAACCTGCATTTATTCAACCAAATGAAGACTCTGAAAAACTGATTAATAAGAAAACATCAATGTCTTACTTAACCGCAATAAAAACTTCATTTAAAAACCTAATGACAAAAAAGGGAAGAACTATTATTACATCAATTGCAGGTAGTATCGGTATTGTTGGTATTGCGTTGGTCTTGTCTATTTCGACTGGGATGACAAATTATACAAATGATATACAAAGTGACTCACTTGCTGGATTTCCAATAACGATTAACAGTGTCGTGCAAACCGACCAATTTGGACCTCCTCCTGGAACACCTTTTGGTGACCCAATCGAAAATGAGTTTCCTACAGAGCAAACCATTTATGCATTTGATTCGAGTGCAAGCTCAACAGATCATATCAATATTATCGATGATGAATTCATCAATTATCTATCATTGATGAATTCTAATGATTATAATTCGATTTCATATACAAGATCTATATTACTTAATATCGTTGATCAAAGTTCAACTGGGGCATATATCAAAGTAGATACATCCTCATCAGGAGGATTCTTCAGTTCTAGCTACTTTAATGAAATGCCGGACAATCCAGAGTTTATCATGTCACAATATGATATTTTATTTGGAACATATCCGACGACATATCAAGAAATTGTTTTAGTCGTTGATTCACAAAATAGACTTGATCTCGATTTCTTAGATGCTTTAGGGATTGTTATCACTGAAACATATGAATTTGAAGATTTTATTGGTGAATCATTCAAAGTTGTACCTAACGATTTATTTTATCAAGAGTTTGGTGGCATCTATTTACCATCTTCTAATTATCAAATGATGTATGAATCTAGTGAATCGATTACGATTACGATATCAGGAATTTTAAGAGTTAAAGAAAATGCTTCCTCTGAACTTTTAAGTGAAGGTATTGGTTATACAACAATGCTGACTAGTCATATGTTGGAAATTGCAGCAACTTCAGAGATTGTGTTGGCTCAAATATCATCTCCAGACACTAACATACTTTCAGGACAACCCTTTAATGCTCAAATCTCTTATCAAACTGTTATGCGATTGATTGGTGGAGACACTTCACCTACAGGTGTTCAAATCTATCCAAAATCATTTGAATCCAAGGATCGAATCAAAGAATATATTGACCTCTTTAATGTAGGAAAAACAGAGGATGAAGCGATTGTATATACTGACTTAGCGGAAACCATTTCATCAACCATTTCTTCACTGATTAATACGATTACAATTATTCTAACCGCATTTGCAGGTATATCACTTGTGGTATCCTCTGTAATGATTGGAATTATTACTTATGTATCTGTCGTTGAAAGAACCAAAGAAATTGGTATTATGAGAAGTTTAGGCGCTAGAAAGAAAGATATTTCAAGAATATTTAATGCTGAAACATTATTAATTGGATTGGCTTCGGGATTCTTTGGGGTATTGGTCGCAGTTATATTGAACTTCCCGATTAATATTATTGTTAATAATTTGATTGGAGTTGCAAATTTCTCTAATCTCATCCTTTCAAATGGTATTTTCTTAATTGTATTAAGTACAATCCTGACATTGATTGCAGGATTAATCCCAAGTAGAATTGCAGCAAGAAGAGATCCTGTCGTGGCATTAAGAACAGAATAACTCAAAAAAGATGGTTAATTCCATCTTTTTTCTTTATAGTTTAGTTATTTTTGTTCTTAATTTTTTTGATATGCTATACTATTTGAGGAGTGAAAAAAAATGAGACAACATGTAACTAAGATTAACAAGAAAATATATTACGGATGGATGATTGTGTTCATTGCTGCAATCTCTATGTTTTTTTCGTCTCCTGGGCAGACCTATTCTATTTCTGTATTTAATGCAGTTTATGAAAATGAATTTGGTTATTCAAAAACAATGCTTTCAACCGGTTATAGTATAGCCACTGTATGTAGTGGTTTATTGATTGTTTTTATTGGTAAAGCAACTGACAAGTTTGGACATCGCAAGATGTATATTATCGTTACGATTATGCTTGCTGCAGCAGCTTTCTTTTCATCGATGGTCATGAATATATGGATGATTTACATTTCTTTCTTTTTGCTCAGATTTTTTGGTCAAGGGTCAATGACCTTGATTCCGAGTAGTTTAGTTCCTCAATGGTTTGAAAAGAAGAGGGCTTTTGCATTATCTTTAATGGTCATGGGATCTTTCTTTGGTACTTTATTGGTTCCAAGATTAAATCTATGGTTAATTCAAACATTCCAATGGCAAAATGCTTGGCGCATTTGGGGATTTTCCTTACTGATCGTTTTATTACCTCTTGTTTTACTATTTATATATAATAAACCATATGAAGTTGGAATTCAAATGGAGAATGAAGATAATTTATTATCAGAAGAAGACCAGAAGATGCTACTGGATAAAGAGTCATGGACTTTATCAGAGGCATTAAAGACAAAAGAGTTTTGGTTTATCGGAATCATGAGTATGATTGTACCGATGTTTATCACCGGAGTCACCTTTCATTTTTACTCAATTATGGGATCCAGAGGTGTCGACAATGAAACTGCTGCATGGATTATTGGACTCGTTGCCTTCCCAATTATATTTATGCCTTTCGTAGCAAGAGCATTTATCGATAAGACAAAACCAAAATATGTATTTGCAATTACACAAATCATGATATTGTTTTCAATGATTATTCTACTCTTTTGGGTAAGCAATGCAGGAACTGCAATATTCTTTATATTATTCTATGGTTTAGCAGCCTCTATTCAATCTGTGACTTTAAATACAGTATGGCCATTATATTTTGGTAGAAAGTATTTAGGAAGCATTCGGGGTATGACAACAGTTTTTATGGTTATTGGTAGTGCAATGGGTCCTCTACCTTTTGGTGTGAGTTATGATCAATTCGATTCATTTAATCCTGCAATTGTTGCAATGATGATCTTTACCTTAGTTACAGTTTTGTTTACATTCTTGATTAACAAACCAGAGAAAAAAATAGTATCATTATGATTGAAATGAAGCACTTTTTGAGAAGTGCTTTTGTTTTATATAGACTTGGGAATAATTCTCATATAATTATATAATTATAGTATTTGTTCAAAAAAGTTATTTCTATCAAGTTTCATGTATTGACAATATTTTAGATAGGCTTATAATGGAGTTGGGTTTTGATTTTTTTCTACTTTAGGGGATACATATAAAACTAAAAAAAATCAATGCTACAAAATCAAAAAAGGGGATTTATATGAAGAAGATTTTCTTGCTTTTCCTAATTGCATTATTTGCGGTTAGTTTAGTTGCATGTGGTGGTGAAGAACCTGAAGATCCAGCAACATTAATCATTCAGTTCGTTCCTTCTACATCTGTTGACTCAGCATTACTTACAAAGGTTAAGTCTTTAGAAGAAATGTTAGAAGCAGAATTATTAACAGCTGGTTATGAAATCAATGTTAATATTTCAATCGGTACATCTTATGCTTCAGTTATCGAAGCAATGGCTTCTGGACAAGTTCATGTTGGTTTCTTGACTGCACAACAATATGCATTCATTACAACTGAATATCCTGGAAAAGCAGAAGTATTATTAACTTCAGTTAGAAATGCATACAATGCACAAATCGTTGGTGGTGCAATTACTGATGATCCTGCTGTTATTATTGCAAATGCGAATGCAACTGGATATGATGCTTCCACAACTTCAGCACACAAGGTTTCTTCTTATTATTCAATGCTACTTGTTAGAAATGCAGACTATGCAGCTTATCAAGCAAACGGTATTGCAAACCTAGCTGGTAAGAATGTTGGTACTCAATCTGCTACATCAGGATCAGGTTATGTATATCCATCTTTCTTATTACAACAAAATGACCTTAAGTTTGTTACTGGAACTCCAAATGCAGCTGCAGGTGAAGTGAAGAGCACAGTAATCGGTGGTCACCAAAACTCAGTATTAGCTTTACTAAACAATGAAGTTGATGCTGTATTTACATTCTTTGATGCACGTGCTAATCATTCAACTTATACAGCATGGTTAGAAAACCCAGCAAATGCTGGTAAGACAGTTATTGGTGAAACTAAGGTTGTTGCATTAACAACTGGTATCTATAATGATACAATTTCTACAGTATCTTCATTATCAGATGGTTTACGCGAAGCACTAGCTGATGCATTCATCGCAGTGATCGCTACAACTCCAGGAGCAGAAGCATTAGCAATTTATAACCACACTGGTTATTTAAAAGCAAATGATGCTGATTATGATGGAGAAAGAGCTTTATACGAATTCCTACAAGCAAATTCATAATAATTAAAAATCTATAGTAGAAATGGAAACTATCACATGATTAAGTTTGTTGACGTAGTCAAGACCTATCCGAATGGCGTTCAAGCCCTTCGTGGAATAAATTTAACAATCAGTGATGGTGAGTTTGTTGCAATTATCGGTTTGTCTGGTGCAGGTAAATCGACCCTACTTCGCTCAATTAATAAAATGCATTCTATTACTTCAGGTAAACTATTTATTGATGATATAGAAATTTCATCGATAACAGGTTATGATTTAAGAATGCTAAGACGGAGTATTGGAATGATTTTTCAATCATTTAATCTTGTCAAAAGAATGTCAGTATATAGCAATGTATTAACAGGTAGGGTGGCATATCACCCTACCTTTGCTACATTGTTTGGATTATATCCTAAAAGAGACAAACTCCTAGCACTAGAATCACTAGATACAATGGGTATACTAGATAAAGCATTTACAAGAGCAGATCAACTCTCTGGTGGACAACAGCAAAGAGTTGCTTTAGCACGTGCACTGACGCAGGAACCAAAAGTTATTCTTGCTGATGAGCCTGTTGCTTCGTTAGACCCAATTACTACTGTCCAGGTTATGGATGACTTTGCAAGAATCAATAAGGAATTTGGAATAACAATTGTTGCAAACATGCATCACGTGGATTTAGCTTTAAAATATGCTACAAGAATCATTGGAATTAAAGATGGTCTTGTTGTTTATGATGGACCCTCAACAAAAATTACAGAAGACATTTTGGTTAATATTTATGGAAGATCTCTCAATCATGATGAATTGTTAGGTGAATAGGTATGACGAAGTTTACATTAGATAATGGAAAGAGCGTCATCAAACCATTTAATAAAATTTGGATTGTTTTAGGGATTTTGGTTACTTTAATCATCATCTTTTCTCTTTTCATCACATTCACACCAAGCTTAATCAACTTAAGTGAGTTAGGTGTTATCATTAAAAAGATGTTCACTCCAAAAGCAGGTAGAACCTGGGGTGACTATTTTGGCTTTATGCTTACGCTTTGGGAACCACTTTTAGCAACTCTTGAGATGAGCTTAGCAGGTACTATTATTGGTTCATTATTAGCAGTACCTATAGCTATTCTTGCTGCAAAAAACATCTTTAAGAGCAAGTTTGTTTATCTACCGATACGTTTATATATGAATCTTGTTCGAACTATTCCAGCAATGGTTTTAGCAGTTATAGCAGTTTATTTCGTAGGTATTGGTGTTTTATCAGGGATGATTGCGATTACAATCTTCACCTTTGGTATTATGAGTAAAATGCTTTATGAGGTGATAGAAACTGTGGATATGAGTCCTTATGAAGCGCTAGAGTCAACTGGTGCATCAAAAGTTCAAGCATTTCGATATGCAATATTTCCGCAAATATTTCCTGTGTTTCTAAGCTATTTAATTTATATATTTGAAATCAATGTCCGAGCATCTGCTATATTAGGTTATGTTGGAGCAGGTGGTATTGGTATGGTGATTAAGGATAACATTCTCTATAATTATGATAGAGTTGGTTCAACACTCATTTTAATGCTTATTGTAATTTTATCAGTACAGTTTTTCTCTAACTATGTGAGGGGGAAACTACAATGACAAATATAGAAAAAACATTAAGTAAGAAACCAAAGACTTGGATTATCAATACTGTATTTTCAGTCATTTTATTGATTGCAGTTATGTATGCCTTAAGAGGTGCTACAGTCAATATGCTAAGATTCAATCAAATTGCATATACGATTAGGGTTATCACTAGAGAAATGACCAATATTAATGTTGATTTTCTATTTGGTCGTGGTGTATATGTTTTCCAAGAAGGAGTTATATTTTTAACAATAGAGACATTGGCTATCGGTTTTCTAGGGACCCTAATTGGAGCAGTACTTGCATTACCTTTCGGTTTTCTAGCCAGTAAAAACATCGTTGGTAAAAAAGTTGCTAAGCTCGGAGAAAGTATATTAGTGTTAATTCGTGTATTCCCAGAAATCATATTGGCTTTAGTCATTGTTAAAGGTTTTGGGATTAATGCATTAACTGGTGTATTAACCATAGGACTACATTCTATCGGTATGCTAGGTAAACTTTTCTCAGAAACAATCGATAATATGGATAAAAGTTCTCTTGAAGCACTGGATGCAGTTGGAGCAAACACATGGCAAAAAATACGCTATGGAATTCTTCCACAAATTAGTGCAGATTTATCATCTATTACCTTATACCGCCTAGATATTAATGTCAGAAGTGCAACTGTTCTAGGTATTGTTGGTGCGGGAGGACTTGGTGCATCGATGATCTTATCAGCAGAAAATGCAAATTGGGATATATTAGGAACGATTATGCTTGCCATTATCGTCATGGTATTAGCTGTAGATGCAATTTCAAGTCGATTAAGATCTAAACTTGTCTAATTTTAACGTAGGTCAAAGAGTGCACAAGCCTTGTGTACTTTTTTTAATTTCTTAAGTTTCACACTTGCATGTGATGAAAACTAGTGCTATAATGCTTTTATATTCACATGAAACAATTGGTTTGAAGAGGTATATCATGAGTTTAAAGGTAACAATTCAGTTTGTACAAGTTCATCTTCATCATCATAAAACCGGGTTTGTTTCATAGAAGAAAGCTTCTATAGATACGAGCCCTTATGACGTTGCAAGGGACTTGTATCTTCTATAACTTTGAATTCCAAGGTTGGATAGATATAGTCTATCTGACCTTTTTATTTTATTTTTAAAAATATAATCATGATCAATCATAGGAGGCATTATGGAATTCTTATTAATGACAGAGGAATTAAGATATTACAAACTTAAATACGAGATGACAAAGAAACTAGAAGAACTGGTTATCAAAAAAGGGTATATGCAGATTGAGCCACAAATTTTTGAGGAATATGATAGCTTTATCCAAATGAATAAAAGAATTAAAAAAGAAGCGACGGTAAAGCTTTTAGATCTTGATGGAAGTATTTTGATTCTAAGACCAGATATTACAACTTCTATTATTAAGCATGTTATCCCCAAGTGGGAGGAAAATAGAGAGTTAAAGCTTTTCTATTTATCAACAACTTTTGCTAGAAATCTAAAGGGTGCTATTGAAGAAAAGAAGCAGTTTGGGATTGAGTATCTAGGCGATTCATCCATGAAAGCCGATTTAGAGGTGTTAAAACTCGGATTTTCGATGTTAAAAACGTTTGGAATTGAGTTTATTGCTGAAATCAATAACAATAAGTTTTTAAATATACTAATTGATGAATTGGGATTGAATGAAGAGAAATCAACACAATTTAAAAATATCATCTATTATAAGAACCAAGATGCACTCGAGCGTTTTGTTAAAGAATCGGTTTTAGATATGGATAAACCAGATTTAATCCTAAACCTCTTTAAATTTCAAGGCTCTATAAAAGATATCAAAGAAAGACTATCAATTATGAATATATCTACTCCAATGAAGCTAGCAATCGATGAACTTGAATACGTTTCAAAAGAAATAGACTTAATCGATCAAAAATATATTCGATTTGATTTATCAGCAATCTCACAATATGACTATTATGCAGGAATCACCTTTAAGATTTATATCGAAGGTATACCGAGTCCAATCCTGAGTGGTGGAAGATATGATTTATTAACAAAAAGACTTGGTAAAGATATACCTGCAGTAGGATTTACCTTAAATAGCGCAGATATCCTTAAGGAGGTTCTAAAGAACTATGAATAACTACCTAACAATTGCCTTACCTAAGGGTAGGCTAGGAGATAGTGCAATCGAGAGATTTGATCGAATCGGTTGGGGATCATCCATCACTAAGGATTCAAGGAAACTCATCTTTATTGATGAAATCAATTCGATTAAGTATATGCTCGTTAAA
>JAHIRQ010000136.1 GCA_018818645.1 Bacillota bacterium
GGTGAAATGCCTAAAATTCTTAATCCCTCATTGATGACGATTTGAATAGACTTGATGAAGAGTAGATTTGCGTTCTTATGCTTTTGATCTTCAACATTGATTCTTTGTTTTCCATAAAACGAATTGAAGCCTTGAGCAAGTGCAGTTACATATCTCGCGATAATCGATGGTGCATTTTGTTCTTGTGCCTTAACAACCATATGTGGGAACTGAGCCAATTGTTTAATCACTTCAAAATAATGGTCTTCTTCGAAATATTTCGCATCTAAATCATTTAAATTGAGTTCGTTTTCTTTTAAGATGCTTTCGATTCTCACACTTGAATATTGAAGATAAGGACCAGTCATCCCTTCAAACTTCAACATATTTGCTAAATTGAAATCCACATCTAAATGTCTTTCATTTTTTAGGTCATTAAAGATGATTGCTCCAACACCTACTTTTCTTGCAACCATATCTTGATTTTTTAAATCAGGATTTTTAGAGGTAATTGCTTCTTTAGCATCAAGAATTGCTTGGTTGATGACATCTTCTAATCTAGTGAATTTACCACTTCTTGTTGACATTTTCTTACCATCTACTAAAACTAAGCCGAAATTGACATGCTCTAAATCAAAGTTATATCCCATTAAGTCAGTAACTGCCTTCAGTTGCTTGAAATGGAGTTGTTGCTCATTTCCTACGATATAGAGTAGCTTATCTGCTTGATAGGTCTCATATCGGTAAAGGATTGCTGCAACATCTCTTGTAATATAAAGGGTTGCGCCATCTGATTTCTTAATCAATGCGGGAGGAAGATCTGAAGCACTCAAATCGACGATGGTTGCACCTTCATCTACAACCAATAAATTCTTCTTTTCAAGCATTTCAACGACACGGTCCATCTTATCATTATAAAATGCTTCGCCATGGAATGAATCAAAATCAACATCAAGGAGTTCATACATTTCCATAAACTCTCTCAGTGATTCATCTCTAAACCATTGCCACAATCGAATGTATTCAGCATCGCCTTGTTCTAGCTTTCTAAATGCATCTCTTGCTTTTTGAGTTAAATCTTCATTCACTTTTTCTTCATCATTAATTCTTTTATAAAGTTTTTGAAGTTCAATGATTGGATTTTGACGAATTGCAGTATCATTTCCCCAGAGTTGATAAGCAACAATCATCTTGCCAAACTGAGTACCCCAATCTCCTAAATGATTGACTGCAACAACCTTATATCCACTTTTTTTATAGATATTCTTTAAAGCATTCCCAATCATAGTTGATCTCAAATGACCCACAGAAAAGCTTTTTGCGATATTTGGTGAGGAATAGTCCATCACAACTGTTTTCCCTTTTCCAACTTCACTTTGGCCGTAATTGGAATCATTTTTTAGGATTGCGTTTAAAATATTTTCAGCTAATTTCTTTCTGACTAAATAAATATTTAAAAAGCCATTACTAAATTCTATCTTCTCAATTGAATCTAAACCTTCAAGAACACTAGAAAACTTTTGATAAACATCAAGAGGTGATACCCTCCAAAGTTTTGCATATTGAAAAAGTGGAACTGATATGTCTGCTAAGCCCTTCTTAGGTTCCTCAACTACAAGTCCTTCAACTTCAAAATTGGATTCAATTTTTTCTCTAATTATTTGTTTCAAACTTTCAATCATTTTCTCATCATCCTTATCAAAAAAAGCACAGTGTGCTTTTTTATTCTGTAATCTTAGTCACTACTGCTCTATAAAAGTCACGGATACTTCTATTAATGTCTGTTTGTTCAGTGGATGCACCAGGTGAATAGGATTCAACAACTTCACCATTCATAAATACGAGTATTTGAGGTGTAGAGCCTGTTAATTCTGGGAATGCTTCTTGGAATTTTTCATAGTCGCCTGAATTTTGAGTAGGATCGACATAATAGATTCTTGAAACATGTTCGTCTAAACCTTCAGAGCGATAATAGGATTCAAATCCTTTAATGTGTGTTTGACATGCAGGGCATGTTGCAAAGCCAACATAAACCACAACAACTTCATCACTTTCAATAATCTTATTTAATCCCTTTTTAAATAATCCTCCACGATATGTTACTTGATAAAATGGATGATCTTCTGTTATTTCTACATTGTATAAAGCATATGCATCAGATATCTTTTCTTGGTTTGTTGGTTGGAATATTAAAATAAGTCCAAATACGACAACGAAGAAGCCGATAATACTTGCAATGGTAATTGGATGAATTCTAGGTTCAACTTTACTATACTTATCTACTTTTACTTTTTTACTATTTTGACGTGCCATGTGTAATCCTCCTAGTTTGACTGCTATTGATTATAGCACAATTATAAGTCTTTATCAATGAAAAACGGCTGTTTTTAGGCTTTATTATTAATTATGGTTAATTATCTTTTCTAAACACTTTATCAAAGATATCATCTACATATTTTAAATAGCTTCGATCATCAAATATAGCAATGATCTCATCATGAGAAAGAAGTTTTGAAATGCTTGGGTCTACTTTGATGAGTTCAATGAGTTGAACTTGTTTTTCTAGTGCTTCCATTGACTTTCTTTGAACTAAATCATAAGCTTCAATACGATCAAATCCCTTTTGAACCATTGCTGATAAAAGCTTTTGAGAATAAACTACACCTTTTGTAAGTGTGATGTTATAAGCAATTTGTTTTTCATCAACAACGAGTAAGTCGAGTGTATCACGGTAACGATTGAGCATATAGTCAAGTAATGTTGTTGAATCCGATAGGATAATGCGCTCTGCAGATGAATGTGAGATATCTCGTTCATGCCAAAGTGCAATATTCTCAAAGGATGTCATCATGTATCCTCTAAGTACTCTTGATAGACCTGATATATTTTCACTTGAAATTGGATTCTTCTTATGCGGCATTGCAGAAGATCCTTTTTGAGTGACAGCAAAATATTCACTAACTTCTTTGACTTCTGTTCTAGATAAATGTCTAATTTCAATCGCAATCTTTTCAAGTTCACTACCAATGAGTGCGATGACACTCATATAGTTTGCATGTCTGTCTCGTTGTAGGGTTTGAGTAGAGATTAGAGATTCATCTAATCCTAGATAATCACTGGTTAGTTTTTGGATGGTTGGAGAACTGGCTGAGAAATTACCCACTGCACCACTTAATTTAGTGACTGAGACTTGATCAGCAGCATGAACAAATAAACGTCTGAGACGCTTAAAATCCTCATACCATAGCGCGAATTTTAAGCCAAAACTTGTGATTTCAGCGTGAATGCCGTGTGTTCTTCCCATGGCTGGTAAATTTTTATAAAGTAGCGCTTTTTGATGAAGCACTTTCATGAAGGAATCGATATCTTCTAATAAAATATGGTTGACATCTCTTAGGATTAAAGATTGTGCAGTATCGACTACATCTGTTGAGGTCAACCCGTAGTGAAGCCATTTCTTTTCATCACCAAGGGTTAGAGATACTGCCTTTGTAAAGGCGATCACATCATGCTTGACTTCATTTTCTATTCTGTAGATATCTTCAATATTGAAAGTTGCTTTTTCAAGTTTTTGAAATTCTTCCTCTGAAAAAAGACCAGTTTTCATCCAAGCAAAGCTTGCTGCAAGCTCGACTGCTAAAAAGTTTTTGAATTTATATTCATCACTCCATAAATCTTTCATAACTTGTCTTTGATATCTAGAAATCATGAGATCCTCCTAAAATATATCTTTTACCATAATGGTTTGGTTACGATCAGGTCCTACGGAAAACATTCCAAGAGGAACCCCAATTAATTCAACAATTTTAGATAAATAGTTTTTTGCATGAACCGGTAGGTCATCATAGGATTGAACACCTGTGATATCCTCATGCCAGCCTGGCATTGTTATATAATTAGGAACACAGCGCTCAAAGTCTTCTATTTCTGCAGGAATTCTATCAATTTCTTCACCATCTAAAGTATAGCTTACTGCAATCTTTAATTCATCAATTCCTGTTAAGACATCGAGTAATGTCACTGCAAGATAAGACAAACCACTGACTCTTTTTGTATGTCTTAAAATAACAGTATCTAGCCAACCAATTCTTCTAGGTCTTCCTGTCGTGGTACCAAATTCATTCCCAACAGTTCTGATTTGTGTCGCTAAATCGCCATGTATCTCACTTGGCATTGGTCCACTACCAACTCTTGTTGTATAGGCTTTCGTGACTCCTATCGCACCTTCAACTAGCCAAGGAGCAATCCCTGTATTTAAGGGGACTGATGAGGCTGTAGGGGAACTTGATGTAACAAATGGATATGTTCCATGATCAAGACAGAGGAGCACTCCTTGTGCACCCTCAAATAGTATTTTTTGATCGGCAAGAATTGCTTGATTTAAGTAAAGTGAAGTATCTGTAACATATGGAGCCATGACTTTCGCGTATTTTGAATATTCATTATAGATAGAATCAAAATCTAGTAAAGGATAATTAAGTAGTTTTAATTCGATATTCTTTTCTCGAATTAACTCTCTAAGACTTTTTTCAAATCGTTCTTCATGAACAAATGTAGAAACACGCATTCCTATTCTTGAAGATTTATCTGTATAGGTTGGTCCAATTCCCTTATGAGTTGTTCCAATATTATGACTTCCTTTAAGTAATTCATAAGCCTTATCTAACTCTAGGTGATAGGGTAAGACAACATGTGCACGGTCTGATATATGGAGATTAAAGCGTTCAACCTTTCCAATCTCTTCAACAAAAGCTTTCGGATTGATCACCATTCCATTTGCCATTACATTATGAATTTTTGGATTAAGTATCCCTGAAGGTAGTAGATGTAGACTATATTTTTTGCCATCAAAAACAACAGTATGACCCGCATTATTCCCACCTTGATAGCGAACGACTAGATCTGCATTTTGTGCTAAATAATCTGTAATTTTACCTTTTCCTTCGTCACCCCATTGGGTTCCAACAACAACTAGTCTTCTCAAAATCAATACCTCCATATAGAATTTAAAAAAATCACTCATAAAATAAAAAGTGGTCCAAGAACCAAAATGATTTTATCATAGGATTTGACTTTAGTCAATCTAGCAAGGAGGAGAATAAAACAAATATTTAACCTTTGATTTCAATCTTTATATCTTGTGAAACATGAATTGATTTGTTATCATTGAGACAGGTGAATAACATGAAAATATTATTTTGTAGTGGAGAAGCATATCCTTTCAGTAAATCAGGTGGTTTAGCAGATGTAGCTGCTGCACTCCCAAAA
Source organism: Bacillota bacterium (assembly GCA_018818645.1). Classification (GTDB taxonomy): domain Bacteria; phylum Bacillota_I; class Bacilli_A; order Acholeplasmatales; family Acholeplasmataceae; genus Peloplasma. The sequence goes on from JAHIRQ010000136.1 coordinate 5,248, forward strand.
GCATTGAATCAACTCAATCATGAAGTTAAAATTATAACTCCATATTATCAAAGTGTTAAAGTTCATCACGATGAAATGAGATTTTTAGGGTCTTCTGTTGTTAAGATGGGGATGATCGAAAAAATCGCAAATTTCTATCAGATTAAATATGATGAAGTCAATTATATTTTTGTTGAAAATGATGAGTTTTTTGACAGAAAAAAATATTATGGATACGAAGATGACGCGATGCGATTCACTTTTTTTAATTTCGCAATCTTTGAATATATTAAGCTCACTGGAGACTACCCTGATGTTGTTCACGCAAATGACTGGCAAACCGGGCTTATACCATTCTTCTTGGATATCAAATATAGACCACAAAATAAAGAGTTTACGAAGATTAAAACAGTTTTATCAATTCACAACTTAGAAAAACAAGGCTCTTATCCAATGGAAACAGAAAAGTTATTCGGAAATAAGAATTTTACTTATATTCACCTAGATCGAGTTAATTTCTTGAAGTGCGGTATTATGCGTGCAAATGCCATCAATACCGTATCTGAAAATTATCGAAATGAAATACTTACTCGATTTTATGGGTTTACATTAGATGGACCACTCAAGGCAAGACAATACGATTTATACGGTATCTTAAATGGACTTGATCAAGACCTTTATGATCCAAGAAAAAATACATCTCTTTATGAAAACTATAACGAAGATACATTTATCAAAGGTAAAGAAAAAAATAAAACAGAGCTACTTAAGGATCTCCATTTAGATAACATAAATCTTCCATTGATATCTTTTATCAATAGATTTGCACGTCAAAAGGGACTCGATATCCTAATGCCTGTCCTAGAAGATTATTTAAAGGATGGAAAGTTCAATTTTATAGCGATTGGAAATGGCGATGCACTCTATGAATCCTTCTTCTCGGATATGCAAAGAAAATATCCAAATCATGTCTATTTTGAATCTACATTTGATAACGATCTATCCCAAAAAACATATGCAGCAAGTGATTTATTCATGTTGCCATCACTTTTTGAACCCTGTGGGCTAAATCATATGATTGCGATGCGCTATGGAGCACTTCCTATTGTAAGAGAAACAGGAGGATTAAAGGATACTGTAACACCTTATAATAAATTTACAGGTGTTGGTGTTGGGTTTACCTTTAAAAATTACGATGCGGAGGAACTGATTGAAGCTATCAATCAAGCACTTGATTTATATGATCAAGAAAAAGATGCATTCAACTCACTGATTCACCAGGCAATGCACGTGAACCATTCTCTAACAAAAATGGCGAAACAATACACAGAACTATATCAAAAAATTATGAATGAAAAGTAAAGAAATTCCCTTCTCACGAAGGGATTTTTTTTAATTCTTATTTTAAATTCGATTTGAATATAAAGACTTCAAATTGATGCATATCTATATCCTTGTAGGAACGATAATAAACCCATTCATCATCAACTGCATGGTCGGTTTCCATTCCACCATGTTTAACTACTTTTTCTATCAATTGATCGACTTCTTCTTTGCTTTCTACCTCTAAGCTAAAGAATGAACTGTGTGTATCTAGCTTCGCTAAACTTAGGTTCGGGTGAAAAAATTGAAAATGTGACTTCTCGAGAATCATGATAAAAGTATCCTTTGAGATTTGAACACAAAAACCTTGCTCATTGGAATAATCTTCAAGTATTATAAAACCAACATCATGATAAAACTTTTTTGAACGCTTAACATCTTCTGTATACAAGTGTAAATAACCTTTCATTTTCAATCTAATCATCTCCTTTGACTAAAATATATCATTATCGGCTTCGAATATCAAACCAAATGAAAAAACGATGCATTCGCATCGTCTTTATTATAAACTCATTAAATATCTTTTGACTTCGATTGGCATTTTTTCAATAGCATACCTAAAAGCAAGTCTTGTCATCTCATGATGTTTGTCTTTTAAATAAGTAACAACTAAATCCAATTCATATTGTGCATATACCTTCAGCATCCAACCAAAGCCTTTTTGAACTAGATAATGCGAATCATACATTAATAAATTTGAAATAGAAAATGGATTGATAATCTTTTGATTTCTTTTTTTAATTGCTATTAAAAGGGAGGTTGCTGCTGCTCTTCTAACTGCAAAGTTTGAATCAGTTACCCAGTTTTTTAATCGAAAAGATAATTCTGGATACATATGAATTAAATAACCTAGCGCATGTGTTGTAAAATCGTCACAATCGCTCCAGTCTTTTAAATATTTTTTTACCCATTGTTCAAAGATATCAAAGGTTTGAATTGTATATTCTTTTCTCTTTTGGAAAGCAAACTCAAAAGCAATTAGCTTTTCTACCCATTTACCGGTTTCCAATAGATATGTAGATATCTCTAGTATTTCATCTAAACTTTGATTTCTAACACCTGCATAGTATTTTTTTGATAAAGCACGATAATTAGGTGTCGTTTTCTTTTTGAGATTTGAAATATCATTAACTAAATCATCATAAAATACTGGTTTCTTCATATTATTTATTCTTTAGCTTTTCTACCAAATTAGGATCAAAGCTCTTTTCTCTAATCATTACAATCTCTTCCTTATATGGAGGATTTCCTTCCACATAAGGTGTCTCTAAAATCTTAGGAATATCAAGGAAATCAGGATGATAAATAACCTTAAGTAAGCTATCAAATCCTAAATAGCCAAATCCAAAGTTTTCATGACGATCCTTTGCTGCACCTTTTTCATTTTTAGAATCATTGACGTGAAATACTGAAATATATTTGGATCCAACAACTTCATCAAAGTGCTTCATGACGCCATCAAAATCAGTTTTGACTTCATAACCTGCATCGTGAGTATGACAAGTATCAAAGCATACAGAAATACGGTTTGGTTCATCCACTAGATCAATGATTGCTTTCAATTCTTCAAAGGTTTTACCAATTTCATTTCCTTTACCAGCCATGGTTTCAAGTGCTATTTTCACAGGTAAATCCTTAGTATTTAGAATGACCTTTTTAACACCTTCAGCAATCCATTTGGTTGCGAGTTCACGGTCACCACCAACAGCGCTTCCTGGGTGTAAGACGATTTGCTTAGCATGCATTGCTGCACTACGCTTCACTTCTTCTGTTAGAAATGAAATAGCAAACTCTCTTTTTTCAGGATCAGGGTTTGCTAGATTAATAATATATGGAGCATGGACAATGACGTTATCAAATGATAAACCCATTTCCTCCATGAGATGAACTGCTTCATCAATTCTTAAATCACTGATTTTTTTACGAATTGTATTTTGTGGTGCTCCTGTGTAAACCATAAATGCATTTGCATCATAGCTTAACGCTTCCTTAACTGAACCTAAATACATATCGTCTCCACTCATCGAGACATGACTACCGATTTTGACCATATTTTTTTCTCCTAATTTCTTGCTTCGCTTTTCTAACGAGCTCTGCATTTTTCTTTTTATAGTTAGGGGTTACTTTTTTTGGTTTCTGTATTTTTGAGATTGCTTCTTTTTCTTCATCTGAAATTGCATTGTGCTTAACAACGACTTTCTTGATGCCTTCTTTAGTCAATTGGTAATTTTTAAAAGGAATTCCCTTTTCTTTAAGCTTCTCTATTTTTCTGTGATCATTAACTGTCATGAACGTGATCACGACTCCGCTATCATACATTCTAGCTGTTCTACCACTTCTATGCATGAAGAATTCTAAATGATGTGGTAAATCGAAATGAATAATATGGGAGATTTTAAAATCAAGTCCACGAGCTGCTAAATCTGAAGTGACTACATATTGATATTTTAATGCATTAATATCTTCAATGATCTTACTTCTTTTTTTCACTCCAAGTGTTGAATTGATATTCACGACTTGGAATCCTTTTTCTGCGATACTATTATAGACTGCTTCTTGATTATCCTTCTTACTGACAAAGACAAAGCATAAATAAGGATTGATATTTTCAATCACTTGCGTAAGTGCTTCAATTCGGTCTTGGTATTTAATATTGATCAATTGGTATTCAATTTTTAATTGATGTTTTTTAGAGGTATCAATTAAATCATATGCACCAAAGTATTTTTTAATGAATGGCTCCATACCGCTTACAAATGTCGCTGAAAAAAGTAAGAGTTTCGCTCTTGCTACCGTTGGAAGAATGGAATCTAAAAGCGATAAAAAGTCGTAATCGAACATCATATCTGCTTCATCTAATACAAAATATCTAGATGTTTGAATCTTTA
>JAHIRQ010000137.1 GCA_018818645.1 Bacillota bacterium
AGCCATCTCTAGAATAACCCATCAATGTAAGATGTTGATTATGGATACCTTCTTCTTTAAATAAATCATAAGCATTTTGAATTTGATTTGCAGTTGTCATGGTAACTCTTGTTGTTCCGATGAAGGATGGTTCTTGATCACTCATGATATATCCAAGTTGAATTGGAATATTTCCATCACTTGTCTTCTCGTTTTCAGTTAAGACGCCTTCTTCAATCAAATGATCTCGATAATCTTTAGCAATACCAACATAGGATGCTTCAGAATCTGATAAGAAATTAAATTGAATTCTAAAATCTAGTGTGGTTGGGTCAGCAGCAATCGTATCACTACCATCTCCAGCCTTATTGATAATATTTCTATAAATTTGTCTGACATTATAACGTGTTCCAACACGGTGATATCTCGTTCCACTACCCCAGAAGGTTGAAAGTAATTGTGCATTTTCTGAACCTTCTACGATATTGACATAATATGCATTTCCGTTGGGTTCATGAACCATACCATATATTGGAATGGAAAGATTTGGAATGGTTTGCGTAGAATATCCAATATCTGAACCATAGAATCTTGATTGGAAATATGTGTTATAACGTTTATCAGTTCTAACCAATGCACCAACACCGTCAGGTATAACGATATAACCAGGCATTTTATCTTCTCTTGCAGCACCAAAATATGGGAACACTTGAATACCAAGTAATCGGTAAATTTCTCCTGTTTCCTGCAAGGATTCCATCGGAATATGAACTTCAATAGCATTGTTAACTAAGCTAATTTCTACATCAAAGCTAATATCAATTTCTTTAATGTCGACATTGACTTTAAATGAGTTTGGACTTTCTTCAATGATATCATTGGTTACTCTTCGGTAATTATAGCTACCAGCTTCTAGCATGTAAGGTCTTAAATGATCAGGTTCATCATTAGTGATCGCCCCGTTATTTTGATAAGCCACATCTGCTAATGTGTAAATCGATTGTGTTTGAATTGCTGCAGATGACACATTATTTTGTCTTACATATTCAACCCAAAGACCTGAATTCATTTGATTTCTATTTAATGTATTATCTTCTCTTTCTCCTGATGTTCCTTGAAATTCAGGTCGACTTGACCAGAAATATCCAGTTTCCAGATTTTTAACCATTAAAGAGAAGGAATCCACTTCAAAATAGACTTCTAATTGAGGAGTACTAAACATCAGTTCAAAGCCTAAATCGTCAAGTTCATCAGCTGTATAGGATAATGTGTAATTTGTTTGATAATCTAAAAGTCGTTCAGGTGCTACTGCATCTGATTGAGTATATCTAGAGCTTTCAAGCAACAGTTGATTGATATAAGGATAGTTTTCAACTTCTTCAATATCACTGATGATTTCATAATCTGAGGTTGCTGCATAGACAATACCTAGCGTTAACATGGAAAATAGGATAAATACAATCATATATTTCATTAGTTTAGCCACGGATAATCAACTCCCTTATCACGTCTGAAATCAAGACGTATACTTCGTTTAGTAATAGATACACAATGAAAAGAACAGCTAAAATCATGATTGCCGTAAATAAACTGATTAAAATATTTGCAATCGTTGGTTTCATATCATAATAATGAATTTCTTTAACCATAATCACCATGTATAAACCTGTGATGAATAATCCGATAAACATAATCGTTGAATAGATAAATGCTTCATTAAATGATAATGCATTGGAAACAATCGTTAAGATTGGTAAGGTAATAATCATTGGTAGAAGTGTATAGGCTGTTGCTTGATACACATCAGAAAATTTACCTTCTCCATCTCGAATGCTACATACAAGATAGTTAGCGATAACCCATAGGAAGAATGGAACGAAAATCGTTGTCATTTGTTGGAACATATTGATCTCAGCCGGAATAAAGTTGTTGAATAAGAAGCTGGTCTCAAATATCCAATAAATATAGACGGTAAAGAATAATAAGAGATAAATGGTTGCTGATAAATTAGATCCCTTCGCTTCTCTCTTAATTCCATAATATCCATCACCAGGATGCTTGATGATATAAAATGGGAAAACCAATTCTTGGTAAAGCTTAAACTGGGATAAATAGACCTTTAGTTTCTTAAATGGCTTTCTAACATAATCCATAAAATGGACAAATCTGTTGATAAAGTATAACAATATAATACCAAGCAAGAAGAATATAATGACTTCACCACTATCTAGAAGTGCAGTATTTCTAACTTCCCAGAATGCATTGGAAAAGCCTTCTTGATCTCTTGCGACTTGATAGTATTGCATTGCGGATTCATAGTCTAGGTCTGCATAATATGCATCCCCGATACCCTTGTTTGCTAAATCAAATAAAGCATTCATCTGCAAGACTTCTTGCCAAGGTTCAAGAGATTCTGAATATTTACCATCTTGGTATAAATCAATTGCGAAATGTACAAGGTTTGCGAATTCTGTTGGAATAAATACCTGCAAAGCTGAAGTTGTTTTATCAATTGCATAAATATTGCTCTTTGAATCTACTGCAATACCTGATGGAGATCTAAATAAGCCTTTTTGTCCATTTTGATCAAGTCCTGCAAAGATGAATAGAACCGAACCATCTGGACCATATTCGACGATATAACCGCCTGATTCTATCGAGAAAATGGTGTTATAAGGACCTACGAATACGTCTTCTGTTGTGTCAAAGCCCCAAACAGATCGATTGTAAACGAAATTTGCGATGTTTAGTTTTAAATAACCGTAGTCACCTTTGGTTGTTGTTAGAATTAAACCATCATGATCGATTGCAATATTATAAACTGGCTTTGGAATCATCTTAAACCATTGTCTTCTCTGCTCTTCATCAAATAAAATGGATTTTAAAACGTTATCCCAAGTATTAGGTATTTGATTACCACCAAAGAATCCAAAGAAATTCCCGTTATTTTCGAACTCTGCAAGACCGTTGATATTACCTGCGAGTAAAATATAGACGTTATTTCCACGATCGGTAATAATCTTCGTTGGGTCAAATGCATCCCCTTCTGCAAAGAAAGGGGTATTGGTTGGCTTTTCATATACTGCTCCTTGATTGTAGAGATCAAGGTCTTCATCATATAGGAATTGATAAGCTTTTTTCAATCCAAAGTCTGCAACATATAAAGAACCATCAAAGCCGACATGAACACCAGTGGGTTGATTTAACAAACCCTCACCAATGACGGAAACGACATCTGTTCTCAGAGAATATTTAACTATTCTAGCGTTTCCTGTGTCAGCAATATAAACATTATCATCATCATCGATGGTGATATCGGATGGATTATTTAAGGTAAGTCCACCTAAATTATAGGAAATAGATAATGGTAAATAAGCATCCTGAGTAGGTACTATTCTACCCTGAGAGCTTGAGTAAGTAAATGTTGAATAAGGTAATCCGTTCGCACTTGTTTGTAGGGATGGTGTAAGTGCTAATACAAGGAAAAATAATAAGATTAGTAATTTTTTCATTATTTGATACCCGAATGTGCCATTGTGTTCATGACTTTGCTTTGTAGCACAATAAATAAAATCAGATTTGGAATAAACATCAGTAATCCTCCAGCTGCTGCCAATCCCTGTCCAGCAACTGTATTTCCTTGAGCTGATGTTAAGCTCATCATATAAAATGCGAGTGTTCGTTTAGATTCATCGTTGATATATAAAACGGATGTTGATACATCATTCCATATTGCTTGAAAAGCCAGAATACCGACGGTTGCAATGGCTGGTGCGATAATGGGCATAATAATCTTAAAGAAAATTTCCATCTCGGATGCACCATCGATTTTCGCACTTTCAATCAGTTCATTTGGAGTTTGATCGATAAACTGCTTAATCAAGAACATCGCAACTGGCATGACAATGACTGGAAGTATATGAGCCATGTAAGAATCAATTAATCCAGATTGAGCAATGATTAAATATCTTGGAATCTGTACTGCAATTGGTACGAACATTAAGGCTAACGTATTTAACTCAAATAAGAATTTTTTACCTTTAAATTTAAGTTTCGATAGACCATATGCCGATAAGGCAGTTATTAAGATAGCAAGTGTCACTCCTATAGCAGTCACGAGTATACTATTGACTAAATATCTCGAAAAAGGTACACCAGAAGCGGATGTAATTCTAGCTAACTCTGTGAAATTATCAAAAGTAGGTCTTCTAACGAAGAACTTTGGTGGATACGCAAAAAGCTCACTTTGTGGCTTAAATGCGTGATTGACGATAAATATAATCGGTAATAACATGAGTAGAGAGAAAGGTATTAAGAATGAATAGAATGGTACCTGACTCTTATGAAATCTTGTAGGGTTTATTTTTGTCCCTTGAAATGAATTGGCTGCCATATCGTCACTCCCTTTCCCCTAAAATTCGCCATGTAACCTTAGAAATGAAGTATACCAAAAGCAACAATACAACTGAAATGGCTGCTGCATAACCCATCATGTAACGAATGAAACCAAAGTCTTCAATGTGGTTAACGATGAGCTGACCTGCATATTGTGGTGTCGGGTTGGACCCTGAGAGTGCAACACCGATACCTCCTGCCTGGAAGGTTGTTACAACCGCCATAACTGCTCCAAAGAGCATTTGAGGCTTCATGGAAGGAATGGTAATGTAGAAAATTTCTTGTGCTCTATTTTTAATACCATCCATATAAGCTGCTTCATATAAGGTTTGATCAATATTTAAAACCCCTGCAAGCATCGCTAAAAAGCCGACACCCATGCTGCTCCATAAGGAAACAACAATCATGATGGTCATTAAATATTGAGGTGATTGTAAAAACTGGATTGGCTCTAAAATGACACCCCAGTTTAAAAGTAAGCTATTCAAATAACCCTGTGAGTCATCAGAGAAAATGATACGCCACATTGAGGCTAGTGCAACACCAAAGGTTAATGATGGAGAGTATAAAATGATTGCGAAAACTGTTCTTGGTTTTGCTGGAATTTGTGATAACATCCAAGCAAGTAAGAACGATAGGATATAGCCAACTGGACCAACGATTAACGCAAATTTCAAGGTATTCGATAAGACGAACTGCATGAATACCGTATCCATAGTAATCAATTCAATGTAGTTGGTAATCCCAATGAATTTTGGTGCCTGAATGGCATTAAAATAAGTAAATGATAGGAAAATAGCTGCTAAAACAGGAACTACAACGAAGATAAAGAATAAAGTCCAATAAGGCACGATAAACCATGCCGGACGATTCATTTTACTAATCATTTCCTACCTCCGTTAACCATCTGTCGATGTTATAGATGCTAGGAACTGTGTATTCTTTAATGATCTCACCCTTGTAGGTGTATCCAAATTCAGCCATCTTATAGATAATCTCACGATTGGAGATACGTACTGCTTCATCTAGGGCTTGTCTTGGATTGACACCATTAAATACAATCTTAGTCCATGCATTACTAATTTCACGTTCTACCATATAAGTGCCAGGAATACGTGGTGCTTCTAGGCCGTAGCCCCATTGTTCTAAAACGATATTCTTATATTCATCTGGCATGGAAAGTGTTCTAAAGGCATCCACATTTGCTGTATTCCAGAAATATGCTTGACCATAAGTTGATTGAAGTAAGAACGCAAATTCACTTTGAATATCTGTTGACATCCACCATTTTAAGAAATCCCAAGATTCGTCAGGATATTCTGTAGTACTCATAATCATGTTGGCTTGTGCACCAACAGCTGAGTAACGAATGATTTCATCAGTTTCCTCGTCATAGACACCAGGATGTAGATCCATTCCCCATAAACCATCAAGCTCTGCTGCTGCAGTTTCTAATAATATATAGGTTGATAAATCAGAGATACCTATTGGAAGTAATCCATATCTAAAATGGTTATAGAAGGATGCTACAAACTTTGGCATATTATAGAGAGTATAAAGCTCACTCATCAGTTTAATTCCTTCTAATGTCTCATCACTATTGATTGCTGTTTGCATGCCATCAGGACTATATAGATCTCCACCAAACTGATAGATAAATGGTAGTGTTGCAACGAATGGCTTCAGTCCTGAATATTGAGCAAGTGGAACGAAATAGTTCATTCCATAGCTTTGTAGAAGTGGTAATATTTCAATAATTTCATCCCATGTTTGAGGGATATCATTAATTCCTATGGATGTTAAAATATCTTTTCTATAGTAGGTGACCCAAAAGTTTTGAGTTCCAGGTAGTGCATAAACCCCTTCTTCAAAGACAAATGGAATCATTGCACCCTTTGTAAAATGAGTTACGATTTCCTCAAAGCCTTCAAATTGACGTAAATCTAATGCTGCATCACGGACAGCAAAGTCATAAGGAAGCCAGTGATTCACACCAATAGTCACATCAGGAGCTTGTCCGCTCGCATTGGCGAGTACAAGTTTATTTTGATCAGGCATTTGAGATAAGGTGATACGCATTTCTCCATCATACTTCTCATCAATTAATGCCTGCATGATTTCAATATATTGTCTTGGATGGTTAACCCACACCATCACTTCATTGTCTTGTCTTCTCGATGCTGAATAAGGGTTATTGATAAATGACAACACTAAACGTTTTGTTCCTTCCCATGTACGAACAAAGATGTTTTCGTAGGGTTTATCGATTTTGACATCACCATGGAAAATTGTACGTTCAAGTTCTAGATTTGAACGCATTAAGCGTTGCATTAAATTTCCTAGGATTTGATTGACTGATGAATCTCCATCAGAAAACTGTACCATCAAGCTTGGAAGCTTGTTGATATCTTTGGCAATATTTTTTAATCTGGTTGCTGCAACCTTTAAATTCCCGACTTCGGATGGTTCATCAACAACAGATAGCTTCACTAATTTCTCGTAGGAATCTTCTAATAGCTCAGCCCACGCGATAATACTTGGTGA